>DASVOF010000081.1:0-4486 GCA_036383495.1 Sphingobium sp. | reverse complement strand
ACCATTATCTGGGCAAGGAAACGGTGCAGAACCTGCTCGCCCTGCGCTTCGGCAATGTGATGTTTGAGCCGCTGTGGAACGCGACGGCGATCGACCATGTGCAGATCACCGTGGGCGAGACGGTGGGCCTGGAAGGCCGGGTGTCCTATTATGACGGCGTCGGCGCGCTGCGCGACATGGTGCAGAATCACGTTTTGCAAATCCTGTCGATCATCGCGATGGAGCCCCCCGCCCGCATGGACCCGACCGCGGTGCGCGACGAGAAGGTGAAGGTGCTGCGGTCGCTGCGGCCGATGGCGGCGGAATGCGTGAAGACCCACAGCGTGCGCGGCCAATATACGCCGGGCGCGGTGGGCGGTGAGATCGTCACGGGCTATGCCGAGGAACTGGGCAAGGAATCCGACACCGAAACCTTCGTGGCGCTGAAGGCGCATATCGACAATTGGCGCTGGCAGGGCGTGCCCTTCTACCTGCGCACCGGCAAGCGGATGCCCACGCGCCAGTCGGAGATCCAGATCCAGTTCAAGCCCGTCAGGCACTCCATCTTTGGCCGCGACGGGCAAGGATCGGGGCTGGAGCCCAATACGCTCATCATCCGGTTGCAGCCGGAGGAATATATCCGCCTGCTGATCATGAGCAAAAGACCGGGGCTGGAGCGCGACGTGCATCTGGAAGAGGTGACGCTGGACGTGTCGCTGACCGCCGCCTTCGCGGGGCAGCGCCGCCGCATCGCCTATGAGCGACTGATCCTCGATCTGCTGGCGGGCGACCAGACGCTGTTCGTGCGCCGGGACGAGGTGGAGGCGCAATGGACGTGGATCGATTCGATCATCGACGGGTGGAAACAGGCGGGGATGAAACCTTGCCCCTATGCTTCGGGGAACTGGGGGCCTTCTTCGGCCATTGCGATGATCGAACGGGATGGAGCGAGCTGGCATGACTGATCTTCATCCGGTGATCGCCAAGGTCACCGAACGCATCGTCGAGCGAAGCGCCCGGCAGCGGCTGAAATATCTGGACCTGATTGAGCGCGGGCGCGACGCAGGGACGAACCGCGAGCAATTGAGCTGCGGCAATCTGGCGCACGGCTTCGCCGCGAGCGGCGAGGACAAGGCGCAGATCCGCACCGGCCAGGCGATGAACATCGGCATCGTCACCGCCTACAACGACATGCTGTCGGCGCATCAGCCCTATGGCCGCTATCCCGAGGCGATCAAGATCGCCGCGCGCGAAGTGGGCGCGACAGCGCAGGTCGCGGGCGGCGTGCCGGCGATGTGCGACGGCGTGACACAGGGTCAGGCGGGCATGGACCTGTCGCTCTTTTCCCGCGACACGATCGCGCTGTCGACGGCGGTGTCGCTGAGCCACGCCATGTTCGAGGGCGTGGCGCTGCTCGGCATATGCGACAAGATCGTGCCGGGACTGCTGATCGGCGCGCTGCGGTTCGGCCATCTGCCGACGATTCTCATTCCGGCTGGGCCGATGCCTTCGGGCCTCGCCAACAAGGAAAAGGTGCGCATCCGGCAGCTTTATGCCGAAGGCAAGGTCGGCAAGGAGGAATTGCTGGAGTCGGAAAGCGCCAGCTATCACGGCGCGGGCACCTGCACCTTCTTCGGCACGGCCAACAGCAACCAGATGATGATGGAAGTGATGGGGCTCCACATGCCCTGCGCGTCTTTCGTCAATCCGGGCACCAAGCTGCGGACGGAACTGACGCGCGCGGCGGTGCATCGGCTGTCAAGCATCGGCTGGGATGGCGATGATTACCGGCCACTGGGGCACTGCATCGACGAAAAGGCAATCGTAAACGCCATCATCGGCCTGATGGCCACGGGCGGGTCGACCAATCATGCGATCCATGTGCCCGCGATCGCGCGGGCCGCGGGCATTCATGTCGACTGGACCGACTTTGCGGAGATTTCCGACGTCGTGCCGCTGCTGGCGCGGGTCTATCCCAATGGGTCGGGCGACGTGAACCATTTCCACGCGGCGGGCGGCATGTCGGTCGTCATCCGTGAGCTGCTGGACAATGGCCTGCTGCATCGGGACATCATGACGGTCGCGCGCGACGGCCTCACCGATTACGGCAAGGAGCCGGTGATCGAGGACGAGGCGCTGCAATGGCGTGATGTTCCGGCTTCGCGGGACGAAACCATCCTGCGGTCCGTGTCCAATCCGTTCAATGCTGATGGCGGCATGCGGCTGCTCGCGGGCAATCTCGGCCGCTGCGTGATGAAGGTCAGCGCGGTGGAGAAGGAGCGCTGGACCATCGAGGCGCCCGCCGCCGTCTTCCACGATCAGGACGATGTGCTGCGCGCGTTCAAGGCGGGCGAGCTGGAACGCGACGTTGTCGTGGTCGTGCGTTTCCAGGGACCGCGCGCCAACGGCATGCCTGAACTGCACAAACTGACGCCGGCGCTGGGGGTATTGCAGGACCGGGGTTTCCGGGTGGCGCTGGTGACGGACGGGCGGATGTCGGGCGCTTCGGGCAAGGTGCCCGCCGCGATCCATCTGTCCCCCGAGGCGCTGGGTGGCGGCCCGATCGGCAAGCTGCGCGATGGCGACATGGTGCGGGTCTGCGCGGACAAGGGCTTGATCGAGGCGCTGGTCGACGCGGCCGAGTGGGACGCGCGCGAGATACCCTCTCCTCCCCCTTCTCCCTATGATACGGGTCGCGAGCTGTTTGCGCTGTTCCGGCATCATAGCGACCTGGCCGAACAGGGCGCCTCGCCGATCCTGGCGGCGATGGAAAGTGAATTGTAACCACAGCGTCATGCCAGCGAAGGCTGGCATCTCAGGCGAGAGGGCACGCCCGGCGTCACGAGATCCCAGCTTCCGCTGGGATGACGAATTAGACTGGAGAGAGGTCGTTCATGACCGACATTATCGCCGCTGACATTGGCGGGACCAATGCCCGCTTCGCCCGCGCGAAGCTGGACGCTCGGGGCGTGCCGACGCTGGGCAAGGTGCGCAAATATAAGGTGGCGGATTTCCCGAGCCTGCAAGCCTGCTGGGCGGCCTTTGCGCATGATGAGGGCGATGATTTGCCGAAGGCGGCGTCGATCGCCTTTGCAACCGCGATCGGACGCGACGTCATCAAGCTGACCAACAGCAGCTGGATGATCCGACCCGAGACGCTGGATGAGGAACTGGGCCTTGATCAGCTAAGGCTGGTCAATGATTTCGAGGCCGTGGCCCATGCGGTCGCACGGCTGCCCCAGGAAAATCTGCCGTTGCTGTTCGGCGAGGACCGGCCCTTCCCCACCGATGGCGGCGTCACCGTTGTCGGGCCGGGCACGGGGCTGGGCGTGGCCATGGTCGCCTTTGACGACGGCGTGCCTCACGCGATCGCGACCGAGGGCGGACATCTGGACTTCGCGCCGCTCGATCCGCTGGAGGAGAAGATTCTCGCCTATCTGCGCGAAAAATTCCTGCGCGTGTCGACCGAGCGGATCGTATCAGGGCCGGGGCTCAACAATATCTACAAGGCGCTGGCGACGATCGGGCATGATCGCGTCGTGCTGATGGAAGACGCCGAGCTGTGGCAGGCGGCGATCGACGGGACGGACGAGTTCGCGCGAGCGGCGCTGGAGCGTTTCTGCCTTAGCTATGGTTCGGTCGCGGGCGACCTGGCTCTGGCGCAGGGGCCGCATGGCGTGGTGCTCGCTGGCGGGCTGACGCAGCGGATGCGCGACTTCCTGCCTCAGAGCGGTTTCCATCGGCGCTTTACCGCCAAGGGACGGTTCGAAAGCCTGATGGCTGCCGTGCCGATCCGGCTGGCCGTGCATGAAGAGATTGGGCTTTACGGCGCGGCCGCAGCCTTTCGGGAGAAGAAATAATGTCGCTTACAGTCGCTCAGGTGATGGAGCTGGCTCCGGTGATCCCGGTGCTGGTGGTCGATCGGGTGGAGGATGCGCTGCCGATCGCGCAGGCGCTGGTGAAGGGCGGCCTGCCCGCGCTGGAAGTGACGCTGCGCACGCCCGCCGCGTTGGAAGTCATCCGGGAGATGAGCAAGGTCGAGGGCGCGGTAGTCGGCGCGGGGACGGTGCTTAATCCGGCGCAGCTCGATGCGGCGCTGGAGGCGGGTGCGCGGTTCATCGTGAGCCCTGGCCTCACGGAACCGCTGGGCAAGGCGGCGATCGCGGCGGGCGTTCCCTTCCTGCCGGGCACCGCGACGGCGAGCGACATCATGCGCGGCATGGACCTGGGCCTGACGCACTTCAAATTCTTTCCGGCGGAGACTTCGGGCGGCCTGCCCGCGTTAAAGGCGCTGGCTGCGCCGCTGCATGAAGCGCGTTTCTGCCCCACCGGCGGAATCACGGTGGAAAGCGCGCCCAAATGGCTCGCCGAACCCTTCATCAAATGCGTTGGCGGCAGCTGGGTTGTCCCCAAGGGGCCGGTCGATCCCGCGAAGATCGAGGCATTGGCGCGCGAGGCGGCGGCGCTCGCGCGCTGACGCCATTGCGCGAGGGCGGTCGGCGTCCTA
>DASVOF010000080.1:0-40507 GCA_036383495.1 Sphingobium sp. | reverse complement strand
AACAGCTGCGCTGGCGCTGGTGTCAGTGGGATATAATGTGCTGCGCGATCGGCCGGAGAAGGTGGAGACGCCCGCCATGTCGCCCGTGGCAAGCCAGGCGAATGATCCGGAAAGCGTCATCCGTAGCTTGCAGGAGCGGGTCGGGGCCAATCCCAATGACGCCGAGGGCTGGCAGAGGCTGGGCTGGGCCTATTTCGAAAGCGGCCGTCATGCGGACGCGGCGCGCGCCTATCGGCGGGCGGTGAAGCTGGCTCCGGGCAATGCGACCTTCTGGTCGTCGCTGGGCGAGGCGGTGGTGATGGCGAGCGAGCGGGACCCGATGCCGAATGAGGCGGCGGAGGCTTTCGACAAGGCGATCAGGATCGATCCCAAGGAGCCGCGGGCGCGCTATTTTCAGGCGGTGCGCAAGGATCTGGCCAAGGATCATGAGGGCGCGATCCGCGACTGGCTGGCGCTGCTGGGCGACACGCCGCCGGGCGCGCCGTGGGAAGCGGACCTGCGGCGGACGATCGAGCAGGTGGGGAAGATCAACGGCATCGACGTGGTCGGACGGCTGGCGGCGGTGAAACGGCAAGCGCCGCATCCGGATATGGGGTCGGTCGCAACGGCGGCGATTCCGGGGCCGACGCGTGGGCAGATGCAGGCGGCGTCACAGCTTCCCAAGGGACAGCAGGATGCGATGATCGAAGGGATGGTGTCGGGGCTGGAGGCAAAGCTGAAAGCCAGTCCGGGCAATGTCGACGGCTGGATCATGCTGATGCGGAGCCGGATGACGCTGGGCGAGACGGCGAAGGCGAAGGCGGCCTATGAGGCGGCGCGGAAGGCGAACCCGGCGCAGGCGGGGCGGATCAGGGATGAGGCGAAGTTGCTGGGGGTGCCGGGGGTTTGAGGGGTTACGTGCTCCTGCGAAGGCAAGAGCCCAGTCTCGCCGTCTGAACTGGGCTCTTGCCTTCGCAGGAGCACGGGGGGGGTAGGAGCACGTAGTTTGAAAGGCGCGGTCCCCCCTCATCCAACTTCGCCTAACCGGCGGAGCCGGTAAGGCTGCGTATTCTTCTCCCCCGAGGGGAGAAGGTTTGGGGGTGGAACACTCACTCGCTCTCGTCCGTTGCACCTGAGCAATGACGATCGACGCCGCAACATTCGACCCTCCCCCGGATTCGGTCGCCTTCTATACCGAGAGTCTCCAGCATCTGGTGGAATCCCGCATCCCCTTCATGCTGTCGGGCACTTACGCGCTGGGGTGCCATACTGGGATCGTGCGGCCGACCAAGGATCTGGACGTGTTCTGCAAAGCGGGCGACGCGCCGCGTATCCTTTCCTATTTCAAGCATCTGGGGCATGAGGTTGAGTTTGAGGATGAACGCTGGATCGGGAAAGTCTGGCGGGGAAATAACTTCTTCGATGTGATCTATAATATCTCGTCGGCCAGCGTGCCGGTGACGGAAGAATGGTTCCGCGATGTGGCCTATGCCGAAGTCTATGGCGTCAATGTCCGCATCACGCCGCCGACCGAGTTCATCCTGTCCAAAATCTTCATCCAGGACCGCTACCGCTATGACGGGGCAGATGTTGTCCATGTGATCCTGCGGCAGCATGAGCGGATCAACTGGCAGTGGTTGCTGGATTCCATGGAGCTGCATTGGGAATTGCTGCTCATCCATCTGCTCAATTTCCGCTTCATCTATCCGACGGAGCGGCACTGCATTCCGCTGTGGCTGTTCGAGGAATTGCTGGGGCGATTGCAGACGCGGTCGGAACTGCCTGTGCCCAATATCCGCGTGTGTCGCGGGCGGCTGCTGTCCCCACGCGATTATCTGATCGACATAACGGAATGGGGATTCGCCGACGTGGTGGGCAAGGGCCTTGAGGAGAGTCATGATCGAAACAAGTAAGCGCCATGACGGGTTGACGCTGGCCGCCATTGGCGACCTGCATGTTACCGACACGTCGGAGCATCGCTATCGCGCGATGTTCGAGGAGATTTCGCAGAAGGCGGACATATTGGCCCTGTGCGGCGACCTTACCAATTTCGGCAAGACGCGCGAGGCGGAGATATTGGCGGAGGATTTGCACGCCTGCACCATCCCCATAGTCGCGGTGCTGGGCAATCATGACTATGAAGGCGGCCAGCCCGAGGAGGTTGTCCGCATCCTGCATGGCGCGGGCGTCACCGTGCTCGACGATCAGGCGGTCGAGATAAAGGGCATCGGCTTCGCCGGGGTGAAGGGCTTTGTCGGCGGATTTGGACGTGGTGAACTGGGCGCGTTCGGCGAGCACGCGGTCAAGGCCTTTGTCGAGGAGGCGATCAACGAGGCGCGGAAACTGGAGAATGCGCTGCGGTCGTTGCGGACGGATCGTTGCGTCGCGGTGCTACATTATTCGCCGGTGGTCGATACGGTCGAGGGGGAGCCGCCCGAAATCTTCCCGTTCCTGGGATCATCGCGGCTCGCCGAAGCGATCGACCGGTTCGACAATGTGCGCTTCGCCGTGCACGGCCATGCCCATCGGGGCGCTTTCGAAGGGAAGACGCCGCGCGGCGTGCCGGTCTATAATTGCGCGCAGTTCGTCGTGACGGAGCGGTTTAACCGGCCCTACGCGCTGATCGCGCTCTGACACCGGCCCGGCCCAAGTCCGGCTTTTGGGGCTGGAAGCTTTCTTCGCTTCAATTTACTACTTAATAGGTAGAGAGAAACTTCATATCCCCAGCAAGGATGAGAGGCGATGAGCATTTACCCCGATGGCGCCCTGTCCGGGCCAGCGATCCTGACAGTTCCGGGCCTGATGAACAGCGGGCCGGGTCATTGGCAGAGCGTCTGGGAGGCGGAGCTGCCCAATTGCCGCCGGGTGGAACTGGGCAGCTGGAGCAGGCCGCATCGCAACAGTTGGGTGAGCAACCTGAACAACGCAATCGCGAGGGTCGACGGGCCGGTCATTCTGGCCGCGCACAGCCTGGGATGCCATGCGGTCGCGTGGTGGGCGGCGCTGGAATGCCGTGGATGGAATGAGAAGGTCGTGGGGGCGCTGCTGGTCGCTCCTCCTGAAGTGGACAATGCGGACGTGGATTCCCGATTGGCCGGTTTCGCGCCGGCGCCCAAGGCGCTGCTGCCTTTTCCCTCCATCGTCGTGGCGAGCCATGACGATCCCTATATCGATTTCGAGCGGGCGCGGCTGCTGGCGCAGTCGTGGGGCAGCCAGTTCGCCGATGCGGGGCAGGTGGGCCATATCAATGCGGCGTCGGGCCTGGGCGAATGGCATTTCGGGCAGTTCCTGCTGACGCGCTTTTCCGCTCGCGCCGCGCAATGGGAGAGAGCGGAAGGCGCGCCCTGGTCAACCGATGTCCGAGAAAGAGAAGCGCCGGGATCGACGATTTTTGACGCCTGATGCCCCTTCCGGCGCGATCTGGCATCGGTTCGCGCCGAAGCGGAGGCAATTGTCCCTTGCGTCGGGCTTGAGGCGGGCGGAATCCACCGATCCGGTTCTAGTTCGCAGTGAATGCTAAGCCCTTTGCTCTAAGCCTGACGGCATGGGGACGGCTTCCCCGAGCATGGGGCGATGCTGGACAATGTGGTTTGACGGGGTGTTGCGACAGCTGGGGATAGTGGGGGCGGCGATAGGGCTGGCCTGCGCCATTCCGGCGGTGGCGCAGGTCAATGATTCCACGTCCGCGCCGGTCATCGATCGCGACAGGGCCGATCGGCTGGAGCCTAGGCTTATCGCTCCGCCTGCGGCGGCCTCCGCGCCGCAATCCGATGTGAGCATTCCTCCGGCGACGGAACCGGCCGCCGCCATATCGCTGGCGCGCGTTCGCTATAAGGGAGCGTCGCTTTCGTCGGCGCTGCTCGACAAGGCGGTGGCTCCGCTGATCGGGCGTCCGTTGACGCGCGACACGCTGCAAGCCGTGGCGGCGGCGGTGGGGGCGGCCTATGCGCGCAGCGATGTCGCCTTTTATTCGGTGTCCATCCCGGCGCAGGTTCCCACGGGCGGCCAGCTGGTCGTGCAGTTGGTGGAAGGGCGGGTCGTGAATTACAGGCTGGGCGGGATTTCGCCCAGCATGCCCACGCGGCTGATCGAAAAGCATATGAGACGGCTGATGCGCGAGACGCCGTTGCGTAAATCAGTGCTGGAACGATCGCTTTCCCTGTTGCGGGACATTCCGGGGCAGACGGTCGAGGCGCGCGTCAGCCAGGGCGGAAAGCCCGGTGATCTGGTGCTGGACCTGATCGTGAAGCGCAAGCAATTGCAGATCGGCGTGCTGATCGACAATAGCGGGGTCAGCAATGTGGTGACGGGCGTGCAGGCGCAGCTTTCGGTCACGGTCAACGGGCTGCTGCGCGAAGGCGACAGCACGAGGATCGCCGGATATCTGCCTTTCTATCCCGATCGCTATCAATTTTATTCGTTGAACCACAGCACGCCGATCGGCTCTAACGGCATGACGTTGTCGGCCCATGCCGCCCATGTCGAAAGTCGGCAGAGCGGACGCGGGATCGAGGGGGAAGCGACGCTGGCGGGGGTTGCGCTGAACTACCCGCTTGTCCGGTCCAACCGGACGACCCTGTCGGTCAGCGCGTCGCTGGATGGCATCGACAGCAGCAACTATTATCTGGACGTGCGCTTTGGCGATTTTCGATCGCGGGCGGTGCGGCTGGGCGCGTCATGGTCGCACACAGGCGACAAGAGCGGTCAAGCGGTGTCGGCGGTGGTGAGCCAGGGCGTAAACGCGCTGGGCGCGCGGCCATTTATCGGCTTTTCCGAGACGGATTTCACCAAGGTCAATGCGCAGGCCGTGGCGGTGCGCAGCCTGTCCAAAACTGTGTCGCTGAAGCTTTCCGCCAAGGCGCAGTATAGCGCGGACAAGCTGCCGGTGACGGAGCGCTTCTCGCTGGGCGGGCGGGGCGCGGGCATGGCGTTTCCGGTGGGAACGCTGACCGCCGAACAGGCTCTGGCGGGCGGTGCGGAACTGACATGGTCGCTGCGCGGGAAATCCCCATTACTGAAGAACAGCGCGCTGTTCGCCTATGCCGACGGCGCGACGGCCCATGCGGTGGCGCGGCCCGCCTATCGTCTGAGGGCGCAGGATTATTCGCTGGCCTCGGTGGGGGCGGGTGTGCGCGTGGGGCTGGGCCGGCAATGGCGGGCGAGCGCGGAAGTCGCGCTGCCGGTGAAGCGGCCGGACAGGGACTATAGCCGCAAGGCGCGCTTCTTCTTCGGACTGTCGCGCGCTTTCTGATCGCGGATTTTGCGTATGCGCAAAAACTGGCCGCATCTAACCAAGTGGACAAGCAGATGAACAATGTGTGGGAGGTATGGCCGTCCGCGCTGACGGCGGCCGAATGCGACGCCATCGTCAAGCGGGCGGAATTTTACGCCGATCAGTCGGCGACGGTCGGCTTTGATCAGGACAGCCGAGACGATCAATCCTATCGGTCGTCCAGCGTCCGCTGGTTCGATCCCCATCGCGAACGAGACGTCGTGGACCGGGTGATGCAGTTCGTGCACGCGTCCAACCGGACGAATTTCGGCGTCGACATAGTTGCCCCCTATGAATTGCAATTCACCGAATATCTTGGCGCGCAGCAGGGCAAATATGACTGGCACCAGGATGTGTGGCTGGAATCGCCGCGCCCGTTCGATCGCAAGCTGTCGGTCGTGGTGCAACTGTCCGAGCCCGGCGACTATGAGGGCGGCGCGTTCGAATTTTTCTGCGTCCAGCAGCCGGGCGCGTCCTTCGCGCCGCGCGGGAGCCTGCTGATCTTTCCGTCTTTCCTGCAACATCGCGTGCTGCCGGTGACGAGGGGGCTGCGGCGGAGTCTGGTGACATGGGTCGAGGGGCCGCGCTGGCGGTGAGATCTGGGCTTTGATCCATAAACAGTAACCGTTTTGGATCAATCGCCGGAATGGGAGCTGGGAGCGATTTCCCGGTTTGAGCGGACATATTCCCGGCTGTTGCGGCAAGACACCGCATATTATCCTTTGTTTTTGGTCGTTCCATGCCGCCTTGCTTATTCTTGGGTGGGCTTTTCCGAACGCTCAGCGCCCGTTTTGCGCCCGATATGTCGATATAACCGGATCGGCGTTTTCTGAACGAGCCGGAAGGGATTTGCGTGCTTAGCGTAAGGGCGATGCGAACTGTTCGCAGCGAAACAGGGAGATTATCAATGCCCTTTAGTGGACCGATGCGGTCTGGACGGCGCGCACTGCTTTGCGCCACCGCGATTCCGCTTTTACTCCTTAGCGCCTGCTCGGATGGCGTCGGGTTCGACATAGGTGCGGGCGGGGGGAAGAACCCCTCGGGACCTAGCGGCCCGAGTGGTCCCAGCGGCCCCAGCGGTCCGGGCGGACCTACGAGCCCGAGCGGTCCTACGGGTCCGGGCGGTCCCACTGGCCCCGGCGGTCCGACCGGTCCTTCTGGTCCTGGAGGTCCCACTGGACCGACGAGTCCCGGCGGTCCCACGGGTCCGAGCGGCCCCACTGGCCCCACTGGTCCCGGCGGCCCGACCGGCCCCGGCGGCCCCACGGGTCCTGGCGGTCCTTCGGGCCCCAGCGGGCCGACCTTGAGCGGCCCGCTGATCGGAGCGACGGTGGGTGGTCAGTCGGTTGGGGGCTCCACCGGTTCGAGCACGCTGGTCGGCGTCAACCTGCTGTCGGGCGATACGCGGGCGACGGGATCGGTCGCCACCGTCGATCTTCTGGCCGGGGACGGCACGGTCGCCCAGGTGGCCTTGCCGACCACCGCGCAAGGCGTGCAGCAAAGCCTGGCTCCCGTCAGCGCGATTGCCGGCGCGGTGCTTGGGCCGCAGGCCAGCGGCGCGGTGACGCAACTCACCGACGGGCTCGCCCCCACGGTGGCGACCGTGACCTCGGCGGTCGATCAGGCAGCGACGCCCTTGCTCGATACGGTGAATGGCGTGCTCGGCCCGGTGACGGCTCCGCTGACCGGCGAGAATGGCGTGCTGGCTCCGGTAACCGGCCTGGTGCAGGGCGTCACGGGCGGATTGTTGAACGGAGGCGGCGCGCCGGGGTCATCCTTCGGCGGGCCGCTGGTCGGCGCCGATGTCGGCGGCAATGTGCCGACCGGCGGATCGACGAATGACACTCTGGTGGGCGTCAACCTGCTGCCGTCGGGAGCGGGAACCGCGCAAGGGCAGCTGGTGACCGCCGATGTCCTGACGCAGGGGACGATCGTCGACGTCGCCCTGCCGACGACGGCGGCCGGGGTGGAGGCGGGGCTGCAACCCGTCGGCAACCTGGCCGGGACGCTGCTCGGGCCGCAGGCCGGGGCTGGGGTCGATCAGGTCGCTGCCGGCGTTGCGCCTGTCGTGGCGACGGTGACGTCGACCGTCGACAGCATCGCGTCGCCGGTGCTGGACGCGGTCAACGGACTGGCCCCGACGCTGCCCGGCGGCGGCGCAGGGGGCGGCTCGCCGCTTGCGCCCGTCACCGATCTGGTGGGCGGCGTGCTCGCGCCCGTCACCGGGGGATCGGGATCGGGACCGGCGGCGCCCGTCACGGGACTGCTGGGCGGCCTGCTCGGCAACTGAACGGGATGCGCGCCGGCCTGGCCCCCAGCGCTGGCGCGCATCTCTACGAAGGGGAGGGGAGGCGGCACGGAGCACCGCCTCCCCAAACCTCGCCTTTGGCGGGGCTCCGATTTCATCATGAAAGGGATCGCCTTGACGCGAACTGATCAGGCCGACCATCTGCTGCTGATCCGCCTCAACAATTTCCTGGCCATCGAGGCGGCCTTCGGTCCGGCGGCTGCGCGCGGGGCGATGGAGCATCTGCGCTGCGCCGCGCAACGGCATCTGGGCCGCGTCGACTTGCGCCGCATCGGGCGGGGCGAGATGACGCTGAATATCCGCGCTTCGCTGATGACGAGCGGCCCCATTGGGGCGCTGGTGGATAATATGTGCGTCGCGCTGGCCGCCGAACCTTTCCGCTGCGGGGAGGCGGAGATGTTGCTGTCCGTTTCGGCGGGCTGCGCCATGGCCGGGGACCGGGTCGAGGATGAGGCGCGCGGGAGGCTGGCGGCGTCGACCCTGCCGGCGACGCAGATCGTTGCGCGATCCGAAGAATGGGGGGCGCGCTATCGCAAGGATATGGGCGCGGCGGTCAAGCTGATAGGGCTGGCGCGGCGTGGCGCGCTGACCTTCAACTGGCGTCCGGTCGCGCGTCCCGGCCTTCATGGCGCGGCGCTCTATCATGAAGCGATGCTGCTCGATTGCGCCGATGCGCGCGCCGCGATCGAACGATTGGGGCTGGCGCATCTGATCGACCGACTGCTGCTGTCCGATGTGCTGGACGAGCTGGAGAGCGACCCTGTCGCCTGCCTTTCCCTCGCGATTTCGACGCAGAGCCTGTCGTTGAACCTGCACGGTAAGGATGCGGGCTGGACCGATCTGTTCGCCCGGCTGAAACGCAACCAGCAACTCGCGCGGCGGTTGGTGGTGGAGATTGCGGACAATAGCGGCATGACCCGTTTTCGGGACGCCTTGGCCTTTGTCCAGGGGCTGCGAGTATTGGGCGCGCGGATTTCCGTCGCTCGCTTTGGATCGGGACATGCGTCGATCAGCCAGTTGAAGGCGATCGCGCCCGATGTGGTGAAGCTGGACAGTCCGTTCATGCACAGGGCCTGTCACTCCGAACGCCACCGGACGCGCATCAGCCAGCTGCTCGGGCTGGCGCGGACCGTGAGCCCGATGGTGATCGTCGACGGGATCGAGTCCCCCTGGCAACTGCGTCTGGCGGTGGAGCAAGGCGCGGAGTGGGTGGTCGGGTCGCATCTGAAGCGGTCGAGCCAGCGGCGCAGTTGGCCGAAACAGGAGCATGGCGGAGCCGAAACGGACCCAATCATGGGGGCGGGCCGGGGGCTTAGAGGCTATGCGGCGCATATCGGGAATGTGGGAGTGAGAGATGGCGGGCTTTATCCGGGACATGTTGGCGACGCTTTCCTATGATCCAGCGCCCGCGCGTCATGGCCCGGGCGATCAGGAGGCGTTGAGCCGGCTGGACGAACGGCTGACCAGCTTCACGCAAAGCGCGGCGATTATCCGATCGCCCCTGCTGGTCCGGCCGGGCGATTGCGACGTTTGGGACGGCAATCCGCGCGATCAGCCGGGCCTGTCGCCGGAAAGCTGCCGATCGTTGATCGAGTCCATCGCGGCGGAGGGGGGCAATCGCATCCCGGTGCTGGTGCGGCTCAATCCCCCCGGCGCCGAGCGGCCCTATCAGCTGCTGGTCGGCAGCCGGCGGCGCTTTTCGATCGACTGGCTCAACCATAATGGACGGCCCGAATTGCGTCTTTCCGCGCTGATCGTGGACCTTTCGGACGAAGAAGCGTTCCGGCTGGCGGACATTGAAAATCGCGAGCGGGCGGATATTTGCGAACTGGATCGGGCGCGCAGCTATCAGGCGGCGGTCGATCGTTTCTATGGCGGCGTCCAGTCGCGCATGGCCGAGGCGCTGAGCCTGTCCAACAGTCAGCTTAGCCGGTTGCTCGCGCTGGCCCAGTTGCCGCAGGAGGTGGTGGACGCCTTCGCTACGCGCGACGAGCTGCGGGTGCGCTATTCCGAACTGCTGACGCCGCTGTTGCGCCGACCCGAGCAGCGTGAAAGCATGATCGCCGAAGCGCGGCTGATCGGGCGGGAGCAGCAGGCGCGGGCAGCGGGGGACGGGACTATGCTGCCGCCCGCCACGGTGTTGGCGCGGTTGCGGGAGGCGGCGGCGCCCCGCCTCCGCGACGACGCGCGGGCCGTGGAGATCGTTGCGGGGGGAGAGCGTATCGGACGGCTGAGGCAGGGCAAGGGCGGGCTGAGCGTGGATTTCAGCGTGGCGGAGGATGCCGATCTGGATAGTCTGTTCGCCCAGTTGCGCGAGGCGATCCTCGCTGTGCGTGGGGCGTCAGGGCATCGCCAGCCGCTGTAGGGCGGGACGGCTTTTGCGTGCGCGCAAAAAGCGATCAATAGCTTCCGTTGGTCACGATGACGCTGGCCGACAGGTTGGTCGAGGGCATGGGGATGAAACCGGCATAGCGCATGAGGGTAGAGCCGCTCATATCATAGCTGACCCGCACCTTGAATACGCCCGTCCCGTCCGCGCCCGCGTCGATTTGGGGCGAACCACCCGAGGAAAGCAGCGCGCCGTAGCCCGTAATCACCGCCTGCGCGCGGGCGCGGGCCAGCGTGGCGCGCTCTGTGGTGGAGAGGCCCGCCATCGCGGCGCGCGCGCCTTCCGACGCGGCCTGGCGCACGCCCATGAGCGCGGAGAACCAGAAGGAATAGATGATGATCGCGAAGACGAGCATCAGCAGCGCCGGAGCGAGGAGGGCGAACTCCAGCGCTGCCATTCCCTTGTCGCAATGCAGGACCCGGCGTCGGGGCCGGTGGATCCTCATCATTCCTGTGGTCAGCCGACCTGGTTGAACAGGGCGGTGAAGGCGCCGGTGAGCTGGGTTTCGAAACTGTTTCCCACGGCCACGATAGCGGCCACCACGACTGCGCCCAGCACGGCATATTCCACGGCGGTCAGGCCCTTCTGGTCGCGCTTGAGGCGCTTCAGCAGATTTCTTGTCTTGTCGATCATCGTCATTTTCCCATTCCTCCCGGTGAAAAGGCGGCGGCGCGAGGGGAGGAGCCCGCGCCGCCGATCTCGCTAGATCAGCACGGGCACGCCGCAGCGCGCGCCCGTCGCCCAGACCGTCGCATGTCCAAGCTGGATGCCGAGCGCGGCGAGCAGATTGTCGAGCAGCGGATCGGCGGTGGCGCCCACCAGCCCGATGACGGGTGCGGTGATCGCGCTCAGCAGTTGCGAGCGGACCGTGCCGCACAGGACGCAGATGCCCAAAATATCAACCTGCAAGCCGTTGGAGGCGGTGAGGCTGGAGATGAGGGAATTGAGCAAAGGGCCGACCTGCGACCCGTTGCCGATGCTGGCGGGGGTTCCGGGTGCGCCGGGCCTGCCGATCGCGCCCTGACCGCCGGGGCCGAAGACCAGCGTGCCGCTGTTCCCCATCACGGGCTGCGCGATCGCGCGGGCGTCCACCGTGACGATGCCGAGGACGCTGAGGATGCGGGCCGGGGCGATGTCGCTGGCGGAGATGGGCGGCATGGGGCGGCTCATCGCGCTGGCGGGCGCCTTGCCGATATAGGCGTTGACCAGGCCGGAACTGGCGAGGACGCTGACCCGACTGTCGCGCGCCTGTTCGGCGGTGCCGGGGCAGTCGATCGCGCTGACGTCGGCGCGGGCGGCGGCGATGTCGATCAGGACCGGCACGGAATCTACTCCAGTGCCCAGGATGGTGAGGCTGAGGCCCAGGTTGAGTTGAAGCCGCAGCGCCGACGTGCCCACGCTGGTCTCGCCCGCCGGGCCGAAGGAGAAGCGCGGGCGGTCCATCGGGCCGGTGGCCATCGCGGCGATGCGGACGGTGCTGCCGGCGACGACGCGGCTCACGGCGTCGGACAGATCGACGACGCCATTGCCCGCCTGCACCGCGAAGGCGAAGAGTTGATAGGCGTTTATGCCGGCGCGAAGGGCGGGTTTGTCGTCCGCTTCGCCGACCGGCATATTCTTCCATACGCCCAGGCCAAACAGGCCGGACAGTGGGACCTGGTAGCCGCTTCCGACCTGACCCGCGACGGTGGCGAGCGTGGTGGCTGTTGTAGGTTGATCGGCGGCGCTGGCGGCGGCGAGGAGCAAGTCCCGCAGGCTGACCGTGCGGCTGGTGAGGTCGGCGTAGCTGCCGGTCTCGCCGACCCGTGACGCCAGTGCGTCGAAGAAGCGGCCGGCGTCCACATTGCTGGCCATCATCGCTTCGACATCGGCGGTGGAAAGGCGCAGCTGCACGCCGATCAGCGCGCCGAGCAGGTCGTTGACGCTGTTCACGAGCGAGTTGGTGACGGTGAGGATGCCCGAGGTGATGCCGATACCGGCTTCGTCGATCCGCGCGGCGGTGGCGGTGGCGGCGAGTTCCGGGATCGGATTGGCGCTGCCCAGGACGCGGGTGAGGAACTGGCGGCTGGGTTTGCCGACGTGGATGCGCACGGCGTTGATCCGGCCGTCGCCGGGGCAGCGGGACAGGGTGGGGTCGAAGCGCTGATCCGAGGGAAGACGCGCGTCGGGGCAATAGCGGCCCAGCTGGACCGAGCGGAGGATGGCGGGGTCATAGCCGTTACGGCTTAGGATATCGCGGGCGCGGGTGGTGGCCTGCGCCGGGCTTTGCGCCGCAGCGAGGGCGGCGGCTTCGGTGGCGGCGCGCAGATCGCGGGCACCGACATAATAGAGGCCCGCGTCGAGCGCGAAGCCGGTTGCGCCGATCAGCGCCGCGCTGAGCGCCGCGATCATCGGGGCGACTGCGCCTTGCTGGTTGCGGAGGAGGCTCATCGGCGTGCGCGATCCTGTTCCGATGGTTGCGGCGGGCGCTGGCCGATCGAATCCAGATAGTGTTGGCGGATGATCTCCGCTTCCGGCGCGGACAGTCCGGCGGCGTCTTCGGTGCGGGGTGGCGAGCGTAGCTGCGATTCCATGACGGCGCGGGCCTGATCCTGCGGCGCGGTGGAGGCGAGGAGGAGCAGATGGAGCATCAGGGGGCTTTCTGGAGTTGGCTGGCCTGGGCGGCGAGTTGGCGGCGGAGGCTGGCTTGCTCGGGGACATGGCGCAGCATCGCTTCGGCTTCCGCGCCATGGCCGGCGATCGTGAGGGCGAGCAGCAGGTTGTTGCGGATGACCCGGTCCGCTGGTGCAAGGTCGATGGCGGCGCGCAGGGGCTCGATCGCCTGATCGGCCTTCCCGGCGCGCAGCAGGGCGTAGCCGAGGGCGTTGCGGAGCAGCGGGTCTGCCGGGCTGGCTGCGATCGCTGCGCGGTAGAGCGGGACCGCTTCGGACCAGCGATTGCGCGCGGCGAGGAGGTGGCCCCGCATCGCATTGTCGTGGAGATTGGCGGCGGCGCTTTCCGCTCCGTCGACATCGCCGAGGTCGAGCAGGCTGTTGACCCGCAGGGCGCGCGCGTCGGGATCGCCGGGATAGCGGCGGTCGAAATCGTCGAGATAGGCGAGCGCCGCGCGGGGGCGGCCATCGGCGCGGGCCTGATGGATCAGCTGGAGATAAAGGCTGCGGGTGGAGGCGGGCGCATCCACGGGCGCGGCGGCGGCGAGAAGGAGGGCGAGGATCATCGGGCGGCTCCCCGCAAAGTGTCGAAGATCGCGACGACAGGCGGGCCGCCGAGCACGATGAAGAGCGCCGGCATGAAGAAGAGGATCATCAGCACGACCATGCGCACGGTGATGGCGCCCATGGCTTCGCGGGCGCGGGCGACGCGGCGTTGGGTGAATTCCTGGGTGAACTGGCGAATTGCGGGGGATATTTCGATGCCCTGGAACAGGGACTGGCGGAACAGGGCGGCCAGTTCCTTCGCGCCGTCGACGGCGACGCGGGCGGCCCAGCGGTCGAGGGCGAGTTCGTAGCGCATGCCGCGGTCGAGGTCGGCGACGAGCAGGGCGATGAGGGGGCCGTGGTGGGGGACGGCCAGTTGTTCGTCGCGGGCGATGGCGCGGAAGCACTGGTCGAGCGAGACGCCGCTTTCGAGCATCATCAGCATGAGGTCGAGGAGGAAGGGAAATTCCGCCGTGACCTTCCGCGAGCGGGCGGAGGCGAGCAGGTGAAGCGCCTGCTTCGCGCCGACATAGACCAGCCCGGAGCCGATGACGACCAACAGCGGGCGGGCGAGCCAGCCGCCCCAGAGGAGGCGGGAGAGGAGGAGGGTGAGCAGCGCCGTCGCGACGGTCGCGGCGAGGCGCAGCCAGACGAAGCGGTGGACGGCGCGGGCGTCGGGGAAGCCCGCCAGTTGCAGCTTATTTTCGAGTTCGAAACGATCTCGTCCGTGCGCGGCGATGAAGGCGGGGAGGCGGAGGCCCGCTTTCGCCGCGTCCGAGGGAAGGAGGCTGGCGAGGCGGGCTTCGAGGCGCTGGTCGGCGAGCAGCAGGCGGCCGCCCAGCGCAGCGATAACCAGACCAAGGCATGCGAGGCCGAAGAGGAAAGCCCCGAGCATCAGAAGGCCAGCCTCATGACCCGGCGCATCACCAGCATGCCCGCGCCCTGGAGGCCGATGGCGACGACAGCCAGCCGAGCCCCGCGCGGATCGTGCAGGAAAAAGTCGATATAGGCCGGGTTCATCGACATGAGCAGCGCCATGGCGACGAGCGGCATGGCGACGAGCACGCGCCCGCTGACGCGGGCTTCGGAAGTGGCGGCTTTCAGGTCGCGCTTGATGCGGATGCGGTCGCGCAGGATGGCGGCGAGGTTCGCGAGGACCGCCGTGATCGAGCCGCCATAGCGCAGGTTGGTGCGGATCGCGGCGGCCAGCATCGACATTTCAGGAACGCGCAGACGGTCCGCGACCTGCTGGATCGCTTCGCCGACCGGCGCGCCCAGTTCGAGGCGGCGGGCGACGGGCGAGAGATATCCGCGCACGATCTCCGGTGCTTCATCGAGCGAACGTTCCAGCGCCTGCGACAGGGACGCGCCGACCGTCTGCATCTGGCGCACGGCGTCGATGGTGAAGGGAAGCGCGTCGACCAGCGCCTCGATCCGCTTGTCGGCCCGCCGCCGGACCCAGGCGAAGAGGAGGAGCGGAAGCGCCAGCAACAGGAGCAGTGCGGCGACGGGACCGGCGAGCAGCAGGATGAACAGGGCGAGCAGGGCCGCGCCGCCGCCGAAAATCCCGACGGCGCGAGGCGTGATCTCCAGCTGCGCGCGGGCGAGCAGCGGGGCGATCCTGTCGGGCACGGACAGCGGCGCGGCGCGGCGCGGCGGCGAGAAGTCGCCGGTCGACAGCGCGGCGAGGCGACGATCGAGGTCCGCCCTGACCCGACCACGCTCGATGAGCAGGGGCAAGGCCGCGCCGCCCAGCATCAGCAGCGCGAGACAGAGGAAGGCCGCGCCCTTCAGCATAGCGGTTGCCGGAGGACGCCGGGCGCATAATCCTGCAACCGCGCGGCGAAATAGGGTCGGGGGGAAAGGGTGCGAAATTCGCCCTGGCCCGACATGGCGGGCTGTTCTGCAAAGGCGAAAAGTTCGTTCAGCGAATAGGCGTCGCCCTCCAGCCCCGTGACTTCGGTGACGCCGACGATGCGGCGGCTGCCATTGGCGAGGCGCTGGATATGGACGACCACATGCACGCTGCTGGCGATGAAGCGGCGAATGGCGCGAATGTCGTTCTGTAACCCCGCGAAGCCGAGCAGCATTTCGATGCGGGCGAAGGCGTCGCGCGGGGAATTGCCGTGGAGCGTGGCCATCGAGCCGTCATGGCCGGTGGACATGGCCTGGAGCATCTCCACCACCTCGACGCCGCGCACTTCGCCCAGGATGATGCGGTCGGGGCGCATGCGCAGCGCGTTGCGGACCAGTTCGCGGGCGCTGACTTCGCGGCTGCCGTCGACATTGGCGGGGCGCGTTTCGAGGCGGACGACATGGTCCTGCCGCAACTGGAGTTCGGCGGCGTCCTCTATGGTGATGAGCCGCTCACCATCGCCGATGAAGGCGGACAGCATGTTGAGCAGGGTGGACTTGCCCGCGCCGGTGCCGCCGCAGATCAGGATGTTGAGGCGGGCGCGCACGGCGGCGGCGAGATAGGCGGCCATTTCCGCGTTCATCACCTGACGGGTGACGAAATCGTCGGGGCCGAGCCCCTGCATCCGGAACTTGCGGATGGACAGGAGAGGGCCGTCGAGCGCCACCGGCGGAATGACGATGTTGACGCGCGATCCGTCCGGCAGGCGGGCGTCGACATAGGGGCTGGCTTCATCGACGCGGCGGCCGATGGGGCCGACGATGCGCTGGATGATGTTCATGAGATGCGCGTCGTCGCGAAAGCGGGTGTCGACCTTTTCGAGCAGCCCGGCGCGTTCGACGAAGACGGCGCCGGGACCATTGACGATGATGTCGTCGATGGTGGCGTCGCGCAGGAGGGGGGCGAGGGGGCCTAGCCCGCCGACCTCATCCTCCACATCCTCTATCAGTAGCAGCCGTTCGGCGCTGTTGAGGGCGAGCTGTCCCCGGCGGCTGCGGCTGGCGATGACCTGTTCGATCTCCTCGCGCAGGGCGCGCTGGTCCAGCGTGTCGGCAGTGCTGCCGCGTCCTTCCAGCTGTTCGATGACCTGGGCGCAGGTCTGGGCCTTTACCGCCTGATAGCTGTCGCTCATCCGCTGGGTGACGGGTTGGGCGACGGGAGCCGATCGAGCGGGGGGTAGAGGAAGGCGGTCTTCGGTGAGGAGACTCATGCGGCGCGCTCCAGCTTCCGCTGGATGGCGCGGCGGAGCGTGGCGAGCCGGGGCGTGGAGGCTCCAAGACCGCAGGCGCGGCGGATCGCCTGCATATAGGGGCCGCCGTCGCTTTCCATGGCGAGTGGGCGTCCCGCGTTGAGGGCGTTGCGCGCGCGGGTGCGATCAAGTGGAATGGTGAGGGTATCGGCGGCGCCAAGCGCATGGCTCATGCGGCGGCTGTCGAGAAGGACGGCGGGATCATGGTCCCACACCAGCAGGCGGGTGCGATTCATGGCGGCGACGTCAGGCCCGATGCGGTCGAGCAGGCGGCGCGAGGCTTCAAGATCGCGGATGGATTGGGCGCAGAGCAGGTCGATGCGGTCGGCCATGGCGCTCAGGTCGCGCAGCAGGCCGCCGTGGCGCAGGCTTCCGGCGCAGAGGATCACATCATCGCAGCAGGCGCGGAGCAGGCGGACGAGCGCGGCGATATCGGCGGGCGCGATGCCGACCGGCTCGGCCCCCGCGCCGCCGTCGAAGGTCAGCAGCATCAGGCCGCTCAGATCATGGCGGGCGAGCGTGCTGGCGAGCAGGCTGGCGTCGATCCGTTCAAGGTCAGCGACGGCGGCGGCGAGGCCGTAGTTGACCGGCACGTCGCAATAAGTCTGCGCCGCGCTGGTCGGCAGGGTGCAGTCGATGAGCAGGGTCGAGGATCCGGCGCGGGCGCGGGCCACGCCCATGTCGGTGGCGGCGATGGCGGTCGCCTCCTGATCGACGCCCATGACCAGCGTCAGCCGTCCGGCCTGACCATGATCGGCGAGCGCGCCATTGAGGAGGCGGGAGAGGACGGTTGCGACCTCCTGCCCCTCCGCATGGCGGGGCAATATGTCGTCCGCGCCCGCGCGCACGGCCTGAAGCACATGGTCGGCGTCCTGATCTTCGGTGGCCAGGATGATCGGGCGTCCGCCTGCACCTTGCCGGGCGCTGGCGATGGCGGCGGCGAGCGAGCGTTCGGGCGGGATGGCGGCGCGGTCTATGACGATCACGGCGGGGCCTTCGACCATGCCGGGTTCGAGTGAATGGACGAGATCGACCGTGGCGCGGCCTTCGAGCGGGGCGGCGATCCGCTGGGCGAGGGCGCGGTCGACCGAAAGCAGGAGGATCTTCGCCATGTCAGCGCCTCACCACGCCGAAGGGGGCGTCGCCGGGCAGGGTGCTGTCGCCCTGTAGCGCCGCCGCGCCGGGGAGCGGGGGTATGTCCTTGGCCTCCATTGGGCCGACGAGGCGCGGGGTGGCGACGATGACCAGTTCCTGCCGCTCCCTCTGCTTTTGCTGGCGGCGGAAGAAGGCGCCGAGCACGGGGATGTCGCCCAGTAGCGGTGTCTTGTCGCGGGTCACGGTCTGGCTCGAATAGCTGAGGCCCGCGATGACGAAGCTCTGGCCGCTGCCCAGTTCCACGGTGGTTTCGGCAGAACGGCGGCGCAGGCCGGGGACGACATAGCCCTGCAACTGCACGCCGCTCGCATAATCGAGTTCGCTGACTTCGGGGGCGAGTTTCAGGACGATATGGTCCTTCGACAGGACATAGGGGGTGACGGAGAGGCGGACGCCGAATTCCTTATATTGGATGGAGATGGTGCCGCCGTTCGGACCCGAGGCCTGCGGGACGGGCACGGGGATTTCTCCGCCGGCGAGGAAGCTCGCCTGCTCGCCGGAGCGGACGAGCAAAGTGGGTTGGGCGAGAAGTTCGGACAGGCCGTTGGCGGACAGCGCGCTCAACACCGCATTGATGCCGCGATTGGGGGCGGAGAGGAACAGGTTGAAAGCGTTCTGGATCGGCACGCTGGCGTCGATGGTCGAACCGCCGGACGCGAAGCTGGCGCTGTTGAGGCTGCTGGGCGAGATGATCGCGCCTTGCAGGTCGCCGCTGAGTTTCGCGAAGTTGAAGCCTAGCGCTTTCAATGTCGAGGAGGAGACGGCGGCGAACTGGACATCGACGGCGACCACTTGTTCCCCGGCGATCAGGCGGGGGCCGGTCAGGCTGCTGTCGGCGGCGACGGTTAGGGTGGTTTGCGCCATGGGCGCGCCGTCCTGCGCGAAGACGCTGATCGTCACCTCGCCCGCGCCGATGCCGGTGACGCCCAGCGAGCGGGCGGTGGGGGCGGTGACGGCGACGATATTGTCCTGGCTCAGTTCCACCCGGCCGATGGGACGGGGGTAGCTGAGCGTCCGCTTGCCCTGCATGGCGAGGGGCTGGGCGGTTGCCGATGCGGTGGTCATCAGCAGGGCGATGGCGGCGAGGATCGGCTTCAACGCGGGGCGCTCCCGGACAAGAGGGTTTCACGGCGGTCGCCCACGACCAGTTCGATCATGTGGGGCGGCGGGGGAGCGGCGGCGCGCGGCTTGCGCGGGGGGGCTGGCGCTGGTGACGGGGCGGCGGGCGCTGGGTCGGGCGTGCGGGACGTGGCGGTGGTCAGGGCGAGCTGATCACCATCCGCCGGATTGCGCAGCGACAAGGTGAGCGCGCCGGTGCTTTTGGCGAGCGAGAGGGTGGAGACCTGTTCGGGCGAGAGGGCCAGCGTCACGGTGCGGGCGGGCGGGGCGGGTTCGCCGCTCGCTTGCTGCTGCGCGCCGACGACCGCTTCGCCGACCGCGAGTACTTGCACCATCTGGAGCAGGGTCTGGGCGCGGCTGCGGCCCGCGCCGCGCGCGCCGCTGATCGCGTCGGCGCCGGGATAGACGACCTGCACGTCGACGCGGTCGCCGGGGCGGACGAGGCCGGCGACGGCGATCTCCGCCGTGGTGTCGATGCTGATCGCGCGCATCCCCATGGGCACGCGGATGGCGAGCTTCGCCTCGCCACCCACCGCGTCGCGGGGGATGAGCGATCCGGCGGGAATGGCGCGGGTGGCGACCTTGCCGATCAGTTCGGCGGGCGTGGCGGCGGCGGGATGGCGCAAGGGATCGGCGAGCGCGTTGCGGATCATGTCGGGGGTGATCGTCTCGCCCGTGCGGATGGGGCGCGTCGCGGCGGCGAGGATGAGGGCGGGGGCGGTCGCCTTCACCGGGGCGGCGGGCGCGGCGACGGCGGGGCTGCGCTGCAACTCGCGGAGGCCGAGGATCAGGAACAGGAGGGCAAGCAGCAGCCCCGCCGCCATCATGATCCTGGCTTTCGCACCCAAATGCATCAATTCCCCCTTCGGCTTGCGTCCACGCAAACACGGTCGCCCTGGTGAAATGCCTAGAGATTCCGGGGATCAGGGGAATTGCAGATAGAACCGATTTGGAAGGATCGGCCTCATCAAGCTTAGCGGAAATTAACCATTTCGGCCCGTTTTTGCGTGGTCGGGCGCGCGCAAATCGCTGAGCGCCTTTCCACAGGGTTCAAAATGGTTGCGGTTCTCCGTCGGGGAGAGAGGGGAGGTCCAGGCCCTTTCCGCGGGCGCAGGCGATCGCCAGCGGATAGCCGGCGTCGGCGTGGCGCATGACGCCGGTCGCCGGATCGTTCCACAACACGCGTTCGAGGCGGCGGGCTGCGGCTTGCGTGCCGTCGGCGACGATGACCATGCCGGCATGCTGGGAATAGCCCATGCCGACGCCCCCGCCATGGTGTAGCGACACCCAGGTCGCGCCTGATGCGGTGTTGAGCAGGGCGTTGAGCAGGGGCCAGTCGCTGACCGCGTCGGAGCCGTCCATCATCGCCTCCGTCTCGCGGTTGGGGGAAGCGACCGAGCCGCTGTCGAGATGGTCGCGGCCGATGACGATGGGGGCCTTCAGCTCGCCGCTGGCCACCATGTCGTTGAAAGCGAGGCCGAGGCGGTGGCGGTCGCCCAAGCCCACCCAGCAGATGCGCGCGGGCAGGCCCTGGAAGCGGATCTTCTCGCGCGCCATGTCGAGCCAGTGATGGAGATGGGCGTCGTCGGGGAGAAGCTGCTTCACCTTGGCGTCGGTGCGGTAGATATCCTCCGGATCGCCAGACAGCGCCACCCAGCGGAAGGGGCCGACGCCCCGGCAGAAGAGCGGGCGGATATAGGCGGGGACGAAGCCGGGGAAGTCGAAGGCGTTGGCGACGCCTTCGTCCTTCGCCATCTGGCGGATATTATTGCCATAATCGGTGGTGGGGACCCCGGCGGCGTGGAAATCCAGCATGGCGCGGACGTGGACGGCTATGGATGCTTTGGCGGCTTTCGCGACGGCTTCGGGATTGCGCTCGCGGCGCTCGATCCATTGGGCGACGGTCCAGCCGACGGGCAAATAGCCGTTCGCCGGGTCATGGGCGCTGGTCTGGTCGGTGAGCAGGTCGGGGCGGACGCCGCGACGGTAGAGGTCGGGCAGGATTTCCGCCGCATTGCCGAGCAGGCCGACCGAGACGGGCTTTTTCGTCGCGCGGCTCTGGTCGATGAGGGCGAGCGCTTCGTCGATGCTCTGCGCGGCGCGGTCGAGATAGCCGGTGCGCAAACGCATTTCGATGCGGCTGGGCTGGCATTCGATGGCGAGGCAGGACGCGCCCGCCATGACGGCGGCCAAAGGCTGCGCGCCGCCCATGCCGCCAAGGCCGGCGGTCAGCAGCCAGCGGCCCGACAGGTCGCCGCCATAATGCTGACGGCCCATTTCCGCGAAGGTTTCGTAGGTGCCCTGAACGATGCCCTGCGTGCCGATATAGATCCAGCTGCCCGCCGTCATCTGGCCGTACATGGCGAGGCCGCGCCGGTCGAGGTCGTTGAAATGCTCCCATGTCGCCCAGTGCGGCACGAGATTGCTGTTGGCGATGAGGACGCGGGGGGCGTCCTCATGGGTGCGGAATACGCCGACGGGCTTGCCGGACTGGATGAGGAGGGTTTCGTCGGCTTCGAGGCGCTGGAGCGTGGCGACGATGCGGTCATAGCTTTCCCAGTCGCGCGCCGCGCGGCCGATGCCGCCATAGACGACCAGTTCCTCGGGTCGTTCGGCGACGTCGGGGTGGAGATTGTTCATCAGCATCCGCAAGGGCGCTTCGGTGAGCCAGCTTTTCGCGGAAAGCTCTGGGCCTGTGGCGGGACGGATGACGCGGCTGTTGTCGATGCGGGTCATGGCGTCCGCTCCGCGAAGGAGAGGCAGGCATGGAGGATGTCGCGCAGGATCGCGGCGAGAGGCGCGGCGCGGGCCGGGTCATAGGGCGGGGGCCAGTTATGTTCGTCGCGTGCGGGCCGCTCGTCGAGATAGGCGCGCATGGCGAGTTCCATCTGGATGGCGTGGACGCCTTGGCCGGGACGGCCATAGTGGCGGGTGGTCCATCCGCCCCGGAAGCGGCCGTTGACGACATGGCTGTGGCCGCTTTGGATGCAGATGGTTTCGACGGATTCGCTGAGGGCGGGGGCGCAGGTGACGCCGCTATTGGTGCCGATGTTGAATATCGGAAGGTCGCCGTCGAACAAGCGGGGGACGCGGCTGCGGATCGAGTGGGCGTCGTAGAGGATGATTTGAGGGTGCCGGGATTTGAGGCGGGCGATCTCCGCTTTGATCGCTTCATGATAGGGCGCGAACCAGAGGGCGCGGCGGCGGGCGATTTCGGCTTCGTCGGGCGTCGCGTCGCGGTAGAGGGGGACGCCATCGAAGGTGGTTGTCGGGCAGAGTTCCGTCGTCGCCTGACCGGGATAGAGCGACGCGCCTGACGGGTCGCGATTGACGTCGATGACGCTGCGCGAGATCGACGTGCGGATGGTGGTTGCGCCCATTTCCTGGGCGAAGCCATAGAGGAGATGCACCCACCAGTCGGCGTCCTGCCGGGCGAGCCAGGGAGAGTGGAACTGCGGCTCGACATCGGCGAGGTCCGCGCCGGTGTGGGGAAAGGCGATGATCAGCGGAGCATCGCCGCGCGCTGTTTCCAGCCAGTTCATGCGATGACTCCCGGAAGCGGGATCGCCGCCGCCTTCGCGATCTCGCCCGAGCGGACGAGGTGGAGTGCGATGTCGATGTCCGGGTGGAAATGACGGTCGTCCTCCAGATGCGGCACGCTCTGACGCAGCAGGGCGCGGGCGGCCTCCAGCGGCGGCGAGGAGGTGAGCGGCGCGTGAAAGTCACAGCCCTGCGCGGCGGCGAGCAGCTCGATCGCGATCACCGCGTCGGCATTGTCGACCATGGGGGCGAGGCGGCGCGCGCCATGGGCCGCCATCGACACATGATCCTCCTGATTGGCGGAGGTGGGGATGGAATCGACGCTGGCGGGATAGGCGCGCTGCTTGTTTTCGGAGACGAGCGCGGCGGCCGTCACCTGCGGGATCATGAAGCCAGAATTGAGCCCCGGACGGGGGGTGAGGAAGGCAGGCAGGCCCGACAGGCCGGGGTCCACCAGCATGGCGATGCGCCGTTCGGCGATGGAGCCGATCTCGCATACGGCCATGGCGATCATGTCGGCGGCGAAGGCGACGGGTTCGGCATGGAAATTGCCGCCCGACAGCGCCTCGTCCGTGTCGGGGAAGATCAGCGGGTTGTCGGTGACGCCATTCGCTTCGGTTTCGAGCATGGCGGCGGCGGCGCGCAGCACGTCGAGCGCCGCGCCCATGACCTGCGGCTGGCAGCGCAGGCAATAGGGGTCCTGCACGCGGGGATCATGGTCGCGGTGCGAGGCGCGGATGGCGGACCCCGTCATCAGCGTGGCGAGCGCTTCGCCGACCGCGATCTGGCCCGCATGGCGGCGCAGGCGGTGGATGCGCGGGTCGAAGGGCGCGTCCGTGCCCTTGGCCGCTTCGGTGGAAAGCGCGCCTGTCACCAGCGCGGTGCGGAACAGGGTGTCGGCGGCGAACAGCCCGGCTAGCGCGTTCGCCGTCGAAAATTGCGTGCCGTTGAGGAGGGCGAGCCCTTCCTTGGGGCCAAGCTCTATGGGGGCAAGGCCGCTGCGGGCGAGGGCCTGCGCGGCGGGCATGCGTTCGCCCTGGCGGATCGCTTCGCCGACGCCGATCATCGCGGCGGCCATATGGGCGAGCGGGGCGAGGTCGCCGCTGGCGCCGACCGATCCCTGCGACGGGACGACGGGCGTCACGCCATGGTCCAGCATTGCTTCCATGAGGGCGACGGTCTGCGGTCGGATGCCCGACGCGCCCTGGGCGAGGCTGGCGAGTTTCAGCGCCATCATCAGGCGGACGACGGGGACGGGCGAGGGATCGCCGATGCCCGCGGCGTGGCTGAGCACGATGTTGCGCTGGAGCGTGGCGAGGTCTTCGTCGCCGATCTTCACGCTGGCGAGTTTTCCAAAGCCGGTGTTGATGCCATAGACCGGATCATGCCGGGCGAGGATGCGATCGACCGCCGCCGCGCTTGCGGCGATGCGGGGGTGGCAGGCGGGGTCGAGGCGGAAGGGTTCGCCCAGCCAGATGGCGCGCCAGGCGGAAAGGGGGGCGTCGCCCGGTATGAGTTGCAATTGGACCTGCGTCATTGGCCCCTCCAGATGCGGGCGTGGAGCGGGTTCAGCCCCATGGCGACGACAAGCTCCGCAGGCTGTTCGATGTTCCAGATGGCGAGGTCGGCGCGCTTGCCGGTTTCCAGCGTACCGATGCGGTGGGCGAGGCCCAGCGCCAAGGCGGCGTTGCGGGTGACGCCGATCAGGCATTGATCGACCGTCAGGCGGAACAGGGTCGCGGCCATGTTCATGGTGAGGAGCAGCGAGGTGAGCGGCGACGTGCCGGGGTTGCAGTCGGTCGCGAGCGCGATCGGCACGCCTGCGCGGCGGAGCGCGTCGATGGGGGGAGGCTGAGTCTCGCGCGTGAAATAGAAGGCTCCGGGGAGGAGGGTCGCGACTGTTCCGGCACGGGCCATGGCGGCGACCCCCGCTTCGTCCAGATATTCGAGATGATCGGCGGAGAGGGCTTGATGCTTGGCCGCGAGCGCGGCGCCGTGGAGGTTGGAGAGTTGTTCGGCGTGGAGCTTGACCGGCAGGTCTAGGCGACGGGCGGCGGCGAAAAGCTGGTCGATCTCGGCGGGCGTGAAGCCGACGCCTTCGCAAAAGCCGTCGACCGCGTCGGCAAGGCGCAGGCGCGCGATGTCGGGGAGGATCGTGTCGCACAGGAGCGCGAGATAGGCTTGACGGTCGCCCGCATATTCGGGCGGCAGGGCGTGTGCGCCGAGGAAGGTCGGGGTGATGCTGACGGGGCGTTCCTGCCCTAGACGGCGGGCGGCGCGCAGCATCTTGAGTTCGGTGGGATGGTCGAGGCCGTAGCCGGACTTCACCTCCACTGTCGTCGCGCCTTCGGCGATCAGCGCGTCGAGCCGGGGGAGGGCGGCGGCGACGAGGTCGTCCTCGCTGGCGGCGCGGGTGGCGCGCATGGTGGAGAGGATGCCGCCGCCGGCGCGGGCGATCTCCTCATAGCTGGCCCCCGCGAGGCGGCGGGCGAATTCGTCGGCGCGGTTTCCGGCGTGGATCAGGTGGGTGTGGCAGTCGATGAGGCCTGGGGTGATCCAGCGATTTTCGCAGTCGATGATCTCGCGCGCGTCGGGGGCCTGGGCGGCCGGGCCGACATAGGTGATGACGTCGCCCGTCGCGCCGATCGCGCCATGGTCGATGACGCCGAGCCCCGGCGCATCGGCGCGCATCGTGGCGAGCCGCGCATGGGTCCATAGCCTGTCGCAGGGTGGGGCGCCGGTCATTTGTCGTTGGCCTCGACTCAATAATGTATATACTTAAATGCCGACCGGCTGGATTGTCCAGACGGGAAGCGAAGGGCGGCCTTCATGGCGCTGTGGTTCGGGCAGGCGATGCTGGCCGATGGCTGGCGCAAGGATGTGCGCGTGACGGTCGCGGACGGGCGGATCGCGCGCGTCGAGGCGGGCGTGGGGGCGCAGGCGGACGACGAGCGGCACGGGGTCGCTTTGCCGGGCCTGCCCAATGTGCACAGCCATGCATTTCAGCGCGGCATGGCGGGGCTCGCTGAACGGAGCGGAGAGGGGACGGACAGTTTCTGGACCTGGCGGGAGGCGATGTATCGCTTTGTCGATCGGGTCGATTCGGATGCGCTGCGGGCGATCGCGGCGCTAGCCTATGTCGAGATGCTGGAGAGCGGCTTCACGCGGGTCGGCGAGTTTCATTATCTGCACCATGACCCTGCCGGGGCGGCCTATGGCGATCCGGCGGAGATGGCGCGCGCGGTGGTGGAGGCGGCGCGCGAGAGCGGGATCGGCCTGACGCTGTTGCCGGTATTCTACGCGCATGGCGGCTTTGGCGGTGAGGCTCCCGGCGTGGGGCAGCGGCGCTTTGTGTGCGACGTGGATGGGTTTGCGCAGCTGGTCGAGGCGGCGCGGGGCGCGCTGCGAGGGCTGGACGGGGCGGTGCTGGGGATCGCGCCGCATAGCTTGCGGGCGGTGACGGAAAGCGAACTGGCGGCGATCCTGCCGCTCGCGGGCGAGGGGCCGGTGCATATCCATGTGGCTGAGCAGCAGGCGGAGGTGGATGGCTGTCTGGCATGGAGCGGGCGGCGGCCGGTGCGCTGGCTGATCGACCATGCGCCGGTCGACGAACGCTGGTGCCTGATCCACGCGACCCATGCGGATGAGGAGGAACTGGCGGCGGTTGCGCGGAGCGGGGCGGTGGTGGGGCTGTGCCCGATTACCGAGGCCAATCTGGGCGATGGAATTTTTCCGGCGCGGGCCTTTCTGGATATGGGCGGGGGGATCGGCGTGGGGTCCGATTCCAATGTGCGGATCGACGCTGCGGGAGAACTGTGCATGCTGGAATATGGGCAGAGGCTGGCGCGGCGGGAGCGCAATGTGCTGGCGGGCGGGCCGGGGCGGTCGACGGGAGGGACGTTGTGGCGCGCTTGCGTCGCCGGGGGCGCGCAGGCGCTGGGACAGGAATGTGCGGGGATCGTCGAGGGGGCGGTGGCGGATATGGTGAGCTTGCGGGAGGATGATCCGGCGCTGGCGGCGCGGGAGGGGGATGCGTTGGTCGACGGGCTGCTATTCGCCGGGGGGCGTGTGGACAGCGTCTGGCGCGGGGGGCGCAGGCTGGTCAGCGGGGGCGTCCATGTGGGGCGGGCGGCTATCGAGGCGCGCTATCGTGATGCGTTACGGGGGCTGCTCGCTTGAGCCGGGCGCTGCACAGCCGCATCCGGCGCGACATAGAGGCGCGGATCATGTCGGGCGAATGGCGGCCGGGCCACCGCATCCCGACCGAGAATGAGTGGACGGCGGCCTATGGCTGTTCGCGCATGACCGTGAACAAGGCGCTGCGCGCGCTGGTGCAGGCAGGGCTGCTGGAAAGCCGGAAGCGGGCGGGGACTTTCGTCGCAGCTCCGCGCTTTCATCGGGCGGCGCTGGAGATACCCGATATCCGCGATGAGGTGGGGGCCCAAGGGCTTGCCTATCGGCTGGAGCTGGTGCGTTGCGAGCGGCGGGAGGCGACGGGGGCGGACCGGGCGCTGCTACAGGGGACGGGGGGCGCGCTGCTGGCGATCCAATGCCGGCATTTCGCAGGCGCGCTGCCCTATGCGCTGGAGGAGCGGCTGATCAGTTTGGACGCGGTGCCCGAGGCGGCGGCGGTGGATTTTTCCGTGGAACCGCCGGGGTCGTGGTTGCTGGGGCATGTGCCCTGGACCGAAGCGGAGCACCGGATCACCGCGATCAGCGCCGCCGCGCCGGTGGCGACGGGGCTGGAGGTGGCGGAAGGCAGCGCGTGCATCGCGCTCGAACGCTGGACCTGGCGCGGCGAGGAGCGGATTACCTATGCGCGGCAACTCTATCCGGGCGAGCGCTATGCGCTGGTGGCGCATTTCCGGGCTTGAGGTTCAATGCGCCAGCAACAGCGGCACATGCACCTCGCGCAGCATGGTGCGGGTGACGCCGCCGAAGACCAGTTCGCGCAGGCGGCTGTGGCCGAAAGCGCCCATCGTCATCCAGTCGGGCTTCAGGACGCCGATTGCGGCCCGCAGCGTCGCTTCGACGGTGCGGCCGTCCTGCGGCCAGGTGTGAAGCTGCGACTTGACGCCGTGGTGGCAGAGATATTCGGACGCATCGGTCGCGGGGAAAGGATGTTTGCCCGCTTCCTCGACGGTCACGACATGCACTTCCTCCGCCAGTTTCAGAAGCGGGACCGCAAGGCGCAGCGCGGCGGACGATTCCTGCGATCCGTCCCAGGCGATCATCGCGCGTCCCGCGACCGCCATGCCCCGCGCGGTCGGCGGCACGGCGATCACCGGGGTGCGGCCGCCCAGCGCCAGATCGGCGGCGAGGTGCAGCGGATCGCTCATCTCGCGCCGGGGCCCGGCGGGCAGGGTGACGATGATATAGTCGCTGAGCGCCGAGGCGGAAAGCAGGCCGTGGACGATGTCGCCGTCAACCTGTCGCCAGCCCCAGCTCACCCCTTCGCGGCGCAGCCTCTCCTCCATCCGGGTGCGCATCCGGGCGTCGATGTCGTGCAACTCCGCCATCATGGCCGGGGCCATGGATGTGCCGCCATAGACGTCCGACGCCAGCAGGCCGGGCAGCGCCGTCACCTGCACACAATGAATATGGCCGTCGACCGCACGGACAATGTCGCAGGCGGCCTGGAGCCGGCTTTCCGAGCCGCTGTCGTCGTGGATGTGGAGCAGAATGGATGTCATCGCGCTCTCCATGTCCTTGCCCTTCCGCAGGGGGCCTGCCGGGAGGGCGGGGGCATTATAGCCCTTTTCGTCCGTCGCGGTTAACGGCTTTTACATCCCGCCGCGAAGGGCGCAGAATGCGGCGTTGAGCGATTGGGCCCCGGCGCCGCTTTCACGCAATCGCAGCATTGCTTGTGTGCAGGCGCAGTAGAGACGACCCTATTGGGCATACGGCCGGGAAATCTCCCGCTTCGCCGGGCGCCTATTGCGAACTAATCAGATGTGCGGGAATATTTTTTTACAGTCGAGCGACAGTAAGGGCCTGTTTTTGCGCTCTCATGCGTATTATATTCGTGGCATGGGCTGCGGCGGGAGTCGTCAGTGACGAAAAACGAATTGTTCTCGAGCTTCACGCGGAATTTTGACGAACGGCGTCAAGCCGAGATGTCGATTGAAGATTATCTGCTTGGATGCCGCAATGATCCGCTCATGCATGCATCCGCGCCGGAACGTCTTCTGGCGGCGATCGGCGAACCCGAGATCATAGATACATCGCGTGACCAGCGACTTGGGCGGATCTTCATGAACCGTACCATTCGCCGCTATAAGAGCTTCACCAATTTCTACGGCATGGAAGGGACGATCGAACATATCGTCAGCTTCCTGCGCCACGCGAGCCAGGGGTTGGAGGAACGCAAGCAGATCCTCTATTTGCTGGGTCCCGTCGGCGGCGGCAAGTCCTCGCTCGCCGAGCGGCTGAAGGCGTTGATGGAGATGCACCCGATCTACGCGCTGAAGGCGGGGGACGAGATCAGTCCGATCTTCGAAAGCCCGCTGGCGCTGTTCGATGCGGAAACGCATGGGGCCTATATCGAGGAGAATTACAGCATTCCCCGGCGGCGGCTGACCGGCATGATCAGCCCGTGGGCGCGCAAGCGGCTGGATGAGTTCAGCGGCGACATTTCCCAGTTCAAGGTCATCCGCCTGACACCGTCGCGCATGCGCCAGATCGCCATCGCCAAGACCGAGCCGGGCGACGAGAATAATCAGGATATCAGCTCGCTGGTGGGCAAGGTCGACATCCGCAAGCTGGAGATGCTGTCGCAAAATGATCCCGACGCCTACAGCTATTCGGGCGGCCTCAACCGGGCGAACCAGGGGATGCTGGAATTCGTCGAGATGTTCAAGGCGCCGATCAAGATGCTGCACCCGCTGCTGACCGCGACGCAGGAGGGCAATTATATCGGCACGGAGAATATCGGGGCGATCCCCTTCTCCGGCATCATCATGGCCCACTCCAACGAGTCCGAATGGCAGAATTTCAAGAACAACCGGAACAACGAAGCCTTCATCGACCGCATCTACGTCATCAAGGTGCCCTATTGCCTGCGCGCGACCGAGGAACGGCACGTCTATGAGAAACTATTGCGAGAGTCCGACCTCGCCTCCGCCTCCTGCGCGCCGGGCACGCTCGACATGCTGGCCCGCTTCTCGGTGCTGACCCGCCTGCACGAGCATGAGAACAGCAATGTCTATTCCAAGATGCGCGTCTATGATGGCGAGATGATCCGCGACGTGGACCCGCGCGCGAAAAGCCTGCAGGAATATCGCGATGCGGCGGGCGTGGACGAAGGCATGTCGGGCAGTTCCACCCGCTTTGCCTTCAAGGCGCTGTCGGCGACCTTCAACCATGACACGCAGGAGATCGCAGCCGATCCGATCCACCTCATCTATGTGCTCGAAAGCATGGTGCGGCAGCAACAATTGCCCGCCGAAACGGAGGCCCGCTACCTCGAATTTCTGAAGGGCGAGCTGGCACCCCGTTATGCGGAGTTCATCGGCAACGAAATCCAGAAGGCCTATCTGGAATCCTATAATGATTATGGCCAGAACCTGTTCGATCGTTATGTCGCCTATGCCGATGCCTGGATCGAGGATCTGGACTTCAAAGACCCCGATACCGGGCAGTTGCTGAACCGCGAAGTCATCGATCAGGAGTTGTCCAAGACGGAGAAACCTGCCGGCATCGCCAATCCCAAGGATTTCCGTAACGAGGTAGTCAAGTTCGCGCTGCGCACCCGCGCCAGCAACAATGGCCGCAACCCCTCCTGGACCTCCTATGAGAAAATCCGCGACGTCATCGAGAAGCGGATGTTCAGCCAGGTCGAGGATCTGCTGCCCGTCATAAGCTTCGGATCGAAAAAGGATAGCGAGGCCGAGACGAAGCATGACGAGTTCGTCGATCGCATGACCGCGCGCGGCTATACGGAACGGCAGGTCCGCCGCCTCGTCGAATGGTATATCCGCGTCAAGCAGGCAGGCTGAAGGAGGCGCCGGGGCTACCCAGATGCACATCATCGACCGACGCCTGAACCCGAGCGGCAAGAGTCTCGTCAACCGGCAACGCTTCTTGCGGCGGGCAAAGGCGGCCGTGCAGCGGGCGGTCCGGGACAGTGTAAAAGATCGCAGCATCAAGGACATCGACCGGGAGAGCGAGATCAGCATCGACCGGTCGGGCATTCATGAGCCGACGCTGCACCGCGCGTCCACCGGCGGTACGCGCGAACGCGTCCTCCCCGGCAACAGGAAATATCTGGAAGGCGACAGGATCGCACGCGGATCGGGAGGACCGGGCGGCGGTTCGAATGCTGCCGGAGATGGGGACGACAATGATGATTTCCGTTTCGTCCTGACCCGCGAGGAATTTCTCGACCTGTTCCTCGACGACCTGGAACTGCCCGATCTGGTGAAACGCAAGCTGATCGGTACAGAGGTCGAGGGGATCAAGCGCGCGGGATACACGACCGCCGGTTCGCCCGCCAACCTCTCCATCCCCCGCACGATGCAAAAGGCGCTTTCCCGTCGCATCGCCCTGCATCGCCCCAGCAGCGCCGAACTACGCCGCATCGAGGAGGAGATCGCCGGGATAGAGGCCCGTTCGTCTGTGACGCCGGAGGACCGGGAAAGGCTGGAAGCGTTGCAGGCGGAGGCCGCGGTGATCCGGCGGCGCCGCTCGCTGATCGCCTATATCGACCCGGTGGACCTGCGCTTTCGCCGGTTCGAGCCGGTTCCCAAGCCGATTTCCCGTGCCGTCATGTTCTGCCTGATGGATGTCTCCGGATCGATGAGCGAGCATATGAAGGATCTCGCCAAACGCTTCTTCACCCTGCTCTATCTGTTCCTCACCCGTTGCTACCGCCATGTCGATGTCATCTTCATCCACCACACCGACCGCGCGGCGGAGGTCGATGAGGACACCTTCTTCCACAGCACGGTCAGCGGCGGGACGCTCGTCTCCAGCGCGCTGGAACAGATGATGGAGATCGTGGCCGGTCGCTATCCGCCGGATGACTGGAACATCTATGTTGCGCAGGCGTCCGACGGCGACAATATGACCCGCGACAACGAGAAGGTGGTCAGCCTCATGAGCAAGGGCATCCTGCCCATAGCGCAATATGTCGCCTATCTGGAGGTCGGGCGGGACGGCGTGCCGGAGCCGCCGGTGCAGACGGACGACGCCAGCAACCTCTGGACCACCTATGCGACAATCGCGGAGAAGCACCGGCATTTCGTCATGCGCAAGGTGACGCATCGCACGGAAATCTACCCGGTTTTCCGCGACCTGTTCCAGCCAAAGGGAGGGTCGGTTCGGTGACGAAGCGCCAGGGCCATTTGCTGTTCGAGGGAAATGACTGGGACTTCGACCTCATCCAGCGCGTGTATGACGCGATCGAGGATGTCGCGCTCAAGGAAATGGGCCTCAACGTCTATCCCAACCAGATCGAGGTGATCAGCGTCGAACAAATGCTAGACGCCTATTCCTCCGTGGGGCTGCCCCTCTTCTACAAGCACTGGTCCTTCGGGAAACAGTTCGTCGCCAACGACCTGATGTATCGCAAGGGCCTGCGCGGTCTGGCCTATGAACTGGTCATCAACTCCGACCCCTGCATCTGCTATATCATGCAGGAAAACAGCGCGACCATGCAGACGCTGGTCATTGCCCACGCGGCCTTTGGCCATAATCATTTCTTCAAGAATAATTATGCGTTCCGGCAGTGGACCGACGCCACGGGCATTCTCGACTATATGGACTTCGCCAAACGCTACATCGCTGATTGCGAGGAGCGTTACGGCCTGTCCGCCGTCGAACGGCTGCTCGATACCGCGCACGCACTGATGCACCAGGGGGTGCATCGCCACCCCCGTGTCCGCGCGCGCGTCCTGATGGCGGAGACGGCGCGGGTGGCGGAGCGGCAGGCCTATCGCGACCGTATCTATGACGACCTGTGGCGCACGCTCCCCAACAGCCCCGCGCAGGTCAAGGCCAAGGGTGACGATCATCGCAGGGCGCTGAACCTCCCGCAGGAGAATATCCTCTATTTCCTCGAAAAATATGGACCGAAGCTGGAGCCGTGGCAGCGTGAGATATTGCGGATCGTGCGGCTGGTCGCGCAATATTTCTATCCGCAGCGCCAGACCAAGGTGATGAATGAGGGCGCGGCGAGCTATTGTCACTATCGCATCCTGTCCACGCTGCATCAGCGGGGCCAGATCACGGACGGATCGTTTCTGGAATTCCTCCAGTCGCACACCAATGTGCTGAACCAGCCGATGTTCGATTCCGGCCATTTCGGCGGGTTCAACCCCTATGCGCTGGGCTTTGGCATCATGCAGGACGTCACCCGCATCTGCGAGAATCCGACCGAGGAGGATCGCCACTGGTTCGGTGCCATAGCGGGCAGCGGAGACGGTATGGCCGTGCTGCGCGATGCCTGGGCCAATTACCGTGACGAGAGCTTCATTCTCCAGTTCCTCAGCCCTCGCATGATCCGCGAATGGCGCTTGTTCAAGATATTGGACGACGAGGCGACCACCACCATGTCGGTCGATGCCATTCATGACGAGCGCGGCTATCACCGGGTCCGGCAGGCCCTTGCCCGTGAATATGATGTTGGCTCGCAGGAACCGGACATTCAGATCGTCGATGTCGACCTGAAGGGCGACCGACGCCTCCGGGTCGAGCATCTCGTCTCCAGCAACATCCTGCTCGACGAGACGGACAGCAGGATGATCATGCAGAATCTTGCGAACCTCTGGGGCTACAGCGTGCAATTGTGCGAAGTCGATATCGTCAGCCGACGTCAGATCAAGATGCACGAATTCAAGCCGCAACCCGACTCCTGAATGGACCGCTCGCCATCGCAGGACGAATCCGGTTTCAAATCATAACAAGGAGGCCTAAAATGCGCCCCATCGACACCTTGGGCGACTCCTTGTTCGTTTTACCGGACATGTGCGCAAGAGGCGTTTTGGACGGAGCATGGCCAAACGAGAAGGAGTTTGAACCATGACACAGGCAGAGAGCGTTGCCGAACTGCTGGATCGGGCGCGAATGCACGAACAGCTTGCCACCGCAACGGACGACAAAGCGGCCCGTACAATGCATCAGGCGATGGCAGCGGAATATCGCCGCCGTGCCAATGACGGCGCAGTGATCATACAGACTGCACCACCCACGCCTAATCCCAGATTGGAAATGTACTCAGCACCGCTCTAGACGCCGTCGTATGATCCGCTCGACCTGTTTGCAGTTCACCGAACAACGTGCATGACCCAGCAATGCCGTCACTCGGCGATAGCCGTAGCAACCCGCAAAGGCCGGGTACGGTCGATCCGGTTACTGACAGCGGGCGGCAGCAGTCGCCACTCGCCTATCCGATGAGAGCGAAATGTTGGCGCCATCTCGCACATAATTTATATGATGAACTTTCATGCTTGACCAAAATGCGGAATTGGCTAGTCCAATTCCGATAATAGGAAATGGATGAGAGGCTTGGATGAGGAAGAACGTCGCCATTGGCACCATAGCGTCCTTCATGCTGCCCCTCCTTTCAATCTCATCCCTGCATGCGCAGCCCCTGGCTATCGGCACCGCGAAAGTTTCGGTCGATCAGCCCGGCCCCAAAATCGATCGCAACATCTTCGGCCAGTTTGCCGAGCAACTAGGCAAGGGCATCTATGAGGGCGTCTGGGTCGGTCCAGACTCCTCAATTCCCAACATCCGGGGCATCAGGAGCGACGTCGTTACGGCACTGAAGGCCCTCAAAGTTCCCAATGTGCGCTGGCCGGGTGGCTGCTTTGCGGACCAGTATAACTGGCGCAACGGCATCGGACCCGCCGGCAAAAGGCCGGTTACCTATAATATCAATTGGGGCAACCCCGTCGAACCCAACAGCTTTGGCACCGACGAGTTTATGGACTTTGTCGGGCAGATCGGCAGCGAAGCCTATATTTCCGTCAATGTCGGCAGCGGTTCTCCCCGCGAGGCCGCCGAGTGGCTGGAATATCTGACGACGGATAAGCCAACGGCCCTGGGACAGGAACGCGCAGCCAACGGCCATCCCAAGCCCTATAAGGTGAAATTTCTCGGTATCGGAAATGAGACATGGGATTGCGGCGGCAATCTGTCCGCCGACGCCTACGTTGCCGAGCTGAACCGCCATCTGACCTTCGTCAAAAATCTCAATCCCGCTCAAAGCGGCCCATTGCCACGCTTCATGCGCGGTCCTGATCCGATGGTCCGCATCGCCGTAGGGCCGCCGGATACCGACACGATCTATACCGAGGCAGTGATGAAAGCCTACCGGTCGAGCGCACGCACAGGCGGCAATTTCGAGGGCCTCTCGCTCCACCATTATACGAGCGGCTTACAAGGCTCCATGATGGAGCCGGCTACAGGTTTTGCCGAACAGGACTGGGCACAACTCGTCCACAACGCTTATGATATGGACAGGCTGATCGCACAGAATTCGGCGCTCATGGACAAATATGATCCGAAGAAGCAGGTTGCTCTGGTCGTCGACGAATGGGGCAACTGGCTTAAACCTCTTGCCGGAACGCCCGTCCTCTATATTCAGCAGCAGAACTCGATCCGCGATGCCGTCACCGCCGCGATCAATCTCAACATCTTTACCCGCCATGCCGACCGCGTTCGCATGGCCAATATCGCGCAGATGGTTAACGTCCTTCAGTCGATGATCCTCACCGACGGGCCAAAGATGATCCTCACGCCGACCTACCATGTATTTCGCATGTACGTGCCGTTCCAGGATGCCACGGTCCTGCCGATAGAAGTGAATGCGGGCCGTTACGTCTTTGAAAAGATCGACCTCCCACGGGTGGATGCCATCGCTGCCCGAGGAACCGACGGCAAGATATGGCTGGCCATGACCAATCTCGATGCCGGGACGGCGGCGGAGTTTGACCTGAGCTTGTCGGGCGTGACCGCGAAAGGAGCAGTGGGCGAGACACTGACTGCCGACAGGATCGATTCCATCAACAATTTTGAGAAACCCGCGACTGTCGCTCCCAGATCTTACAAGGCGTCAGCCAATGCAGGGAAGCTCCATCTCAAGCTTCCGCCTCGCTCTGTGACTGTGATGGAGGTTCAGCAATGATGACGGAATTTCTGTGGTTTCAGACAGCGGTTGGTTAACCTCTGTCGTGGCAGGGACCGGACAGGGTCACAAAAAACACCGGAGAAATCATGAAATTCCGTAGCGTTGCGGCACGGTTGATGGCGCCGCTTGTCGTTTCCATGCTCTTGCTTGCTGCCCTTTCGGGCGTGACGATGCATTTTGAAAGCCGTGTCGCGGCAGCAAATGTCGCAGCCATGGCGGCGCAAAAGCGCGTGTTCGACCTGGGCGAACTGCGATCCCTCAGCCGCTCGCTGCAACGCGACGCTCTCAATCTCATCATCGAAACGGACCCCGCCGAGCATAAGGCGATCCACAAGAAATTTTCCGACCGGCTCGACAAATTCGTCAGCAAACTCAACACCCTGAACGCGGAGCCGGACCATGCAGGCCTCTCCCCTGACTATTTCGATACACAGCACAAGACGGCGCAGGAACTTGCCGCCGTCGCACAGCGTGCGATCAGGGGTGACATAGCCGGCGCCACAGACGATTTCCGCCACCGCGTTCGTACAGCAGAGCGCAGCGCCTCCAAAATCGCGGACACCCGAATCGAAGAACTGACCGAAGATGTCGCCGCGCTTCAGGCAACAGCTGCCGCCGTCACCGAATGGGCTCAGACCGTGCTGGTCGCAGCAACGATCCTGATGTCGATCGCGGGGCTCTCAACCGGCCTCGTCATCACCAGCAAGAGCGTGGTGCGACCGCTCCGCGAATTACGCGCCAGCATGGCGGCGCTTGCGGCGGGCAATACCCATTTGTCGATCCCGCACGCCGGGCGCGAAGACGAAGTCGGCCAGATGGCGCAATCCATGGCGACCTTCCGAGATCAACTTGCAGCCGCCGAAACGGCCAAGGAGCAGCAGGCCGCGCTGATCGTATCCAGTATCGGGGACGGCCTCAGCGCGCTGGCGCAAGGTGATCTGTCGGTGCGTGTCAACGCCGACCTGACCGGGCCTTTCGCGGGGCTCAAAAGCGATTTCAACCGCGCGGTCTCGGAACTGGCGGACGCGATGCGAACGGTCATGACTGCCACGCATAGCATCAACACCAGCGCCAGTGAGATTCGTCACGCATCGAACGACCTGTCTCGCCGCACGGAGGAACAGGCCGCCTCGCTCGAAGAAACCGCCGCCGCCGTGACGGAGATCACCAGCACCATCCATGATACGGCGAAGGGCGCGTACCGTGCCAACGAAGTCGTGGGCGAGACGCGCATAGAGGCGGAACGTTCGGGCGACGTGGTACACCGCGCAATTACCGCAATGGGCGGCATTGAAAAAGCATCGGCAGAGATTTCGGAGATCATCTCGGTCATCGACGGTATTGCCTTCCAGACCAGCTTGCTGGCCCTTAACGCTGGCGTCGAGGCAGCCCGTGCTGGCGAGGCGGGACGGGGTTTTGCCGTGGTTGCATCCGAAGTGCGCCTGCTTGCGCAGCGGTCCGCGGAAGCCGCAACGGATGTGAAGAAGCGCATCCTCGCCTCCGCCGCTCAGGTCGATACTGGCGTCGCCCTTGTATCGGAAACCGGGGAAACACTGGACCGGATCGTGGGCAAGGTGAGCGAGCTGAGCGACCTCATCGCCGTCATCGCACAGTCGGCGGACCGGCAGGCCACCACATTGCAACAGGTCAACACAGCCGTGTCCGACATTGACGCCGTCACGCAGCAGAACGCGGCGATGGTGGAAGAAGCCACCGCCGCTGCGCGCAGTTTGGCAGGTGAGGCCGACACTCTGGCGCAGGATGTATCCCGGTTCAGGCTGGGCAACGAGAGCAATGCTCCAGCGGGACAGTCCCCGGCATTCCAGCCTTTGGTACGAGAGGTGGCCGTACATATGCCTTCGCGTCGGCATAGTTCGGGGTCGGCGGTACTGGCTGTCTCACAGCACAGCGATGAAGATGACTGGACGGAGTTCTGACCTGACCGCCGCTATTTTACTCGGCTGTCATGAAGTTCATCTAAAATCGCAGCCGCGAAGCCGGCACAATCCGCTATATCTGCGGCGCGGAACCGGCGAAGTGCAACCTCGCGGAAATGGGCGTCCGGCCGGGCTACATCGCTCCGGGGCCGGATCGCTTCACCCTCACCTTCCTGCCCGATTCCGTCGCCTTCCATGTCGAGGCCGCCGACCCGCTCGCCCCCCGGATTCCGAGGCCGACCGGAAACGTCGTGCAAACTGTCGCACCATCGCCGCTTCTGCTATGTCATCCCTGCAAGATCGTGCCGCGTCCTGTGGGCTCGCCTTTGATGCGTCCCACGCCTGCCCCAGCACAGACCTATCGGGAGATTGGCCTTGGTCACGGAAATCGAACTGAAGCTCGAAGTGACGACCGAGGCCGCCGCCTTTCTGGAGGCGTCCCCCCTGCTGGAGGGCACCATGGCGAAGACCAAACTCCACGCCCAATATTTCGACACGCCGGGGCACGATCTCGCCAATAACGGCCTGGCGCTCCGCATTCGCCGCAGCGGCAAAAAGAGTATCCAGACTGTGAAAGGCGAAGGCGGGCCCGCCGCTGGCCTGTTCGACCGTTCCGAATGGGAATTGCCCGTTTCCGACAGCATTCCCGTGATGGACGAGCGCACGCCGGTTCCCGCCCTGCTCGCCGGATCATCGGCCGCGCTGGCCCCCATTTTCGACGTCAAGGTCGAGCGTCGGACATGGATCGTCACCGAAGGGGATTCGAGCATCGAACTGGTCATCGACCGGGGCGCTGTGCAGTCGGGTACGCGCACAGCGCCCATCTGCGAAGTGGAACTGGAACTGAAGGCCGGGAGCGCCGACGCACTCTTCGTCATGGCGCGCAAGCTCGATGCTGTGGCGCCCGTGCGCCTGGGCGTGCTGAGCAAATCCGAGCGCGGCCATCTCCTTCTCCGCCACGCCCCTACCTCGTTCAAGGCAGAGCCCGTCCTCCTTCATCCCGGATTGTCTGCCGGGGAGGCGTTCCAACATATCGCCCTGCTGTGCCTGCGCCAGTTTCGGCTCAACGAAATGCTTCTGGGCGAAAGCCGCAACGGCGAAGCCTTGCATCAGGCGCGTGTCGCCATCCGGCGGCTGCGATCGGCCCTGTCCATCTTCAAGGCCCTCTTGCCCGACGCACGCCTCGCGCATTTTCGCGGGGAGTTCAAATATCTGGCGGGCCTGCTGGGAGACGCGCGGGACATCGACGTGATGCTTGCCAAAGCGCCGCCGGGAGGCTTGCGCGACCGGCTGGAAGCCGCCCGCGTCGAAGCCTACACTCATGTCGAAACCGCGCTCGCATCGGATCGCATCCGCTGGTTGATCCTCGATTTCGTCCAATGGGCAGGCAGCAGCGCAACAGCCCAAGAGGCAGGAGAGCCCGCGGCAGCGTTTGCCGCTGCCGCCCTCAGGCGCATTCGCAAAAAAGTGAAAGGGCATGGCGCAGGGTTCAAGCGGCTCTCCGACGAAGACCGCCATGACTTCAGGAAGCTGGCGAAGAAAATGCGCTATGCGGCAGAGTTTTTCGGGAGCCTGTTCCTGGGCAAACATCGCCAGCGGGACCAGCGCCGGTTCGTGCGCAAGCTCGAAAAATTGCAGGACAGTCTTGGCCTTCTCAACGATCTCGTGGCGGGCGAGGCCATGCTGGACAGGCTGGGCTTCGCCAGTGATCCGGACGCGGCTGCGCTGACCGGCCACCGGAACAAGGCGAAACTTCTCGTCGCCGCTGCCGCGGGTTATGAAAATCTTCTGGCAGCCCCCAAATTCTGGGCATGACCCTCGGCAATCGACGGAGAGCGATAGAGAGACTGTCGGTGCGCAGTGAACGCCAGATTTCGAGCCGATTAAGCAGACGCTGAGCGTCAACCGGGACAGTGTGGCGATAATAGAGTCTGCCGCCTCGTCGAAGCACCCCACGGGGCAAATCCCGTAGCAGCTTACCGTAGCAGCCGCTGCTTTCAAAACGGACGGTATTGCGGGATTTTCTGGCCGATGATGGGCCATTTTCCCGTAGCAGATTATTGTAGCATACGCTCTCTGGGGACCGTCTTTCCAACGATCCCCAAGAGACTTCAAGCACTTGAGAAGTGCTGGTGCCCAGAAGAGGATTGCTCGCTGGCGGGGAATTCGGGTCCTCGGACATATGGCGGAAATCCTTGGTTTTTGGGTGATGCGGTTCGAGTTCCAAAAGAGGACCCGAACCGGTCAGGCATAGTCATCCGGCCAGATTGCTCGCGTCGATGTGCTTCATGATCCAGGTGACGCTGACGGGATCATGGTCCGGAAGCATGGGATGATGCCTGATCCTGGAACATGAGGACCATGCTGGATGCCGATGATGCTAGCATAGCGATCATGGTTACGGTGGGCAGACCGATGCTGGAAGGTCAGGCCGCCTGGGCGGTCATCTCGACCTTGATTCTGTGGACGGTGGCAACACCGACTTTCAATTTTTTCGCAGTGGCATTGATGCTCACGCCCTTGGTCAACGATCGCCTGATTTTATCGGATTTGTCGGGATCGAGGCTCGGCCGTCCAGCTTTCTTCGTGCTTCTGGCGAGGCCAGAAATGATCCGTGAGCGGATCATTTCGCGCTCAAAATCGGCGAAGACGCTAAGCATTCCGAACATGGCACGACCGCTGGGTGTGGAAGTGTCGAGTGCCTGCTGATGCAGATACAGGTCCACGCCCTTGGCCTGGATTTCGGTCAGAAAGGTCACGAGATGCTGGAGGGATCGTCCGAGGCGATCGACGGCCCAGGTTGCGACCATGTCGATCTCACGGCGGGCGATCATCTTCATCAGTGTGTCGAGGCCGGGGCGTTGGTCCCGCCCTTTGGCGCCCGAAATTCCCTGGTCGGAGATTTCCGCGACGATGTGCCAACCATTGCGCTCGGCGACGGCCAGCAATTCGCGGCGTTGGTTCTCGGTGGTCTGGGAATCTGTGGAAACACGGGTGTAAATGGCGATGCGCTTCATGGGAAAAACGGTCTCATGGAACGGCTATTTGTCAATAAAATCGTGGGGGAAGATTGATGGCAATGCCTTGGGAGCACCATCATCAGATCATTGTCGAGACATATTCTGCCCGTGCGGCAGGGAGCAAATTCGAGGTTCGCCTTCGTCCGATCGAGGGGCAGATGTTCCCGCAGGACATGAAGGTCCAGTGGTCGCGGAAATTGCGGGACGCTCATCCGGTCGGCACTCGTTTCCGCATTTGGGTGAAAGAGTCTGACATCCAGGGTGGCACGCCGTTTCTCCAGTCTCCCTGGCAATG
>DASVOF010000079.1:0-1908 GCA_036383495.1 Sphingobium sp. | reverse complement strand
GGCCGACGCCCGGCACGAATGGCGCGGCCAGCGAAGCGCGCAAGGCCGCCGTGGCGGCGGTTGAGCGGCCCTCATCGGGCGACGCCGCCGCCGACGCCTATAGCTACGGCTATCGCCTGTGGGACGCCAAATTCTATCCCGAGGCGCAGGCCCAGTTGAAGGCGACGGTCGACAAATATGGTTCGGCGTCGGTCGGAAGCCGCGCGGCGAACCTGTTGGGCCGCGCCTATCTGGACGATGGCAAGCCCGCGCTCGCCTCGGTCGCCTTCTATGACAATTACCAGAAGCGCCCGCGTGGTGACCGTGCTGCTGACAGCCTCGCATGGCTGGGCGAGGCGCTGATCCAGCTCAAGAAACCCGCCGACGCCTGTAAAGTATATGCGGAACTGGAACAGGTCTATGGCGCCAGCCTTTCCGCCAACCTGCGCGGCTTGATGGACAAGGGTCGCGCCAAGGCCAAGTGCAGCTGAGGCCGGATGGCCAAAGCTGAACGGGCGGAGCCGGATCTTCAGGAACTGCTGGCGCAGTCTGTCCGCGCGCTGGCCGGCGAAAGCGCCGCCGCCCGTTTCGGCGTCGCGGTGTCCGGCGGGCCAGACAGCATGGCGCTGCTTTCCCTCGCCGCCCGTGCTTTCCCCGGACGGGTGGAGGCGGCGACGGTCGATCACGGCCTTCGCCCCGCTTCGGCTGCCGAAGCGGCGATGGTGGCGGAATGGTGCGAGCGCCATGCGATCCCCCATGTCATCCTGCATCCAGGGGCGCCCGCGACCGGCAATATTCAGCGTTGGGCCAGGGATCAGCGCTATGCCTTGCTCGGCGAGTGGCGCGTCGCCAACAGACTGGACTGGATATTCACCGCTCATCACGCCGATGACCAACTGGAAACAGTGCTGATGCGGCTCAACCGGGGCGCGGGCGTCAACGGCCTTGCCGGGATCAGGGCGCGGCAGGGCCATGTGCTTCGTCCGCTGCTGGGCGCGCGCCGGGCGCAATTGCTCGCCTATGCCGAGCGTGAGGGGCTGCCTTTCGTGGAAGACCCGTCGAACAGCGATTCGCGCTTTGACCGGGCGGCGATTCGCCAGCGGCTGCGTGGAGCGACCTGGCTCGACGCGCAGGCGGCGGCTCGCAGCGCGGCGGCGTTGGGCGAGGTGGAGGAAGCGCTGGACTGGGCGGTGGATGCGCTGGAGGTCCGGCATGTGCGGGCGGAAGGTGATATGTGGGTGCTCGACCGCACCGATCTGCCGCGCGAGCTGTTGCGGCGTCTGTTGTTGCGCATGTTGGCCTATGTCGATCCGGCCGCGCCTGCGCCACGGGGCGATACGGTGGACCGGGCCATGGCGGCGGCGGCGCAGGGACAACAGGCGAGTGTCGGGAAGGCGCTGCTCAGTGGCGGGGATTGCTGGACCGTCAAAGCTGCGCCGCCGCGCCGCTGAATATCGTTACGGAAAGGTTCCACGGGCCAGCGCGCATCTTTCACGGCCCGTCGAAATGTTGCAGCGCAACGACCTTTCCTTCATAGCCTGCATGTTTAAAGGAGCGGTCCTCAAGCGTGGAAGAGATTTATGTTTGAATTTGCGGCGTTGACCTATGGTGTGCTCGCCAGCGTCATCCTTTCGGCAGCGCAACGGAACCGGAAACTGGCGCGCCCGCACCCGCCGTTGCTGCTGTATACTGGCTATCTGCTGTGCGGCGTGTCCGCTGGCGTCGCCGTGATCCTGGCCTATATCGCCCTGTCGCAATTCGCCGGCGGCTAAGTCCAGGGCGGCGCATGCCGTCCAGCTTGCGATTTTGCCGTGGCATCCTATCTTGCTCGTGAAAGAGAGTGATGATGAACGACGAGAAGGACCCGCAGGGTAATCCCTGGATCAAGAGCGCGATGATTTGGGCGGGGGTCATTATCGCCCTGCTTCT
>DASVOF010000078.1:0-5749 GCA_036383495.1 Sphingobium sp. | reverse complement strand
AGGGAACTGGTTGAAAACCCGATCGGCATGCTGGCCTGATGGCTCGACCCGAAGAGGCATGGCGCGCCCGTCATGGCGACTTCTCCTGTCGCCTGACGCAGGCGACCTTCACACTTCCGGCAATGTGATTCATTCAAATAGAAGCGAGTTTGATCATGGCTGAAACTTATGACGTCATTGTTCTGGGCTCCGGCCCCGGCGGCTATGTCGCCGCGATCCGCTCCGCCCAACTGGGGCTGAAGACCGCGATCGTCGAGCGCGAAAATCTGGGCGGCATCTGCCTCAACTGGGGTTGCATCCCGACCAAGGCGCTGCTGCGCTCGGCGGAAATCTTCCATTATATGCAGCACGCCAAGGATTATGGCCTGGTCGCCGAAAAGATCAGCGCCGACATCGCGGCGGTGGTGCAGCGTTCGCGCGGCGTCGCCAAGCAGCTCAATCAGGGCGTTACGCACCTGATGAAGAAGAACAAGATCACCGTCCACATGGGCGACGGCAAGATCACCGGCAAGGGCGCGCTGACCGTCACCAAGGACGGCAAGGCCGAGGAACTGACCGCCAAGCACATCATCATCGCTACGGGCGCGCGGGCGCGCGACCTGCCGGGCCTGAAGGCTGACGGCAAGCGCGTATGGACCTATCGCCACGCTATGACGCCGCCGGAGATGCCGACCAAGCTGCTGGTCGTCGGTTCGGGCGCGATCGGCATCGAATTCGCCAGCTTCTACAACGACATGGGGGCCGACGTAACGGTCGTCGAGATGATGGATCGGGTCGTGCCTGTCGAGGACGCCGATGTGTCCGCCTTCCTCGAAAAGGCGGTGAAGAAGCAGGGCATGACCGTCCTGACCGGCGCGAAGATCGAGAAGATCGCCGCCACCGACAAGGGCGTGACCGCGACCATCAAGGACAAGGCGGGCAAGACGGTCGAAGCCGAATATAGCCACGTCATCGTCGCCATCGGCATCATCCCCAATGTCGAGAATATCGGCCTGGAAGATGTCGGCGTCGAGCCCGACAGGCGCTTCCATATCAAGACCGACGGCTATGGCCGCACCAATGTCGACGGCATCTGGGCGATCGGCGACGTGACCGCGCCGCCATGGCTCGCGCACAAGGCCAGCCACGAAGGCGTCATCACCGCCGAGGCGATCGCGCAGGCTCTGGGCAATACGGACGTGCATCCCCACCCGATGGATGTGCGCAACATTCCCGGTTGCACCTATTGCCATCCGCAGATCGCATCCGTGGGCCTGACGGAAGCGGCCGCGAAGGACGCCGGTTATGAGGTCAAGGTCGGCATGTTCCCCTTCATCGGCAATGGCAAGGCGATCGCGCTGGGCGAGGCGGAAGGCTTCACCAAGACTGTGTTCGACGCCAAGACCGGCGAGCTGTTGGGCGCGCACATGATCGGCGCGGAAGTGACCGAGATGATTCAGGGCTACACCATCGGCAAGACGTTGGAAACGACCGAGGCGGAATTGATGCACACGGTCTTCCCGCATCCGACCATTTCGGAATCGATGCATGAAAGCGTGCTCGCCGCTTATGGGCGGGCGCTGCATATCTGATCACGGCACATGGAAAAGGGGCGCGGGGGCTTTGGCCTTCGCGCTTCTTTGCGTTCTGGCGATTGCGCTACTCCAGCGCGCCGGGCTGCTGGACGGCCTGAATATCACAGGCATGGAGGCGGCCGGTTTCTGGCGGGAAAGCGGTGCAGGCCGATTGCTGACGCCGCTGATGCAGGCGGCATCCATGATCGGTGGAACGGCCGGGCGTCTGCTGATCGTCGGCGTTGCGCTGATCGCGCTGGTGGCATCAAGCAAGTGGCGGGAGGCCCGATGGCTGGCGCTCGCGATGGCGGGGGGCACGCTGTTGAACCTTGGCCTCAAGCAGGATTTCGCCGCGCCTCGCCCCGACCTCCTGCCTCATCTGGACATTGTGCACAGTTACAGTTTTCCCAGCGGTCATTCGGCGGGGAGCATGATGTTGTTCGGCGCGCTCGCGCTGTTGGTCGGGGGGCGGGCGGCATGGCTTGGCGCGGGCGCGATCATCGCGCTGATCGGGATCAGCCGGGTCTGGCTGGGCGTTCACTGGCCCAGCGACGTGCTGGCGGGATGGATTGAGGGTATCGGCTGGCTGCTCTTCTGCCGCCACTGGCTACCAGCGCGGCGAGGGGAGCAGGAGTGCGTGGTTCAGCTTTCCAAAAGGCGGCATGCCGTCGGTGGTGACGAAGCCATGGACCCAGAAACTGTCGAACACCGTGGCCATGGCGATCAGTAGCAGCAGCAGGGCGGACCCGAAGAAGACGGCGCGCATGCCCGGAATGTCTCGCTGAGGCATGATCGCAAGCAGGGCGAGCGGGAGAAGCGGCAGGAAATAGCGACCCTGCGTCCCCTGAATATAGTCGGCGCCGAGCGGCGTGCCGGTCAGATACATGGCGGTTTCGATGAGGAGCGCGCCGCCTATGGCGACGAGCAGCCACCAGACGCGCTGCCCCATGCCGAACCGCATGCCCGATCCGCTCAGCACCGCCGATCCCAGCATCAACGCTGCGAGGGGATAGGCGACCAGCGGCAGCAATATGGCGTTCCAGCCGAAGCGCCCGACGATCTGCAACGCATAGACCGGCGCGCGCTCGATCACGCTGGAACATAGCAGCCGGACATAGCCGATGGGATCGGCCAATATGACCGCCAGTTGCTCGGCGAGCGGCGCGGTCATGACATTCTGACCCGTTTTGCGGGACATGATGTGATAAAGCGCCTGACTGCCGCCCGACATCTTCATCCACGCGATGAAGGCGATCGCGCCCATCGCCATGGCCGCCAGGATCAGCCATGGCCGCCGGTCGCGTGGGTTCTGCGGCCAGCGAAGCCCTGCCGCCAGCACCGGCAGATAGACCCCCTTGGCCAGAGCCAGCAGCGGTGCGGCGATGAGCAACCCGGTTGCGCGAGAGGGACTAGCGCCCACAAACGCAATGCGCAGCGCCAGCGCCAGACCGACGAAGCCGATGCCGTTGATCACCGCGTCGGGCGAAAGCGAGCCCGTCTGGTAGCTGAATGTCGGCAGCAGAGCGGTCGCCAGCAGGGCGCTCCGGCCAAAAGGAAGCAGGCTGAGCGCCACGCCCAGCAGCAGCAGGCCCGCGACCGCATTGGCGATCCGCCCGGCATAGAAGCGGCCGAGGCGGGGAAGGCCCAGCGTTTCCCCGATCATCAATCCGGCTGCCCCCGGCGCATAGAGGGTCGGCGCATAATTGGCGACGTTGGGGAAATCGGCAAAGACCGTGCCGGTGCGATCCGCATCGGCCGTCCACGCCTTGGCCAGCATCGCGCCGTCGAACAGGCGAGGCGTCGGCGGAACATTGGTGGGGAAATCGACCTCATGCAGATCGACGGCGGCGCGGGGCAGGGACGCGCCGATCATTTCCTGGCGCTGCTCGGCCATCACCCGCCCTTCGGACAGGAGAAGCGCCTTCATATAATGCTGATTTTCATCCGGAGCCTGAAAGGGCGGAGTGACGGCGACGAAGAACAGCGTCGCGAGCGAGATCAGCGCGAACAGCCATTTCTGCGTCCTCGTATCGCAGCCCGCGAAGGACAGGGAGGCGCGTCTGCCGCCGGAAAAGGACGCTCGCTCATTTCGCATCGGGCGACGAGTAAAGGTCAGCTGTTAATATTTCGCATGTTGGCTGTGAAATCCTCCCCATCGTCAGATGGGGAGGGGGACCGCTCGCGAAGCGAGTGGTGGAGGGGAAATTGGCGCGACCTGAGAACCCTTCCCCTCCACCAGCCTTCGGCTGGTCCCCCTCCCCATGCTCAGCATGGGGAGGATTTTATATCCACGCCATCCGCCCAAACCGCTTCACACACCAACCGCAGACGTCACCCTTCCTCGTCGACCACCGCCTCCGCTGGCGGATGCAGCCGCAGCCGCGTGACCCTGCGTCCGTCGCTGCTCACCACTTCCAGCCGCCATCCGCTCTGTTCATGTTCCAATATCTCACCGGCGTCTGGCACCCGGCCGGCGATGACGAAGGCCAGCCCGCCCAGCGTGTCGACATCTTCCTCGACATCGGCGAGCTTCTCGTCGATCTCCTTGGCTACGTCGTCCAGTTCGGCGCGGGCGTCGGCTTCCCACAGCCCGCCTTCGAGCGGCACGAGCAGCGCTTCGGGCGCGTCGTCATGCTCATCCTCGACATCGCCGACGATTTCCTCGACCAGATCTTCGAAAGTCAGCAGCCCCTCCGTCCCCGAATATTCGTCCAGCACGATGGCGAGATGCGTGCGCTTGGCCCGCATCTCGGCAAGCAGATCGAGCGCGCCCATGCTTTCGGGGACATAAAGCGGCTGGCGGATCAGCGGTGCGATGCTGTCGGGAACCGGGGATTTTCCGGCCAGGATCGCGAAAGCGTCGCGGATGTGGATCATGCCGACGATGGTGTCGAGATTCTCGCGATAGACGGGGATGCGGCTGTGCCCCGCCTCGGCGAAGAGCGCCGCCAGTTCGGCGAAGCTCGCTTTCTCCTCGATTGCGATGATGTCGGCGCGGGGGACAGCGACGTCGTCGACGGTATGTTCGGAAAAATGCAGCAGGTTGCGGACCATCTGGCGTTCGATCGCCGACAGGTCGCCCTTTGCGGGCGAGGCCGATCCCTCATCCTGCTCCTCCTCATCATATTCGTCGAGCGCTTCCTCCAACTCGCGGCGCAAGCTGGGGCTTTCCTCCTCGCCGAAGAGGAGCGACTTCAGGCCGCTCCATAAACCGCCTTCGTGGCTGCTACTGTCCGATTCCTTGGAACCGTTGCCGTCCTTCGGACTGCCTTCCGCCATTGTACTTCCTGTTCCCCTGTTCAGAGCGTGCTAGCGATCCCCGTAAGGATCGGAAAGGCCCAGAGCCAGCAGCGATTGCGTCTCCAGGGCCTCCATCGCCTCGGCCTCGGCGTCTTCCATATGATCATATCCCAGCAAATGAAAAGTCCCATGGATGATGAGATGGGTCGCATGGTCGGCGATCGAAATCCCCTTTTCCGCCGCTTCGCTGGCGCAGACCCCCTCCGCCAGGACGATATCGCCCAGCAAAACCTCGCCATCGTCGGTGTTGCCGGTGCCTTCCAGCAGGTCGGACTGCACCATGGGAAAGGACAGGACGTTGGTCGGCTTGTCCTTGTCCCGATAGGCGCGGTTCAGGCCATGAACCTCTTCGTCGCTGGTCAGCTTGATCGCGACCTCATACAGCGCCTCGTCCGTGGCGAAGGCCGCGTAAGGGCTGTGCATGATCGCGGCGGCGACGGCGCGCTGCGCCAACGTCTCCCAATCGAGGGGCGGCCAGCCCTGTTCGTGGAGGACGGCTACTTCAATCATATTCTTTTCTCGCCGTAGAAACTATTTCAAGCATCCGGCCCCTCATAAGCCTGCACGATCCGCCCGACCACCGGATGGCGCACGACGTCGCTGATGCCGAAGGGCACGACCGAAATGCCGTCCACGCCCTCCAGCCGCGTAACGGCGTCCGCCAGGCCGGATATGCCCGGCTGGGGCAAATCCACCTGGCGAGGATCGCCGCAGATGACCATGCGGCTGCCTTCGCCGAAGCGTGTGAGGAACATCTTCATTTGCGCGATGGTCGTATTCTGCGCCTCGTCCAGCACGATGAAGGCGTTGGCGAGCGTGCGCCCGCGCATGAACGCCAGCGGCGCGATCTCGATCTCACCCGATGCAATCCGGCGCTCCACCTGTTCGGCGGGCAG
>DASVOF010000077.1:0-23669 GCA_036383495.1 Sphingobium sp. | reverse complement strand
CAAGTCGCCGGTGACGGAAGCGGACCGGGCCGCCGAGGCCGCGATTCGCACGATCCTGGAAAAGGAACGGCCGCAGGACGGGATCATCGGCGAGGAATATGGCGCGACGCGCGAGGATGCGGAGCGGGTGTGGATCCTCGACCCGATCGACGGGACGCGCAGCTTCATCGCGGGGCGGCCGATATTCGGCACGCTGATCGCGCTGACGCAAGCGGGCTGGCCGACGATCGGCATCATCGACCAGCCGATCGCGAACGAACGCTGGGTCGGGATGACGGGGCAAGCGACGACCTTCAACGGCAAGCCGGTGACGACCCGGCGCTGCCGCTCGTTGGAAGAGGCGATCGTCGCCAGCACCGGGCCGCAATATTTCCCCGGCTGCACCGGCGAGCATTTCTCCCGCCTCGCAGGCCAGTGCCGCGACACGGTGTGGGGCGGCGATTGCTATAATTACGGGCTGATCGCGTCTGGCCATGTCGACATTGTGGTCGAGGCGGGCCTCAAGCTGCACGACATCGCCGCGCTGGTGCCGGTGGTGGAAGGCGCGGGCGGACATATGTGCGACTGGGCGGGCGATCCCATCACGGCGGACAGCGACGGTCAGGTGATCGCGATCGGCGATCCGGCGCGGCTCGACGATGTACTGGAGGCGCTGGCCGAGGGGCATCACGAGCACTAACGCCCGGCGGGCTTCTCCCCGGCCGAAAGTGCGGTTAGAAGATGCCCAGGAACTTCTTGTCCTGCCCCTTCTTTTCCTGCGCGCTTCCCTTCCCCTTCTCATCCTTGGCGGTGGTGCCGCGCCCCACGTCATCGCGCGGCTTGCCGCCCTTCGTCCGCTGGGCGGCGGCAGTAGCGCCGGACAGGACGGGGCCGCACGCCGCGCTCTTGGCGTCGCCTACGTCGACAAAGGCCAGCACCGAGGCGAGCGGGGTCGCCACCGCGCCCAGGGCGGCCGCCGCGCCACCGCGCGCGATCAGTTCGGGGCTGATCACGTCGACGCCGGGCTTGGCGAAATAGCCGTTGACGCCGACCGGCGACTGGCCGGAGAAGAGGCTGAACTTCTTGCCGTCGGCGCGGAAGGCGAGGTCGAGGCTTTCGTTGCGAAACGAAAATCCGCCACGGCCGAGCATCACATTCTTGCTGGTGTCGATGATGATCGGGTCGGCCGCCGCCACGCCGTTGCGGACCGAGAACGCGATGAGCCCGCAATTGATCTGCACCGGGTCCTTCAGCTTCTTCTGGAACACCTTGGTGATGAAGGTGCCCACGTCCAGTTCGGAAAGCTGGATGTTGCGCGCCCACATCGTGCCCTTCGGCAGGATCACGGCGATGCGGCCGTTCGACGTGCTGAGCGATTCATGCACGGTGTCGCCAAGGCCGGTCATCTGGGCGCGCGCCTTGATAATGCCGGTGGTGCCAGCTTCCTCCACCCCCCAGCGGCCCAGCAGCTTGCCCATGGGGGTGGGTGACAGGCGGACGTCATATTGCGTGCGGACCGGAGCGCCGCGCGCGTTGATCTCTATGTCGGAACTGACATGGCCGCCCGACATGTCGAAGGTGAGCGGCGACAGCGTCAGCAGGCTGCGCTCCAGCGCCAGCGTCAGTCCGACATTGGAGATGGGGACCTTTTCCGCCCGGATGCGGCGCACGTCATAGCGGACATTGGCGTCGAAGTTGCGCAGCGCCTCGACCCGTAGCGGGGCGTCGGGAAGGATGCGCGGCGCGCCGCCCACAGTTTCGATCGCCCCTTGAGCGCCCCGGCTTTCCAGCCTTTGCGGATCGTAGCCGATGAACGGTCCGACATCGATGATGTCGAGCGTCTGAGTCGCGAGATCGGCCTTCAGCAGCAAGCGGTTATCGGGCAGCGACACCGTCATCCGGCCCGAAAGGTCACTGTCGCCGAACCGCCCCTTCAGATGCGTGAAGCGCCATTCGCCATCCTGCTTGGTCAGGGCGGAGGTGAAGCGGTAGGAGCGCGTTTCGGGGATGGCGACGCCCAGGAAATCGAACAGCAAAGCCAGATTCGGCCCACGGGTGAGAAGGCGCAGGTCCGCCCCCTCTATCTCGGTCGCGCCCGGCAGCGTGCCGCTGACCTCCAGCACAGTGGGGCCGGACTGCGCATGCAAAGCAAGGCTGTTCCTGCCGCCCGTTATCGTCTCGTTGGGGGAGAGCAGGCCGCCGCGCAGGGTGAAGGGCCGACGCCGCATGACGCCGTCGCCCGAGAAACGGATATCGCTGGCGAAGCGGGTGTCCTGCGCCCTCACCGTCTCGAAACGGATGTCGGCGCCAAGCTGCATCCGGGGGTCGCGGTAGCGCAGCGTCGCGCCCGCCAGCAGCGCGCGACGGATCAGCGGCAGGTTGAGCGGCTCGCCCTTCGCGTTGGGATCGCCGAAGGTCCATGTGTTGCTCTTGCCGTCGCGCGACCATTCGAGATCGGCGGCTGCGTTGCGCAATTCAAGCCAGCCTACCTTGTATTTATCGCCGAAGATCAGGCTGAGCGGCGCGATCCGCGTGTCGATGAGGTCGGCGCGGAAGAAATCCGGGCGGCTGGCCCAGGGCGTGTTGGCGATGGCCATCTTCTCGGCCCGGAACTTGATCGTGATGGGATCGAAATAGAGCTGGAAGTCCCCCGCAACCTCGACCTGCCGTTCCAGGCGGCGCTCAAGAAAGCGCTCGAACGGATGCTTGAGGAAACGGCCCTTGGTGACGAAGAGGATGAGCCACAGGGTGAAGATGACGCCGACGATCCACAGCAGGATGCGGACGGGGAGCGGCAGCGTGCGCCAGCGCGCGCGGGCCCGCGACCAATAATGGCCGACGCCCGCCGACCCGGCGGACGGAGGCGCCTGCGCGGTCGGGGGCCCCGGCCGGAGGGGATCGGCATCGGCCATGGCGGAACAACGCCGAAGCACCCCTTTAGGTCCGAATCGCTTGCCTTGTCGGAAACTTCCGATTAAGGGCCGCCCTTCGCGATATTTGGAAGGACCGCCCGGCTAACTAGGGCTGCCGTGGCTGTCCGTAATCGTCGCGCTGGTAAAGGAGACGAAAATGCCCAAGCTCAAGACCAAGAGCGGTGTGAAGAAGCGCTTCAAGTTCACCGCTTCCGGCAAGGTCAAGCACGGCGTCGCTGGCAAGCGTCACCGCCTGATCAGCCACAACGCAAAGTATATCCGCCAGAACCGCGGTACTTCCGTGCTGTCGGATTCCGATGTCGCTCACGTGCGCCTCTGGGCGCCCTACGGCCTGAAGTAAGGAGTAGAGGCACATGGCACGCGTAAAACGTGGTACGACCACCAAGGCGAAGCATAAGAGGATTTTGGATCAGGCGAAGGGCTATTATGGCCGTCGCAAGAACACGATCCGCATCGCTCGCCAGGCCGTCGAAAAGGCCGGCCAGTACGCTTACCGCGATCGCAAGGTCAAGAAGCGCAGCTTCCGTGGCCTGTGGATTCAGCGCATCAACGCGGGTGTCCGCGCCGAGGGCCTGACCTATTCGCAGTTCATGCACGGCCTGAAGCTGGCGGGCGTCGATCTGGACCGCAAGGTCCTGGCCGACATCGCGATGCACGAAGGCGAGGCGTTCAGCGCCATCATCGCCCAGGCGAAGGCTGCGCTGCCCGCAGCCTGAAGCGGGATCGATCGGTAGATCGTCCAAAGGGGCGCCGGGGCAGATGCCTTCGGCGCCCTTTTTGGTTTCGTCCCTTATCGATAATGTCGTTCCCGCGAAGGCGGGAACCCATCTCCCGAGGCCGCCATGAGGCGCGAGATCAGCCCCACCGTCTACATGCTCGCAAGCCACAAGAACGGCACTCTCTATCTTGGCGTCACGTCCAACTTCATCCAACGGCTGCACCAGCATCGTTCCGGCTTGATTGAGGGCTTCACAAAAGACTACGGCGTGCAACGGCTGGTCTGGTTCGAGAGCGGTGGTTCGATCGAAGAGGCGATCCAGCGCGAGAAGCAGATCAAGAAATGGAACAGGCAGTGGAAAGTGAATCTGATCGAACGGGGCAACCCTGATTGGGACGACTTGGCGGTCGAACTCGGCTTCGAGCGATTGGAAAGTCGGCGCGTCGATTGAGCGCATTGAGATCGGTTAATGCGGGAGATGGATTCCCGCCTTCGCGGGAATGACAAGATGAGTGAGATTGCCAATCTGAAAGCCGGCCTGATCGCCGACATCGCCGCCGCCGATACGCTCGACGCGCTGGAAGCGTTGCGCGTGGGGGCCATGGGCAAGAATGGGGTGGTCACGGGACTGCTCAAGACGCTCGGCCCCATGAGCCCGGAGGAGCGACTGGAGAAAGGCCCGCCGATCCAGGATTTGCGCGAGAGCGTCACGGCGGCGCTGGCCGACAGAAAGGCGGCGCTGGAGCAGGCGGCGCTCGACGCCAGGCTCGCCGCCGAAAAGATCGACATGACGCTGCCCGCCGATCTGGGCGCGCAGGGATCGGTGCATCCGGTCAGTCAGGTAATGGACGAGTTGGCGGAGATTTTCGCAGACCTGGGCTTTTCCGTGGCGACCGGGCCGGAGATCGAGGACGACTGGCATAATTTCAGCGCGCTCAATATTCCGGAAACCCATCCGGCGCGGGCGATGCATGACACTTTCTATTTCCCCGATGACGCGTCGGGCAAGAAGATGCTGCTGCGCACCCACACCTCGCCGGTGCAGATCCGCACGATGATGAACGGCGAGCCGCCGATCCGAATCATCGCGCCGGGGCGGGTCTATCGGTCTGACTCGGACGCGACACATACGCCGATGTTCCACCAGATCGAGGGGCTGGTGATCGACAAGGGTATCACCCTAGGGCATCTGAAATGGACGCTGGAGACCTTCCTCAAGGCCTTTTTCGAGCGCGAGGATATCGTGCTGCGGCTGCGGCCAAGCTATTTCCCCTTCACCGAACCGTCGGTCGAGGTGGACGTGGGCTACACCCTGACCAACGGCCAGCGGGTCATCGGCGGCGACGGCGATGCGCCCGGCGGCGGCTGGCTGGAAGTGTTGGGCAGCGGCATGGTCAACCGCCGCGTGATCGAGGCGTGCGGGCTGGACCCGGATGAGTGGCAGGGCTTCGCCTTCGGCACCGGCGTCGACCGGCTGGCGATGCTGAAATATGGGATGAACGACTTGCGCGCTTTCTTCGACGGCGATCTGCGCTGGCTGAAACATTATGGCTTCTCCGCGCTGGATGTGCCCACGCTGAGCGGGGGAGTAGGCGCATGAAGTTCACGCTGAGCTGGCTCAAAACGCATCTCAAGACTGATGCCGACCTGCCGACCATCCTCAAAGGCCTGACCAATATCGGTCTAGAGGTCGAAGGCGTCGAAAATCCGGCGGAGAAGCTGGCCCCCTTCCGCATCGCGAAGGTGCTGACCGCCGATCCGCATCCGCAGGCGGACAAGTTGCAGATACTGACTGTGGATGCGGGCGACGGCGCGTTGCAGGTCGTGTGCGGCGCGCCCAACGCGCGCGCGGGCCTGGTCGGCGTGTTCGGGACCGAGGGCGCGGTGGTGCCGGCCAATGGCATGGTCTTGAAAAAGACCGCCATTCGCGGGGTCGAATCCAACGGCATGATGTGCTCGTTCCGGGAGCTGGAACTGGGCGAGGATCATGACGGGATCATAGAACTGAACCCGGATGCGCCGGTCGGACAGGTCTATGCGCAGTGGGCTGGCCTCGACGATCCGGTGATCGATGTGTCGATCACCCCGAACCGGCAGGACTGCATGGGTGTGCGCGGAATCGCGCGTGACCTCGCGGCGGCGGGGCTGGGCTCCCTGAACGCGATCGTCGTGCCGGCGGTCGAGGGCGTCGGGCCGGGACCGGATGTACGGGTCGAGGATGTGGACGGCTGCCCCGCCTTTTTCGCGCGGACGGTGCGTGGCGTCAGCAATGGCGCGTCGCCCGAATGGATGGCGAAGCGGCTCAAGGCCATCGGGCAGAAGCCGATCAGCGCGCTGGTCGACATCACCAATTATATCATGATCGACCTCGGGCGGCCGCTGCATGTCTATGATTTGGGCGTGCTCAAGGGCGGGCTGGTCGCGAGGCTGGGACGCGTGGGCGAAGAAGTGCTGGCGCTCAACGGCAAGAGCTACACCGTCGATGAGACGATGACCGTCATCGCCGACGACGAAACCGTGCACGACATTGGCGGCATCATGGGCGGCGAGCATTCGGGCGCTACGGAAGGCACGACCGACGTTCTCATCGAATGCGCCTATTTCACGCCGGAGCGGATCGCGGTGACGGGGCAGAAGCTGGCGCTGACCTCAGATGCGCGCGGGCGTTTCGAGCGCGGGGTGGACCCGGCTTTTCTGGACGACGGCCTGTCGATCGCGACAGATCTGGTGGTGAAGCTGTGCGGCGGCACGGCTAGCGAAGCGACCCGTGCAGGGTCGCCGCCGGTCGCTGCGCGGACCGTCACCTATGATCCGGCGCAGTGCCTTGCTCTGGCGGGCGTGCATGTGGGCGATGACGAGCAGAAGCGCATTCTCGAAAGCCTGGGCTTCGGGGTGCAAGGTCATGACGCCACGTTTGAATATCAGGACGGCGTGCCGGTGACGACGCCCGCTTACTGGACCGTGACCGTGCCGAGTTGGCGTCGTGACGTCGATGGCTGGCCCGATCTGGTTGAGGAAGTGGTGCGCATCGTCGGGCTCGATCAGGTGCCGTCCACCCCCCTGCCCCGCGCGCCCGGCGTGGCGAGACCGACGGCGACGGCAGAGCAGCTCGTCGAACGGCGCGTGCGACGGACGGCGGCGGCGCGGGGGCTGGCCGAAGCGATCAACTGGTCTTTCATTTCAGAGAAGGAAGCCGCATCGGTCGGCGGCGGCGACTGGACGCTCGCCAACCCGATTTCCGAGGATCTGAAGGTCATGCGGCCTTCGCTGCTGCCCGGCCTGCTGTCAGCGACCCGGCGCAACATGGATCGCGGCGCGACGGCGGTGCGGCTGTTCGAACTGGGGCGGCGTTATTTTGCTGATAAGGAGCGCGCGACCGTAGGCTTCGTTCTGGCGGGCGAGAAGGTTGCGCGGGGCTGGCAGACGGGCAAGGCGCAGGGCTTCTGCGCCTTCGACGCCAAGGCGGAGGTGATCCCCCTGCTGGCCGCTGCGGGCGCGCCGGTCGCGAATTTGCAGAGCTTCGGCGATGCTTCGGCGGCTTATCATCCGGGGCAGTCGGGAACGTTGCGGCTGGGGCCGAAGACAGTGCTGGCCGAGTTCGGCGTGCTTCACCCTTCGTTAGCTAAGCAATTTTCTCTGACCGGTTCCGTGGTGGCGGGCGAGATCTTCCTCGACGCGATCCCGGCCAAGCGGAAGAATGGCTTCATGCGCGCGCCCTTCGCGCCGCCGGCGTTGCAGGCGGTGAAGCGCGACTTCGCCTTCCTCGTGGACGAGGCGGTCGAATCGGATGCGCTGGTGCGCGCTGTCAAGGGCGCGGACAAGAAGGCCATCGTCGATGCGCGGCTATTCGACGTGTTTGTCGGGCCGGGCGTGGAGGAGGGGCGCAAGAGCCTCGCCATCGAAATTACGCTGCAACCGGGCGAGAAGAGCTTTTCGCAGGAAGAGCTGGATGCGATCAGCGCAGCGGTGGTGAAGGCGGCGGAGAAGCTGGGCGCGACCTTGCGGGGCTAAGTGTGACGCGCTCCTGCGTAGGCAGGAGCGCAGATCTAACGGCGGAACTGGGCTCCTGCCTTCGCAGGAGCACATCCTGTTGACGGAGGGGTGGGGATGTCTGACCAACTTGTGACCATCGCGTCGGACGGCCTGACCGCCAGCATCAACCCACTGGGTGCGGAGCTGTGGTCGCTGAAGGACGCGGACGGTCGCGAGTTGATGACCGATGCCGATCCGCGCTGGTGGACGGGGCACGCGCCGCTGCTCTTTCCCTTTGCGGGACGGTCGCGCGGGGACGTGTATCGGTTCGACGGGCGGGAATATGCGATGCCGCAGCATGGCTTTGCGCGACGCATGGCTTTCATGCAGGTCGACCATGGGCGTGAGACGGTCACCTTCCGCCTGGAGGCCGACGCGTCCACGCGGGCGGTCTATCCGTTCGATTTCCGGCTGGACATGCGGTTCGCCATCTCCGGTGGCGCACTGATGATGACGGCTACCGTGGTGAACCGGGGCGAGGCGGACATGCCCTTTTCCTTCGGCTATCATCCCGCCTTCGCCTGGCCGCTCCCCTTTGGCGGGGCCGTGGAGGAGCATGTCGTCGAGTTTGAGAAGGCGGAGGCTGCACCGATCCGCAAGGTAGGCGACGAACCCGGCCTGATCGCGCGGGAAAGCGTAGCGTCTCCGGTGCAGGGCCATGTCCTCCACCCGACCCATGCGATGTTCGAGGGCGACGCGCTGATCTGGGACAATCTGGAAAGCCGCAGCCTGCTGTGGGGCGCGCCCGGACGGACGCGGCTGAAGATCGACTTTCCCGACACGCCCTGGCTGGGGCTCTGGCAGAAACCGGGCGCGCCCTATCTGTGCGTCGAACCCTGGGCGGGGATGGCCGATCTCGTCGGGTTTGACGGCGATGTGTGGGACAAGCAGGGCGTCATGCGCCTGCCGCCCGGCGATGAGCGGCGCTTCCGGATGGATGTGACGCTGGTGGAAGGCTGATCCCCCTGTTCTTTTTCGTCATTCCCGCGTAGGCGGGAAACCATCTCCCAACCCTTCCGCCTTCCGCACGTGCGGGAGATGGGTCCCCGCCTGCGCGGGGATGACGATGTGATGTGATCAGAACGAAATGACCATTCCTTCCCGCCGCACCTTCGCGATCATTTCCCACCCCGACGCGGGCAAGACGACCCTCACCGAAAAGCTGCTGCTGGAAGGCGGGGCGATCCATCTGGCGGGCGAGGTCAAGGCGCGCGGGGCGAACCGGCGGGCGCGGTCGGACTGGATGAAGATCGAGCAGCAGCGCGGGATTTCCGTGACCAGTTCGGTCATGACGTTCGAGCGCGACGGCATCACCTTCAACCTGCTCGACACGCCGGGGCATGAGGATTTTTCGGAAGATACCTATCGCACGCTGACCGCCGTCGATTCCGCCGTCATGGTGATCGACGCCGCCAAGGGGATCGAGCCGCAGACGCGCAAGCTGTTCGAAGTGTGCCGCCTGCGCAACGTCCCCATCATCACCTTCGTCAACAAGGTGGACCGCGAGGGCCGCGACGCCTTCGCGCTGCTGGATGAGGTGGCGGATGCGCTGGCGCTGGACGTGTGCCCGATGAGCTGGCCGGTCGGCATGGGCGGGACGTTCGAGGGGATTTACGACTTTGCGAAGAACCGGCTGCGGCAGCCCTCGGGTCCGAGCAAGGAGTTTGAGGGCAAGCAAGTGGTTGTCGACGGCATCCACGATGATGCGCTGGCCGACCATATTTCCGCGCAGGGCCTCGAAAAGCTGCGCGAGGAGGCGGAGCTGGCGGTGGGCGGCTATGCGCATTTCGATCTCGCCGCCTATCGCCATGGCGACCTGACGCCGGTCTATTTCGGGTCGGCGCTCAAGTTGTTCGGCGTGAACGAACTGATCGACGCGCTTGCCGCCCACGCGCCGCCGCCGCGCGCGCAACCGGCCGAGCCCGAGCCGATCGAGCCGGAAAATAGCGAAGTCACCGGCTTCATCTTCAAGGTGCAGGCGAACATGGACCCGCAGCATCGCGACCGGATCGCGTTCATGCGGCTATGTTCGGGCAAGTTCAGGCGCGGCATGAAGCTGACGCCGAGCGGGTCGGGCAAGCCGATCGCGGTGCATTCGCCGATTCTCTTCTTCGCGCAGGACCGGGAGATTGCTGACGAGGCATTTCCCGGCGACATCATCGGTATCCCCAATCATGGCACACTGCGCGTCGGCGATACGCTGAGCGAGAAGGCGGGGGTGCGGTTCACCGGTCTGCCCAATTTCGCGCCGGAAATATTGCGGCGCGTGGCGCTCAAGAACCCGACCAAGACCAAGCAGCTGCGCAAGGCGCTGGACGACCTGTCCGAAGAGGGCGTGATCCAGGTTTTCTATCCGGAGATCGGCAGCAACTGGATCGTCGGCGTGGTCGGGCAGTTGCAGCTCGACGTGCTGATCTCGCGGCTGGAGGCCGAGTATAAGGTCGCGGCGGGGCTGGAGCCTTCCCCCTTCGATACGGCGCGGTGGATCGGCGGCGATGATGCGGCGATCAAGGATCTGGTCTCGTTCAACGTGGCGAACATGGCGAAGGATCGCGATGGGAACCTCGTCTTCATGGCGAAGAGCGCCTGGGACATCGGCTATCAGCAGGAACGCCATCCCAAGGTGAAGTTCAGCGCCACCAGGGAGCGGTAGAGCCGAGTGCTCCTGCGAAAGCAGGAGCCCAGGATGGCGAAGGGCAATCTGGCCCTGGACTCCTGCTTTCGCAAGAGCACGGCATATCTGTCACCGCCGCAGCAGGAAAACCGCATGTTCGGCGAACAGGTTCGCGTTCGCGTGGGTGGTTTCCTTGTCGCCCTTCAGGAACCATTGCCCGTCGATCTTCCAGCCGCGCTCCTTCACCAGCGCGCGGAAATCGTCGACCGTGACATGGTGGATGTTGAGCGTGTCATACCATGTGTCGGGCAGCAGTCGCGTCACGGGCATGCGGCCACCCCAGAGCAGCGATATCCGCCCGCGCCAATGCGCGAAATTGGGGAAGGACACGAAGGCCTGACGCCCGATGCGCAGCAGTTCCTCCACCACCAGATCGGGCCGCCGCGTGGTCTGGAGCGTCTGGCTTAGAATTGCGTAATCAAAACTGGCGTCGGGATAATAGGCAAGGTCGGTGTCGGCGTCGCCCTGCACCACGGAGAGACCGCGCCCCACCGCCGCGGCGACATTGCCGCCGTCGATCTCCAGTCCGCGCGCGTCGACCTGCTTGGCATCACGCAGCGCAGCCATCAGCGCGCCGTCGCCGCAGCCGACGTCCAGCACGCGCGCGCCCGCCTTCACGGTGCGGGCGATGAGGGCGAGGTCGGGACGCAAGCCTCCGCTCATGCGCGCCCGCCCCGGAGGAAGCCATCGACCACCCGGTTGAGTTCAGGACATTCGAGCAGGAAAGCGTCATGGCCGAAGGGGCTCGACAACTCCACGAAGCTCGCCTGCGCACCGGATGCGTTGAGGGCATGGACGATCACCCGCGATTCGGCGGTGGGATAAAGCCAGTCGGTATCGAAGCTGACGAGGCAGAAGCGCGCCTTGCTGGCGGTGAAGGCGTGGGCGAGGCTGCCGCCATGATCCTCGGCAATGTCGTAATAGTCCATGGCGCGGGTGATATAGAGATAGGAGTTGGCGTCGAACCGGTCGACGAAGCTCAACCCCTGATGGCGCAGATAGCTCTCCACCTGAAAATCGGCGTCGAAGCCGAAGGTCTTGGCGTCACGGCCCTGCAGGCGGCGTCCGAATTTTTCGGTGAGGCCCGCTTCGGACAGATAGGTGATGTGCGCGGCCATGCGCGCGACGGCCAGGCCCGCGCTCGGCACCTGCCCGTCGGCATAATAATCGCCGCCGCGCCAGTTGGGATCGGCCATGATCGCCTGCCGCCCGACTTCATGGAAGGCGATATTCTGGGCGCTGTGGCGGGCGGTGGAGGCGATGACGATGCAGCTTTCGACCCGGTCCGGGAAAATCGTCGGCCAGCTGAGCGCCTGCATGCCCCCCATCGACCCGCCGATGACGGCGGCGATCCTTTCCACGCCCAGATGATCCAGCAACAGCGCCTGCGCGCGCACCATGTCAGCGATGGTGAGCACGGCGAAACGCATCGCATAGGGTTCTCCCGTCGCGGGATCGACGCTGGCGGGGCCGCTGGAGCCCATGCAACTGCCGATGACGTTGGCGCAGATGATGAAATGCCGCGCGGGGTCGACTGGCTTGCCCTCCCCCACCATGCGCCACCACCAGCCGGGCTTGCCGGTGACGGGATGGTCCGACGCTACATATTGATCGCCGGTCAGCGCATGGCAGATGAGGATGACGTTGGACTTATCCGCATTCATCGCGCCATAGGTTTCATAGGCGATGTCGACCGGGCCAAGCGCCGCGCCGCTGTCCAGCCGCAGCGGGCCGGTCAGGCGGACCTGACGGCGGAGGCCGAAACGGCTGTCATCGGAAAGCGTTACGCTGGCCATGGGGAGCGGGCTAGGACTGCGGACGGAGGCTGTCAATCGTGGGACGCTGCGCTAGAGAAACGCGATGATGCAGAGCCGCTCCATTCCCGTCGTTGGCAAGCCGCTGGTGACGCCGATTGTCTAGGCGCGACGTGCTCCTGCGCAGGCAGGAGCCCAGTCCCGCGGTTTCAACTGGGCTCCTGCCTGCGCAGGAGCACGTCGCTTTGGAGGACCTCAGAAAAACCGCTCCCTTTGCCTTTGGATCGGATGGCGCTAAAGCGCGGCCATGACAAAACCTGCACCCAAGGAATGGATACTCGGCATTTCGCCCTATGTGCCGGGCAAGGCGGCGGCGGATGACGGCCGGCCCCTGATCAAGCTGTCGGCGAACGAAAATCCGCTGGGCACTGGCGCAGCGGCGCGCGCGGCGCTGGTCGCGGCGACGGCGGACCTGGCCACCTATCCTGATCCGGGCGCGGCGCAGCTGCGGGAAGCGATCGCGGCGGCGCATGGACTGGACCCGGCGCGGGTGATTTACGGCACCGGCTCGGATGAGCTGCTGCATATCGCCGCCAGCGCCTATGCGGGGCCGGGGGACGAAGTGCTGTATGTGCGCTACGGCTTTTCGGTCTACGATATCGCGGCGCGGCGCGTGGGCGCCGTTCCGGTCGTCGCGCCGGACAGCGACTATGCGACCGATGTGGACGCGCTGCTCGCCTGCGTGACGGAAAAGACCAAGGTCATCTTCCTCGCCAACCCCAACAACCCGACCGGCACCATGACGTCGCGCGAAGAGATCGCCCGGCTGCATGCGGCGCTGCGGCCGGACATCCTGTTCGTGCTGGATCAGGCCTATGCCGAATATCTGGACGGCGACGAGGATGATGACGGGCTGGAGCTTGCGAAGAATGCGTCCAACGTGCTGGTGACGCGGACCTTCTCCAAAATCTACGGCCTCGCCGCCGAGCGGATCGGCTGGGGCTACGCTTGTCCCGAGGTGATCGACGTGCTGCACCGTATCCGCGCGCCGTTCAACGTGACGACGGCGGGCCAGGCGGCGGCGATCGCGGCGGTGGAGGATCAGGCATGGGTCGAAGCGAGCCGGGCGCATAACCGTAAGTGGCGCGAATGGCTGGCGGCGGAGGTGGCTTCGCTGTCCAACCACGGGCTGCGCGCGGCGCCGAGCAAGGCGAACTTCCTGCTGATCCTGTTCGACGGCAAGCTGACCGCCGAAGCCGCAATGAAGGGCCTGTGGGACGAAGGCTTTGCGACCCGCTGGCTGCCGGGGCAGGGCCTGCCCAATGGCCTGCGCATCACCATCGGCACGGAGGAACAGATGCGCAGCATTGCGGCCAAGCTGCGTGCGATGGCGGAGGCGGCCTGATGCTGCCTTTCGCGCGCGTCTCCATCATTGGGCTGGGCCTGATCGGATCATCGCTGGCCCGCGCCATTCGCGAACATATGCCGACGGTCCGGGTCACCGGCCATGACGCCGATCCGCGTGTGCGGGAGATCGCGCGGGCCATCGACCTGTGCGACGACGTGACCGACACGGCGGGCGCTTCGGTCACCGACGCCGATCTGGTCGTGCTGTGCGTGCCGGTGCGGGCGATGGGCGCGGCGGCGGCGGAGATCGCGGACGACCTGCCCGCCGAGGCGATCGTCAGCGACGTGGGATCGTGCAAGGCCGATGTGCTGGCGCAGCTGAGCGCCGCGCTGCCGGGTCGGGCGATCATCCCCGCGCATCCGGTGGCGGGGACCGAGAATAGCGGGCCCGAAGCGGGCTTCGCCTCGCTGTTCCACGGGCGCTGGTGCATCGTCACGCCGCCCGCCGAAGCCGACCCGGCGGCGGTCGAGCGGGTGGCCGAACTATGGCGGCGCGTGGGCGCGGAGGTCGAAGTCATGAACCCCGAGCATCATGATCTGGTGCTGGCGGTGACGAGCCACCTGCCCCACCTCATCGCTTACACCATCGTCGGCACGGCCAGCGACCTGGAGGATGTGACCCAGTCGGAAGTCATCAAATATTCGGCGGGCGGCTTTCGCGACTTCACCCGGATCGCGGCGTCGGACCCCACCATGTGGCGCGACGTGTTCCTGGCCAACAAGGATGCGGTGCTGGAGATGCTGCAACGCTTTTCGGAGGACCTCTCGGCACTCCAACGGGCGATCCGGTGGAATGACGGGGACGCGCTGTTCAACCTGTTCACTCGTACGCGGGCGATCCGCCGGTCGATCATCGAACAGGGACAGGATGATCCCCAGCCCGACTTCGGGCGGTCACATTAGGCTCGATTGAGCGCGTTGATGGCCGCGTGAACCATCGCTTCGGCCTCGCGGCGGTCGAGGCCGGGCGGAATGGTCTCGCCCACCTTGTAGGTGATCGTGCCGGACCGCTTCAGGAAGCTGCCGCGCGGCGACAGGCGGCCGCTGTCGATGGCGATCGGCACCACGGGAAGTTTCAGCATCGCATAGAGCCCGGCGAAACCCGCCCTCATCGGCGGCGATTCGCCATGCGGAACCCGCGTTCCTTCGGGGAAGAGGCAAATAGGCCGCCCCTGCTCCGTGGCGGCGCGCGCGGCTGTCAGCAGCGAACGCATGGCGCCGGCGCCCGCAGCGCGTTCGACCGGGATCAGGCCGTATAGGCGCGCGATGCGCCCCCATAGCGGGATGTCGAACAGTTCGCGCTTGGCGGCGACGACGGGCCGATCGAACAGGCAGAGCATATCGATCGTCTCGAACATCGACTCATGCTTGACGATATAGAGATAGGCGCCCAGCGGCAGATCGCCCTCCACCTTAATCTTCTGCCCGAGCAGCCAGCGTGCGCAGAGGCGGTGGAAGCGTCCCCAGGCGGTTGCGACGGTGTGGACGGCGGCGGGGGACACCCAGGCGGCGGCCAGCGCCGTCAGGACCAGCAGCAGCGAGCCGCTATAAAAGACCAGCATGAAGACGAGGGATCGCAGGGCCGTAATCATGGGACAGGTCAGATTCCAATCAGCGCCGCGCCCCGGCGCAGCAGATATTTATTATATTCGCGCATCAGCATGGTGAGGCTGGGGCGGCTGGGCACGGCGTCGTAGACGATGGTGACGCGGCGCGGCAGCGCCTGACGCAGTTCCAGGGCGGAGCGGCGCATGTGCCAGTCGGTGGTGATGAGGCGCACGGTCTTGTAATCGCGCCGTTCCAGCCAGCGCGCGGTCTCGATCGCGTTGGAACGGGTGTCGATCGCTTCGCGGCCCAGCGTGACGCAGCAGGAGAAGAGCCGTTCGGGCACGTCATATTGCACCGCGAGTTCGGACGGGCGGACGGCGCGGTCGACGCCCGAAATCAGCATCCGCTTGGCCGCCCCCTCCTGCATCAGCGTCAGGCCCCGGTCGATCCGACCCGCGCCGCCGGTCAGCACGACGATGGCGTCGGTGGGCCGCCCGTCCAGCGGCTGCGGCAGGAAGATCGCAAACCAGGCGAAGCCCAGCATCCAGGCGAGCAGCGAGACGGCGAACAGGCGGACGATCACAGCCGTCGCCCCAGGGAGCGCAGCACGGTCCAGCGGGCCGTGAGCGTCGCGAGCACGACCACGCCCGCCGGCAACGCGGCGAGGATGAGCCAGCTGGTCCAGGGCAGGCTGATCGTCGCCAGCAGGTCGGAACCCGTGTCGGCGAGGCGGGAGCCAAGCAGGATGAGAACCAGCAAGGCGACGACGAAGCCCAGCAGGCCGCCGAACAGCGCGTCGAGCCCGATGCGCCGCTGGAACAGGCGGGCGATCTGCACGTCGGTCGCGCCCATCAGGTGCAGGACGTCGATCGTGCCGCGATGGCTGTCATGCGCCGCGCGCGCCGCCAGCACGACGATCGCCGCCGTCGCCAGCGCCATCAGCAGGACGATCCCGGCTGCAAGGCCGCCCAGAGCGGCGAGCAGACGCCCAAGCGGCTGGAGGAAAGCGGCGTGAGGCTCTACCCGCATCCGGGGAGAGAGCGTGCTCAATGCCCGGCGGAGGCGATCGACCTTCGCTCGCGCTGCGCCGGGCGTCAGCTCGACGTCGATCAGCGCCGGGATAGGAAGGTCGCCGCTGCCCGCATCCTCACCCAGCCAGGGTCGGATCTGGTCGGCGAGCGTCGCCGGATCGACCGGATTGACGCTCCGCACCTCGCCCGACGAGCGCAGCAGGCGCGCCGCCCGGCCGCTCAGCTGCTCGCGCAGATCGGCATTGGCTTCGACGATCTGCACCGTGGCGCGACCCGCCAGGTCCGCGCCCACCGCCTGCACCGCCACGCCCAGGCCAAGGCCCGCCGCAGCGGCCAGCACGGTCAGGAACATCATGACGGCGATCACCCAGGGCATGGGGCCGGCGACGCGACCCTCGGGCAGCAGCCTGTGCCGCGCGGCGGCGGCGGCCCGGCGGTCGGCTCCGTTCATGACGCAGCCGACCCCTGCTCGCGCGGCGGGTAGCGCAGCGAGCCCGTCGGATCGGACAGCCGCCCCTTGTCCAGCCGCATCATCTGCGCGCCTTCCACCTGCCCGATCAGCGGCAGGTCGTGGGTGGCGACGACGATGGTGGTGCCCAGGCGATTGAGCGCCTCGAACAGGGTCAGCAGGCGGCGGGCCATGTCGGCGTCGACATTGCCGGTGGGCTCGTCCGCCACGAGGATTTCAGGCCGGCCGATCACCGCGCGGGCGATGGCGACCCGCTGCTGCTCCCCGCCCGACAGGGTCGCCGGGCGCGCCTGCCCCCGGTCGCCAAGGCCGACCCAGTTGAGCATTTCCGAAACCGATGCGTCGATCTCGCTTTCCGCCATACCGGCGACGCGCAGCGGCAGGGCGATATTGTCATAGGCGGACAGATGCGCAACCAGCCGGAAATCCTGGAACACCACGCCGATGCGACGGCGAAAGCCCGGAAGGCGCTTGCGGGGCAGCGTCACCACATCCTCCCCAAACAGGCGGATGACGCCCCGGCTGGGCCGCTGGGCGAGGTAGAGCAGCTTCAGGAGCGAGGTTTTGCCCGCCCCCGATGCGCCCGTCAGGAAGTAGAAACCCCCGCCGTGCAGCGAAAAGCTGACATCGGCCAGCGTCTCGCTGTCCAGGCCATAGCGCAGGCCGACATTTTCGAACTGGACGATCGCCGACATGACTGGATGTGTGCCCTGCTTCCCCGTGGAACAGCCATGGCACAGCGGGCGGGGACGCGTAAAGCCCATGCCGCCCAAACCCGCGAGTCGCGGCGGGACGTCCGGCTCCCTTCAATGCCGCTTGCCCTCGAGTCCCCGCCATGGCTATGAAGCGTCATGATCCTGGTGTGTCCCAATTGCGCCACGCGCTATATTGTGCCGGACAGCGCCGTCGGCCCCAATGGCCGCCAGGTTCGCTGCGCCTCCTGCAAACATAGCTGGTTCCAGGAAGGAGCCGCGCTCGCGCCCAGGGAAGCGGCGATGGCGGCGCCGGTCGGTGCGCCGGCGCCCGCCGTAACGCAGGCAGAGCCACCCGCTCCTCCACCACCGCCACCGCCACTCCCTCGTCCCGTTGCAACGCCCGAGCCGATCGCGCCCGCCGAGCCCGCGCCGGAGGAGGCCCCCATCCCCGCCCCCATCGCGGCGCAGACCGCGCGGTTCGACGATGTCTATGGCCATGGCCAGCGGGAGAGCGAGGAAATCCTCGACGCGCCCGCCCGGCCGAGGCGCAACAGGCTCAAGCTGTGGACCTATGCGGCGTTCGGATTCTTCCTGCTCGCCGCCGCCGGCGGGGGGGCGCTCTGGTATTTCGGGACGCCCAGCTGGGCGATCAATCTGGGGCTGGTCGCCGAAGAGGGCGATCCCGACCTGCTCTTCTACCTCTCCAAGCCCGCCGAACGGCGCAAGCTGCCCACCGGCGAGGAATATTTCGCCTTCGGCGCGCGCATCGTGAACAGCGGCAAGCAAACGCTGCCGGTCCCGCCCGTGCTGGTGCAACTGCGCGACCGGCAGAACCGCCTCGTGTTCAGCTGGACGACCAAGGCCGACCGGACCAACCTGAAACCGGGCGAGGAAGCGTCGATCAACGAAAGCCGCATCGACATTCCGAAAAATGCCGAAAATCTTTCGCTGACCTTCGTGCAGTAGGCGCGAGGTCAGAAGGAAGGTGCTCCTGCGAAAGCAGGAGCCCAGGGCCTTGTTGCGCTTCTCCGCCCTGTGCTCCTGCTTTCGCAGGAGCACATATTTCCTATCTCCGGGGTCTGCCCATCAGGGATAGCTGACCGTCTTGGGCCGCCCCTGCGGGATCGGGATGAACTCCTGATCGTCGCCGGGGATGAGCGGGAAGCGCGCCGCTTCCCAATCGTCACGCGCCTGATAGAGGCGGTCCGTACTCGACGAGACGAAGTTCCACCACACATGGCGCGGGGTGGTGAAAGCCTCCCCGCCGCAAAGCATCACCCGGCCTCCGTCAACGCTCATCAGCCGGGCGTCGACGCCCGGTCGCAGGACGTAGAGCGTCTGCGGTTGCAGCGCCATGCCATCGAGCGCGGCGTCCCCGCCCGCGACATAGAGCGCCCGCTCCTCCGCCCCCGCGTCGATCGGCACGCTGCCGCCCGGTGAAAGCTGGATGTCGGCATAGATGGTGTTCGCATAGGTCGTGACCGGCGCGCTTTGCCCCCAGAGGGTTCCCATGATGATCCGCGCGCGGGCATGGCCGCAATCGACGATCGGCAGGCGGTCCTCCCCCACATGCTCGAACGCGGGGTCCATTTCCTCCCGCCCGTCGGGCAGGGCGAGCCAGGTCTGGATCGCGGAGAGTTTGGACGCCTTGGCGCGCTCGCTGTCGGGCGAGCGTTCGGAATGGACGATGCCGCTCCCGGCCGTCATCAGGTTGACGGCGCCCGGCTCGATCAGCTGCTCCGTGCCCAGCGAATCGCGATGCACGAATGCGCCCTCGAACATGTAAGTGACGGTGGCGAGGTTGATATGGGGGTGCGGGCGCACGTCGATCCCCTGCCCCGGCGCGATCCGCGCGGGGCCGGCCTGGTCGAAGAAGATGAACGGCCCCACCATCGTCCGGCCGCGCGCGGGGAGCGAGCGATGGACGCGAAAGTCGCCCAAATCATGGGTGGTGGGCGTGATCGTCTGGATGACGATGTCGTCTCGGGTCATGGCGTGGCGCTCCCCTTGCCTCTCACGCTTCGCCGGGCGCGCGCGCCTTTATGGCGAGGGCGTGGACCTTCTCGCGCAGCAGGTCGGCGAGCGCGGCGTTGACCAGCCGCTGGCGCGCGACCCGATTCCTGCCCGTGAACTGATCCGACACGATCTCGACGGTGAAATGGCTTTCGCCTGATCCGTCATGACCCGCATGGCCGCGATGCTTTTCGCTGTCGTCGATCACGGCGAGATGTTCAGGGCTCAGGGCGGCGCGCAGCCGCTCTTCAATCTCTGTGGCAACGGGGCCTTTCAGTTCAGTGTTCATCGCCCCTATATAGAATGCTTTCTTCATCCATGCATCAGGGCAATCTTGTCTACCGATCCCTTCTCGACCCGCCGCTTCAACCGTTTCCATGGCCGCGTGGAAAGCGACCGGCTCTGCGCGGTCGGCGGCTGCAACGAACCCGGCGAGTTTCGCGCGCCGCCGCTGGAGGGCAAGGGTTCGAGCCATGAGGGGCCGCAGTGGCGCTGGCTGTGCCTCGACCATGTCCGCGAGTTCAACCAGGGCTATAATTTCTTCACCGGCATGAGCCCGGACGAGATCGCCGCCGCCCAGCGCCCCTTTGCCGGGTGGGAGCGGGAGACGCGCGCTTTCTCCTCCAACGGCGCCAGCCCGCCGCCGCGCTGGTCCGATTTCCAGGACCCGCTCGACGCGATCGGCGCGAAGTTCAAGGAACGGGTAGCCAAGGCGCGCGCCGACAGCCAGATGCGGCAGGACGGCAAATTCCTGTCGAACGAGGACCGCAAGGCGCTGGCCACCATGGACCTGCCCGTCGACGCGGATCGCAAGGCGCTGAGGCAGCGTTATACCGAGCTGTTGCGCCGCTATCATCCCGACCATAATGGCGGCGACCGCAGCCATGAAAGCGCGCTGCAGGGCGTGATCGAGGCCTATGGCCTGCTGCGCAAGGCGGCGGCCTTCGCTTGAGGACCGATCAGAGCAGGAACCAGCCGCTGAGAAGGCCGACCTGAACGACGGCGATCAGCATCAGCCGGGTAGAAAATGGCTCTTTTCGCGTTTTGTGCCTGAAAAGCTGGCGAGCGATGAAAGCTCCAGGCGATCCTCCCATCATGGCAAGACTCAGGAGATCAGCTTCTGGTATCCGGCGAGAACCCGCAATCGCCCGGCCCTTGTCCTGCCAGAAGCGGATCACGGTCCAGATGTTAATCGCCACCAGGAAACCAAGGCAGATGAACGAATAGGTCATGGTCGCCTTATGGAGTTGAAACCCTTAACGGCATCTCTTTGCCGTTCAAATAGAGTAAGCAGGCCAATCCGACCCAAGGGGCCGCTTGATCGACGGACAAGGAGCCCCCACTGTATCGACACGCCCTCCCCGGATCGGTTAGGGGCTGGAGCAACATGACGAGAAAGACCGCGAAATGACCGACATTCCCAACGTCCAGCCCGATACTCGTTCCGAAACGCTGCTGGCCGCGCCCGACCGCGAGGTGGATGCGCGGGACATGTTCGGTATCGACGTCGACCTCAAGGTCCCGGCCTTTTCCGAAGCCGATGAACGGGTGCCCGACCTGGACCCCGCTTACGTGTTCGATCCGGACACGACGCTGGCGATCCTGGCGGGTTTCGCGTTCAACCGGCGCGTCATGGTGCAGGGCTATCACGGCACCGGCAAGTCGAGCCATATCGAGCAGGTCGCCGCGCGCCTGCGCTGGCCGTGCATCCGCATCAATCTGGACGCGCATATCAGCCGTATCGACCTGGTCGGCCGCGACGCCATCGTGCTGAAGGAAGGGCAGCAGATAACGGAATTCCGCGAAGGCTTGCTCCCCTGGTCGCTGCAGCGGCCGGTGGCGCTGGTGTTCGACGAATATGACGCCGGGCGTCCGGACGTGATGTTCGTGATCCAGCGCGTGCTGGAAGCCGACGGCAAGATGACGCTGCTGGACCAGAACCGCGTCATCCGGCCCAACCCCCATTTCCGCCTGTTCGCGACGGCCAACACGGTCGGCCTGGGCGACACCACCGGCCTCTATCACGGCACGCAGCAGATCAACCAGGGACAGATGGACCGCTGGAATCTGGTGGTGACGCTCAACTATCTGCCCGCCGCGACCGAGGCGCAGATCGTCCTCGCCAAGTCAGGCGAATATGATCATGAAGGCGGCCGCAAGGAAGTCGAGAATATGATCAAGGTGGCGGAACTGACCCGCCAGGGCTTCATCAACGGCGACATTTCGACCGTGATGAGCCCGCGCACCGTGATCAGCTGGGCGCAGAACGCCCTGATCTTCAATAATGTCGGCTTCGCCTTCCGCCTGAGCTTCCTCAACAAATGCGACGAGGCGGAACGGCCGCTGGTGGCGGAATATTATCAGCGCGTGTTCGGCAAGGACCTGCCCGAAAGCGTGGCGCACCGGGCGGCGTAACGAGCGACCGTGGCCGAACGCTCCCCTCTCGACGCTTTCAAGGACGTGCTTTCCGGCGCGGCGCGGTCGATCGCGCGCGATGCGGAGGTGGAGGTGGGCTTCACCGCCGATGCGCCGCACATGGCGGGCAAGGCGATCAAGGTGCCGACGCCCGGCCGCAACCTGCCCGCCGATCAGGTGGCGCTGGCGCGTGGCTTCGCCGACGCCCATGCGCTACGGCTGCGGCATCATAATGCGAAGATGCATGCCGCCGCCGCGCCGGCCGACGCGACCGCACGCGCGGTCTATGACGCCGTCGAGCAGGCGCGCGTCGAAGCGATCGGCGCGCGGGCGATGGAGGGCGTGCGCGCGAACCTCAATCACGCGCTCGACCTTCGGTTGAAATCCGATCCGCTGCGCCGCGCCCGGTCGGCCGATGAAGTCCCGCTGTCCACCGCGCTGGCGCTCAAGGTGCGCGAGCGGTTGACGGGACAGCCGATCCCCAAGGACGTCGCTTCAGGCATGGCGATGGTCGAGCAATGGATCGAGGACAAGGCGGGGGCCGATCTCGACGCCCTCGGCCTCGCGATCGACGACCAGCGCGCGTTCCAGAAGCTGGCCCAGGCGATGCTGGAGCATTTGCAGCTCGTCGACGCCGACATGCCGCCCGAAACCGACGAGTCCGAACCGCAGGAGGAAGGCGAGGACGAGGAGGAACAACAGGAAGACGGCGAATCCGGCGAGGATCAGGCCGGCGACAGCGAAGAAAATGCCGAGGCGCGTGCCGACGACAAGGGCGGCGATACCGAGGAAGGCGACACCGACTATAGCGACGAATTCGACGCCGACAGCGAGGAAGGCGCGGACGACATGGGCGAGGAAGGCATGATGCCGGTCCGCCCCAACCGCCCCATGTCCGACCTGCCGCCCGGCTTCGATTACAAGGCCTACAGCCAAGCGCATGACGAGGTCGTCACCGCCGACGACCTGTGCGACGAGGATGAGCTGAACCGGCTGCGCGGCTTCCTCGACCAGCAGCTCACCAGCCTGCAGGGCGCGGTCACGAAGCTCGCCAACCGCCTGCAGCGGCGGTTGATGGCGCAGCAATCGCGCAGTTGGGACTTCGATCAGGAGGAAGGGCTGCTGGACGCGGCGCGGCTGGCGCGGATCATCATCGATCCGACCCGTTCGCTCAGCTACAAGATCGAGCGCGACACCGAGTTCCGCGACACGGTCGTCACGCTGCTGATCGACAATTCGGGCTCCATGCGCGGGCGGCCGATCAGCATCGCGGCGATCAGCGCCGACATCATGGCGCGCACGCTGGAACGTTGCGGGGTGAAGACCGAGATATTGGGCTTCACCACCCGCGCGTGGAAGGGCGGGCAGAGCCGCGAAGATTGGCTGGCGGCCGGACGCCCGCCCATGCCGGGACGGCTCAACGACCTGCGGCACATCATCTACAAGAAGGCCGACGAACCCTGGCGCCGGGCGCGCAGGAACCTCGGCCTGATGATGCGCGAAGGGCTGCTTAAGGAAAATATCGACGGCGAGGCGTTGCTCTGGGCGCATAGTCGGCTGATCGCGCGCAATGAGGAACGCCGCATCCTGATGGTAATCTCCGACGGCGCGCCGGTTGACGATTCCACCCTGTCGGTGAACAGCGGCACCTATCTGGAGCGACATTTGCGGCAGGTCATCGAGTGGATCGAGAACCGATCGCCCGTGCAGCTGGTCGCGATCGGCATCGGACATGACGTCACCCGCTATTATAGACGGGCGGTGACCATCATGGATGCCGAGCAACTGGGCGGCACGATGGTGGAACAGCTCGCCGGCCTGTTCGACGAGGATTGAAAGCGCGCCCCGCGCTCCCGATCTTTTCCTTTATGCCGCAGGCCTTTTTAATCCGCAGGAGAGTATCATGAGCGTCGCCTTTCGTCGCGAAAGCGACGAGGAGCATCTGGAGCCCAGCTTCGAAATTCCGATTCCGCTCGGACCCAATTGGGTCACGGCGCGCGG
>DASVOF010000076.1:0-4904 GCA_036383495.1 Sphingobium sp. | reverse complement strand
CAGCGACCTGCGCCGACGTTCTCGCACGAACGCTGGAGCGGTGCGGGGTCGCGACTGAGATCCTCGGTTTCACGACCCGCGGATGGAAGGGTGGGCAGAGCCGCGAGCAGTGGCTGTCGGAAGGGCGTCCGCCAATGCCGGGGCGTTTGAACGACCTGCGGCACATCATCTACAAGAAGGCCGACGAACCCTGGCGCCGGGCGCGCAAGAGTCTGGGCCTGATGATGCGCGAGGGGCTGCTCAAGGAGAATATCGACGGGGAGGCGCTGCTCTGGGCGCATAGCCGGCTGATTGCGCGCAATGAGGAACGCCGCATCCTGATGGTGATCTCCGACGGCGCGCCGGTCGACGATTCCACCCTGTCAGTGAACAGCGGCACCTATCTGGAGCGGCATCTGCGGCAGGTCATCGAATGGATAGAGAACCGGTCGCCGGTGCAGCTGGTCGCGATCGGCATCGGCCATGACGTCACGCGCTATTATCGGCGGGCGGTGACCATCATGGACGCCGAGCAATTGGGCGGCACGATGGTGGAACAACTGGCCGGCCTGTTCGACGAGGATTGAAAGCGCGACCCGCGCTCCCGATCTTTGCTTTTTATTCCGCAGGAGAGTGTCATGAGCGTCGCCTTTCGTCGCGAAAGTGACGAGGAGCATCTGGAGCCCAGTTTCGAAATTCCGATCCCGCTCGGTCCCAATTGGGTCACGGCGCGCGGGCTGCGGCTGACGCGCGAGAAGGTCGCGGCGCTGGAGGCCGTGCCCACGGACGGCATGGCAGAGGAAGAGGCGAAGAAGCTGAAGCGCGAGCTGCGCTATTGGCGCACCCGGCTGGCGACGGCGGAGCTGCGCCCAGCGCCCGACGGAGAAGCCGTCGCCTTCGGCGCGCGCGTGACCTATCGCCTGGGCGGGGTCGAAAAGCGGATCGACATTGTCGGCGATGACGAAGCCGATCCCGCCGCTGGACGCATCGCCTTCACCGCCCCGCTCGCTCGCGCGATGATGGATGCGGAAGTGGAGGAAGCGGTCGATTTCGGCGGCAAGAGCGGCGCGATCGAGATCGTGGCGATCGAGCCGATCGCGGAGGAAGCCTGAGCCCGCTTCGTGCTCCTGCGAAAGCAGGAGCACGGCAGGACGTCGACGCCTCAGCCGTGACGGCCAGCCTCGAACAGGAACCAGGCCCGTTCCTCGGCCTCATCGGTCCAGTCGTCGACAATGCCTTCGGTCGCGTTGTCGCCCGCCTCGGTGGCGGCGGCCTTGGCCCCGCGCAGCGCTTCCACGAGGCGCAGATTATCCTCGCGCAGTTCGTTCAGCATGTCCGCCGGTTTCACATAATCGGCGTCATTATCCTTGAGCGACTGATGACGCCCAATGTCGCCGATCGACCGCAGCGTGGTGTTGCCGGTCTTGCGCACCCGTTCCGCGATCGCGTCGGTGGTGGCCAGGATCTGGGTCGCCTGATCGTCGAACATCAGGTGATAGTCGCGGAAATGCGGACCCGACACATGCCAATGGAAATTCTTGGTCTTGAAATAGAGCGCATAGCTGTCCGCCAGAACGCCATTCAGCGCCTCGGCGACCGACTTGGTCGCGTTGCTGCGCAGGTCGGTCGGGGTCTTCAGATCGGGGGCTGTCATGCTTTGCTCCTGATTCGGGGGACTTGGTTTCGGCTGTATAACGACCAGTTGCCAGTAAGGTGCCACGCCCGGCGGAGAATTTCCCGCCTAAATCCTCGTTCAGTCTGATGAAGAAGTTCGATCAGGCGAGACCGAGCGCAGAGACCGCGATCGCCACGCCGGCGATCAACATGATCACGGCCCCGCCCAGCCGGACGGCGCGCAGCGGCAGCCTGCCCATCTCCTCACGCAGCAGCACCACCGGCGTCAGCGCCGCCATGATGCCGATCGCCCCGCCCAGCCCCGCCATTAGCGGATCGGCGGTGCGGGTGGCGATGCCCAGGATCAGGAATTGCGATCCGTCGCCAAAGCCGAGGATGAAGACGCCCAGGGCGGCGGTGAGGAAGGGGCCGGTGGGCCATGTGGACAGCGGATCGGGCTGTTTCACCGGCCAGAACATGCCGATGGCCAGAAACAGGACCGCCAGCGCCAGGAACAGCAAGCGAGCGGAGGAGCCGAGCATAGGGCTCAGAAATGCGCCCGCCACAGCGGCGACGGCCGCATTGGCGAGCGCGGCGACGGCGATTCCCGCGATCAGGGCGCCATTGCGCCGAAACCGCATGGCGAGCGCCAGCACGAGCAACTGGCTCTTGTCCCCCATCTCCCCCAACAGACATCCGATCAGCGCGGTCAGCAATGCGTCCATGGGCGGCGAGCAGGCGTCAGATCGAAAGCGACGCGCCCGGACTTGCGACCGGCTTGATGACAGATACCATCGGGATGACCTGGGCGTCGGGCATTTCGGCCCCGATGGCGTCGCGCATCAGGTCGAGATAGGACAGCACCACCGGGCCCATGCCTTGCAGCGACAAGGCCGATTGCAGCGTGCCCGCCAGCCCTTCGACGCTGTCGATGTGGAAGGCGCGCGCGACATGGCGGATCTGGTCGACCTCGTCCCGCAATCGGGCCACGCTCAGATGCCCTCGCTGTCCGGCGAGGCCGTCGACGCGGCGGAGAAGATCGGCAAGAATGGCCAGCATTGGATCATGTCGCATGGAGAAGACTCCCCTGTCCTTTCGCTCCGATGACAGCATGCGCCGGAACGGGTTAAGGCCGCGTAAACTGTAGCATGGCGCGCCCACACGCACCACGCGTGTCTTGACATTATCCCGAATCTCCCCCAAGGGCCGCTGCTGAAACGGGGCGGTCCCACGGGGCCGCTTTCTCTTTTTCACGATACTCACGCAGGAACCAGGGCCATGGCCAAGCCAGCAACCGTCAAGATTCGCCTCGTCAGCTCGGCTGACACCGGCTTCTTCTATGTGACCAAGAAGAACCCGCGCACGAAGACCGAGAAGCTGAGCTTCCGCAAATATGACCCGGTCGTGCGCAAGCATGTCGAGTTCAAGGAAGCCAAGATCAAGTGATCTGACGGCGGCTCCGGCCGCCTATCACGCGCATGAAGAGGCCCGTCCCCTTGTGGGAACGGGCCTTTCCTTGTTGGGCCATTCCCGTCATTCCCGCGGAGGCGGGAATCCATCTCCCTTACCGAGCCTCTTGATCCGGTGTTGGGAGATGGGTCCCCGCCTGCGCGGGGATGACGAAGAAAGGGAGGGTTCCCCCTCCCTCCTCCTTTAGTTGCCGACCGGCTGGCCGTCGGTGCGCGTGACGACGATGGTCGAAGAGCGCGGCTGCTGCCCCGCCACCGGCCAGTTGCCCGTCGGATGCTGGATGTTGACGAAGAAGGTCTTGAGGTCCGGCGTATAGGCGATGCCGGTGATCTCGCAGCCGGTCGGACCGACGAGGAAGCGCTTGGACTGCTTGCTCGTCTGATCGATATGATACATCGAATTATTGCCGAACGCCTGGACCATATTGACCGCGCTGCCGCTCAATGTACCCGCATTGCCGTTGAGATTATGGTCGGTCTGCACCCACAGGCGACCCTGGGGATCGATGCGCAGGCCGTCGGGGCTGGAGAAAAAGTCGCCGTTGATGTTGCCCTTCAGGTTCGCTTCGGCAAGCTGCGGATTGCCCGCCAGCAGGAAGATTTCCCAGGTGAAGCCGGTCGCGAGCGGCGAGTCCCCGTTTTCGCGAAACTTCAGGATATGGCCGTGCAGATTGGTCGTGCGCGGATTGGCGGCGTCGGTGACGCGCCGGCCGCTATTGTTGGTCAGCGTCACGAAAATCGCCTGCTTGTTGGGCGCGACCGTGATCCACTCCGGCCGGTCCATCAGCGTGCCGCCGGCGACCCGCGCAGCGGCCTGCGTATTGATGAGGACGTCGGCGGTGGTGTTGAAATTCACCGTCGTCGGGCTAGGCGGGGTGGTCGACTGGCTGACATTGCCCGGATCGGACGCGCCGGGGACAAGACCGTTCTGCCCCTGCGCCAGAGCCCGCCATTCGCCCGTGCCGTCGGCGTTGAACCGCGCGACATAGAGCGTGCCATAATCGAGCAGGTCGGTGTTCGCGCCGCGATTGCTGGTGCTAAAGGCGCGGTCGGGAATGAATTTGTAGATGCAGCCGGGCGTCGAATCATCGCCCATGTAGAAAGCGACGCGATTGTTGGCGTCGGTCATATGGGCCACATTTTCATGGGAAAAACGGCCCATGGCGGTGCGCTTGGTGGGCGCGGCGAGTTCCTGATAGGGGTCGATCTCAACCACCCAGCCATAATTGGTGGCAGGCTGCGTCGGGTCGAGATAATTGTTCGTCGTCTCCTCGCAGGTGAGATAGGTGCCCCAGGGGGTGCGGCCGGAGGAGCAATTGTTCAGCATCCCCTTGATCGTGCCCGAAAGCTGACCCGCCGCCGGGCCGCCCGCGCGATAGCTGCTGTTGCCGGTATAACGCTTGTTGAAGCGCGACCCGGCCTTGACCGCCCATTTGCCGCCCGTGCCCTTGGCGACTTCGACCACCGAAATGCCGACCGCCGACAGCGCCAGCGCTTTCTGGTCCGCGGTCGCCGTGGCGGCGTTGTAGCTGCCGGAGAACAGGATATTAAAGTCCGCCAGCTCATGATTGATGGCGAGCAGGCCGCCGGCATTGGCGTCGACGCCCGACAGGTCGAAATATTCCATGCCATCGTGGTTGCCGCCCGCCCACTTCTCGGCGTCGGCGGGAGTCGGGAAGCTGCCGGAATAGGGCGAGCCCACCTCGACGGAATCCCCCGCCTTCAACAGCACGTCGACCGTATAGCCGGTCGGCACGGTCACGGTGTCATTCTGGTTGATCGCGACCGGCGCGAAATTGATGGCGTAGCTGGGAGGCGTGGGCGGCGTGGGACCGGGGCCGG
>DASVOF010000075.1:0-6283 GCA_036383495.1 Sphingobium sp. | reverse complement strand
CCTTTTCATGACCGATAACGACCACGCGGCGTTCGCCCAATGTCGCGAAGCCGCCGAGAATCGCCTGATCGTCGGCAAAGGTGCGGTCGCCGGCCAGCGGCATGAAATTGTCGAACATGCCCGCCACATAATCCCGGAAATGGGGACGGTCGGGATGACGGGCAACCTGCGTCTTCTGCCAGGGCGATAGCTTGGCGTAAGTGTCGACCAGCGTCTTCGCCGCGCGCTGTTCGAGCTTGTCGATCTCGCCGCCAATGTCGATATCGCCCGCGCTCGCGGTCGCGCGCAATTCGATGACGCGCGCCTCCAACTCGGCGATAGGCTTTTCAAATTCCAGAAAGCTAACCATGGCCGACGGCGTTAGGGCGATGACGCCCCGTCGTCAACGAGGCGATGGCGCATCGTCGCCAGAGGATGCCGTCTGTTGACCAGTTCGACCAGTCGGCGGCTGTCCACATGCGTATAGATCTGGGTCGTGACGATATCGGCATGGCCCAGCATCGATTGAAGCGCGCGCAGGTCAGCCCCCCCTTCCAGCAGATGCGTGGCGAAGGCGTGGCGCAGCACATGGGGGCTGACCCTTTCGGGGGCTATGCCGGCCGCAGCCGCCAGCGCCTTCACCATTTGATAGAGACGGATTCGGCTGAGATGGCTCTTGCCCGACGGAAACAGCCAGGCGCTGTCGGCGGGCACATGCGCGATCCACGCAGCGACCGCCGCCCGCGCCCGGTCCGATATGGGCACCAGCCTCTCGCGCGCGCCCTTGCCCTTCAGGATCAGGAAGGGCCGATCCGGGGACAGCGCCCGTCGCGGGAGCGACACCAGTTCGGTCGCCCGCAATCCCGAACCATAGAGCAGTTCGATAAGCGCCGACAGCCGCAGATCGAGCGGAGAGGGATTCGTCGCACCCAGCCGCTCTTCGATCGAGACGAAAAGGGAGTCGACCTCCTGTGTCGACAGAATCTTCGGCAGCGGCCTGCGCGTGACCGGCCGGGGGAGCGCCGCCGACGGGTTATCACCCCGCAACCCCTCCTCTTCCAGAAAGGCATAGAAGGCGCGGAGCGCCGAAACCTTGCGCGCAACGGTGGACGCGGCCAACTCGCTCCATGCCTCCGGCAGCTTGCCCAGAGCCGGCTTTGTCGCCACGGTCAGACCGCCGATCAACTCCGCCGCCGCCATCAGGTCGGCCCTATAGGCCAGCAGCGTATTGCGCGACGCCCCACGCTCGGCCGCCATCATTTCAAGGAAGCGGTCGATGAGAGCGCCGTCGTCTCCCATCGATCAGACCCGCGTGATCGCCTCCGCCGCGATCATCCGCGCTTCGGGATCGAGCCCGACGCGATGCAGGGCGGCGACGATGTGGTAGAGATGCGCAGGCGGCAGGCGTCCCCAATCGGCCGATTGCATGCCGACCGCCGCCAGCAGGGCTACCGTCGCCCTTTCCCCCCGCGCCGCAGCCTGCCCGATAGCGCGCGCCCAGCGGCTGTTGGCGCTGAGGTTGAGGCCATTATCCTGCGCGAGCGAAGCGCTGTCCTGCGGATTAAGGCGGGCAAGTCCGGCAAGCGCCGCGATCAGCATTTGCCCCTTGGCGGAACCTGCCTCCTGGACGAAGGAGGACACCTTGCCCTCGCTGACGTCTACCACGACGCTGGGCGCACCGACCGCGAGCAATGCCCACAGGTCGCCAGCGCCATCGCCTTCGGCCTGCCGAGCCACCTGGCTCCATCGAGCCGCGCTGCGATCATAGCCGGCGGTCAGCATGGCGGCGACCAGATTGGCGACGTCGCGCGCATCCCATTGCTCGATCGGCAACGCAGCAGCAGCCCGCGCCGTCGCGATCAGCCCGACATAATCGGGCCGGGCGTTATCCCGCCACAATGTCCGCATCGCCTGAAGCCGATCGCTTGCGCTCGATCCCGTATGGGCGGCGCGCAGGGCTTCGACCCGGTCCGCGACCTCCGCCGAAGCATCGCCATCCGCGCCGAGCTGGCTGTAGAAACCGACGAGCGCCTTGCTGGAAAAGACGCCCAGCCGCGCCGCCATTTCCGAACCCGGCAGCCGCCGCACCGCGCTAAGCGCGGGAGCTGCGGCCTCCCATGCCCGCACATGCGGGCCAACCGTCGCATAAAGCGGTTCAGGGATCTCCACATTCAGCGCCGTCGCAAGGCCGAAGCGCCATGCCGTCAGCCGATCCACCGCATCCCATTCGATCTTTACCGATCGCCGGGCGTTAAAGCCGGTGCCCACCACCTTTTCCGCCAGCCGGTAGTCGATCCCGCGCGCCGTGCCCCGCCGCTGCGCCTGATTGAGCGCGCCGCTGGACGATCCCTGATCCCCCGACAGCGCCGGGCAGATCGCGCGGGTCATCTCCCACCCCGGCTCCTGGCTGGTGCGCAGCGCGCCAGCCGACAGGGGGCACAGGCCCGCCGGGTCGGCGGTGGCGAGGTAGGTCTGCATCGCGACTGCATAAAGCCGGGGCGTGAAACTGTCGGTATCGACGCTCTGCACCAGCAGGCGCGCACTGTCCGCCTCGCCCATCCGCAGGAGCAGCCACGCGCGCTCGGCCACCCAGTCGGCGCCATCAATGTCGCGCGGCGTGTCGGTCGCCGACAACAGCGCCCGACGCAGCAGGATGGAGGCCCAGCGCGACGTGATCGGCGCCCGCGTCTCCTTCATCAGCGTGGCGAGATATTGACCCGATCGAGCGCCATAGGCGTCAGGCGCAAAACCCAGCCGTTCGGGCGTAAGCGGGCCGACGCGATCGAGCGATCGATGCGCGCCTGCGGGAAGATCATATTTCGCCTTCTGCGCGGCGAGATCTTCCTCCGACAGGTCGGCTGCGGCCGCATTGTCGCCCGCATTGTCAGCAGCCAGCGCGGCGGACGGCGGCAGCGGTTGAACGACCGGAGCCGGCGCTCCTGGCGTGGCAGGCCGGGCCGGCTGCGGCGCATTGGGGGCAGGCGCTTCGGGCGCTTCGCCAAAGCCCGGCGGCAGCAGGGATTCGGGCGCGTCCTGCGCCACGACCGGGAGCGCGAGCGCCAGCGCAAGCGTTCCCAGCGTCCATTTCGCATTCACCCGCCGCTGGCGCATGATCGATTATTTGCCCAGCTTTTCAGCGGGCACCACCTTTTCAACGCGCTGCTGGGGCTGTTCCCCGCCACGCGACCATAAAAGCGCGACCAGTCCGGCGAGCAGCACGACCAGGATGACGGGAATGATGGGCAAACGCTTGCCGCGGCGGCGGGAGCTGCTGTCGAATGAGCTGAAAGAACGATTGCTTCTCATGAGTCCCTAATGCGGCCTGGCCGAAAGTTGAGGAAAGTTGCGATTTGCCTCTGTGACGGGGGGTTGTATAGCCCCCCTCGCCATGCAGCGAAACAGCAAATCCATGCGCGCGCAGATGAAGCGCGGCCCCATTGTCCTGGTGGGCATGATGGGCGTGGGCAAATCGACCGTCGGCCGTCGGCTCGCCGCGCGGCTGGGCCTTGCCTTCGTCGATGCGGACGAGGAGATCGAAAAGGCCGCCGGCATGACCATCACCGAGATGTTCGACCGCTATGGCGAAGCCTATTTCCGCGACGGCGAACGGCGCGTCATCGGGCGGCTGATGGACGGCGAGCCCAAGGTCATCGCCACCGGCGGCGGCGCGTTCATGCAGGATGAAACCCGCGCGCTGATCCTGGATCACGCGACCGCGATCTGGCTGGACGCCGACATCGACATATTGGTGGACCGCGTGTCGCGTCGCGAGGGGCGTCCACTGCTCAAGGGCAAGGACCCGCGCGTCGTGCTGACCGAGCTGGCCGAAAAGCGCAATCCCGTCTACGCGCTCGCCCCCATTCATGTGAAGAGCATCGCCGCCCCGCATGAAGTGGCGGTCGATAGCATCATGGAGCAACTTGTCGCATGGCAATAGTCCACGTCGCGCTGGATGCGCGCAGTTACGATATCGTCATAGAACAGGGCGCGCTGGACCGCGCCGGCGAGCATCTCGCGCCTTATGCCCGCAAGGGGCGGCTGGTGGTCGTGACCGACGCCAATGTCGCGCGGGCGCAGCTTCCCCGTCTCGAATCCGGGTTGCGGGCGGCGGGCGTCGCTGTCGAACCGATCATCCTTCCCGCCGGCGAACAGACCAAGAGCTGGCCCCATCTGGAGCAATTGCTCGACCAGCTGCTGGCGCTGGAGGTGGAGCGCGGCGACCATATCGTCGCGCTGGGCGGCGGCGTGATCGGCGATCTGGTCGGCTTTGCCGCCTCCATCCTGAAGCGCGGCTGCCATTTCATCCAGGTTCCGACGACCCTGCTCGCCCAGGTCGACAGTTCGGTCGGCGGCAAGACCGCGATCAACGCCAAGGCGGGCAAGAATCTGATCGGCAGCTTCTATCAGCCTGCATTGGTGCTGATCGACCCGTCGACGCTCGACAGCCTGCCCCCGCGCCAAACCCGCGCCGGTTACGCCGAAGTCGTCAAATATGGCCTGATCGACGATCCCGACTTCTTCGCCTGGTGCGAGCGCGAAGGGAATCGCCTGCTGGATGGCGATCCTGCGGCGCGCGAATATGCGATCGAACGGAGCGTGCAGGCGAAGGCGGCGATCGTCGCCGACGATGAACGCGAAACGTCGGGCCGCCGCGCCCTGCTCAATCTGGGCCATACTTTCGGCCATGCGCTGGAAGCCGACACCGGCTTTTCCGACACGCTGCTCCATGGCGAAGGCGTGGCCGCCGGCATGGCGCTGGCCTATCGCTATTCGGCGCGACTGGGCCTTTGCCCGGCGGAAGATACGGAGCGCCTGACGGCTCATCTGCGCGCCGTGGGCCTGCCGCACGATCTGGCCAGCGCCCATGTGCGCGGCGACGGCGCGTCATTGGTGGCGCATATGCTGCACGACAAGAAAATGGCGGGCGGCGCCCTCCCCTTCCTGCTGGCCCGCGGGATCGGCCGGACGTTCCTGTCGAAGGATGTCGTGCTGGACGATGTCGCCGCGTTTTTGGATGAGGATCGGGCTGCGGCTGTTTGAAGTTGGGAAGGTGGCGGCCTTCATCGCGACCGCTGGATAAGCCGGAGGATCAAATCGGTGCAGAGCAGGATGATCGCGTTACCCAGCGCCCAGATGCACTTTGAAGCATGGAACGATGTCCCCAGCACAATCTTCGTGCATGGTTTCGGGGGCGACATGCGAACGTGGGATGAGCTTTGGCGGTTTTTGCCCGATGAGCACGGGCGTCTGCGATATGATCTTCGGGGGTTTGGTAAATCAACGCCGTTAGGAAATGATCCATTCCATCACGCCGATGACCTTTTAGCCTTGATGGATGCGCTACAGATCGATCGATGCGACCTCGTTGGCGTTTCCATGGGAGGCAGTATCGCCCTGAACTTCACGCTATCCCACCCGGATCGAGTTCGATCCCTGAGTTTGCTCAGTCCGGGGCTGACGGCATGGGAGTGGTCCGATGAGTGGCAGGTGCTGTGGCGACCGATTATCGCAGCAGCGCGAGCCGGTGACATGAGGCAAGCAAGAAACTTGTGGCTGGCTCATCCGCTTTTCGAAACGACACTCGCAAGCAATGCAGCTGAAATATTACGGCAGGAAATCGCCCGCTTCTCTGGCGATCAGTGGGTGGCGGACCACCAGGCGCCGGCACTCCCCGATGTGGAACGACTACATGAACTGGTGCGACCCGTGCTCATGTTGACCGGTGCCCATGATCTTGCCGACTTTCGACTTATTGCCGACCTGATCCAAGCGGCCGCCCCAGATGTGACCCGGCATGACGCTGATGATCTCGGGCATCTGGTCCATCTTGAAGCCCCAACATGGTGTCGCGACATGCTGTGCGCCTTCTGGAACGAAGCGGCGACATAGTCGCTGGTTGCAGCACCATCGGCCAACGCACATCGTGCACAGGCACCAAGGCAAACAAAAAGGGCGCCCCTCGGGACGCCCTTTCCTTAATCAGCAATGCCGAAGCGATTACTTCTTCAGCGTCAGGCCGCCGAAACGCTTGTTGAAGCGCGCCACCTGGCCGCCCTGCTCCAGCTGGCGCGTGCCGCCGGTCCAGGCCGGGTGCGACTTGGGGTCGATGTCGAGCGCCAGCGTGTCGCCTTCCTTGCCCCAGGTCGAACGGGTGCGGAAGGTGGTGCCGTCGGTCATCTGGACGGTGATGAAGTGGTAATCGGGATGCGTATCGGCCTTCATGAGTCTGCTCCGTCAATGGGCCGGTTTCCGACCGGCCATGGATGCGTAAAATAGCGAAGGCGCGCGGTTACATGGGAATGCG
>DASVOF010000074.1:0-11344 GCA_036383495.1 Sphingobium sp. | reverse complement strand
CCCGAGGTGCTGTAATGAGCGCTGCCAAGATCAAGAAGGGCGACAAGATCGTCGTCCTGGCCGGCAAGGACAAGGGCCGTACCGGCGCCGTCCTCCAGGTCATGCCCAAGGAGGACAAGGTCCTCGTCGAAGGCATCAACGTGCATGCGAAGCATCGCAAGCCCGACCAGGCGAACCCGCAGGGTGGCATCGAGCGCAAGCCCGCGCCGCTCCACATTTCGAACGTCGCTGTCGCTGACAAGGATGGCAAGCCGACCCGCGTCCGTTTCGAGGATCGCGACGGCAAGAAGGTCCGCGTCGCCGTCAAGTCCGGTGAGGTGCTGTAATGAGCGACAAGTACACTCCGCGCTCGAAGGCGCAGTATGACGCCGAAATCGCCAAGGCGATGACCGAGAAGTTCGGTTACAAGAACGTCATGCAGGTTCCGAAGATCGAGAAGATCACGCTCAACATGGGCGTGGGCGAAGCGACCCAGGACAAGAAGAAGGTCACTTCGGCTGCCGAGGAAATGGAACTGATCGCCGGTCAGAAGCCGGTCATCACCAAGGCCCGCAAGTCGATCGCGCAGTTCAAGCTGCGTGAAGGCATGCCGATCGGCGCCAAGGTCACGCTGCGCCGCGAGCGCATGTACGAGTTTCTTGATCGTCTGATCAACATCGCTCTGCCCCGCGTGCGCGACTTCCGTGGTCTGAACCCGAAGAGCTTCGATGGCCGTGGCAACTATGCCTTTGGTATCAAAGAGCAGATCATCGTCCCGGAGATCAACTATGACCGCATCGACAAGGTGCGCGGCATGGACATCATCGTGACCACCACGGCGAAGACGGACGAGGAAGCGCGCGAACTGCTGCGTCTCTTTGGTTTCCCGTTCCCGCTGGAAGAGCAGAAGCAGGCGGCCTGAATAAGGCCCCGCTTCTCTCCCAACGCTTTAGCTAAGGAAGAGAACTTAAGTCATGGCGAAACTGAGTTCGATCAACAAGAACGAGCGCCGCAAGAAGCTGGTGAAGAAATATGCCGGCCGCTATGCGAAGCTCAAGGCGATCGCGAATGATACCGCGGCGGATGACGGCGATCGCCTGATCGCGCGTCTGAAGATGGCGGAGATCCCCCGCAACGGTAACCCGACCCGTATTCGGAACCGCTGCGAGCTGACGGGGCGTCCCCGCGCTTACTACCGCAAATTCCGCCTCTGCCGCGTGCAGCTGCGTGATCTGGCCAACAAGGGCCTGATCCCCGGCGTCACCAAGTCGAGCTGGTAAGGATCATTTGAGATGGCATTGACCGATCCCCTGGGTGATATGCTCACCCGCATCCGCAACGGGCAGCAGGCGAAGAAGGACAGCGTTGTGTCCCCCGCTTCCAAGCTGCGCGCCCGCGTGCTCGACGTGCTGCAGCGCGAAGGCTACATCCGTGGTTATTCCGAGGAAGTCCTCGGCAAGCACCCCGGCCTGCGCATCGAGCTGAAATATTTCGAGGGCCAGCCGGCGATCAAGCATGTCGCCCGCGTGTCCAAGCCTGGCCGCCGCGTCTATTCGGGTTCCAAGGAACTTCCGGTGATCCGCAACGGCCTGGGCATCACCATTGTCTCGACGCCCCGTGGCGTTCTGTCCGACGCCGAAGCGCGCGAACAGAATGTCGGTGGCGAAGTGCTGGCGGAGGTGTTCTGATGAGCCGCATCGGTAAAAAGCCGGTCGCGATCCCCGCAGGGGTGACCGCGACCATCGAAGGCGGGCAGCTGTCGGTCAAGGGCCCCAAGGGGACCCTCGCCCTGCAACTGCGCGACGAGATCAGCTATACGCTGGAAAATGACGGCATCTCCGTGCAGCCTGCCAACAAGACCAAGCAGGCGCGCGCCTTCTGGGGCATGCAGCGCACGCTGGTGCAGAACCTGATCACCGGCGTGACGGAAGGCTTCTCCAAGAAGCTGCTGATCACCGGCGTCGGCTATCGCGCCAACTCGCAGGGCAGCAACTTGAAGCTGCAGCTCGGCTATTCGCACGACGTCGATTACGCGATCCCCGAGGGGATCGAGATCAAGACCCCGGATAACACCACGGTCGAGATCAGCGGCATCGACAAGCAGAAGGTGGGTCAGGTTGCGGCCGAGATCCGTCGCTGGCGCAAGCCTGAGCCTTATAAGGGCAAGGGCATCAAGTACGCCGGCGAGTTCATCTTCCGCAAGGAAGGGAAGAAGAAGTAAGATGGCTAAGCTTTCCCTCTTCGCGCGGCGTCGCCGCCGCGTTCGCACCACGCTCAAGGCGGTTTCGGGCCACAAGCCCCGTCTGAGCGTCCACCGTTCGGGCCGTCACATCTACGCTCAGGTTATCGACGATGCGCAGGGCAAGACCCTGGCCGCCGCGTCGACCCTGGACAAGGAAGTGGGGGCCAAGGCCCTGGGCAAGACCGGCGCCTCTTCCGAAGCCGCTGCCGAAGTCGGCAAGCGCGTCGCCGCCGCGGCGACCGCTGCCGGCGTCACCCGGGTCGTGTTCGACCGTGGTGGCTTCCTGTTCCATGGCCGCGTCAAGGCGCTGGCCGATGCCGCCCGCGAAGGCGGGCTGGAGTTCTGATCATGGCTGACGAAAACACCAATGAAGTCGTCGCGCCCGTTGAGGGCGTCGAGGCGGCGCCGACCGAAGGTCGTGGTCCCGGCCGTGGCCGTGGCAACCGTGGCGGCGGCGATCGCAACCGTGGCGATCGCGGCGGCCGTGGCCGTCGTGACGACCGTCGCGGCGGCAATCGTGACGAGGATCAGGGCGAGGAGCTGATCGAGAAGCTGGTTCACATCAACCGCGTCTCGAAGACCGTCAAGGGCGGTAAGCGCTTCGGTTTCGCCGCTCTGGTCGTCGTCGGCGACGGCAAGGGTCGTGCGGGCTTCGGCCATGGCAAGGCGCGCGAAGTGCCCGAAGCCATCAGCAAGGCGACCGCTTCGGCCAAGAAGGCGATGGTTCGCGTTCCGCTGAAGGAAGGCCGCACGCTGCACCATGATGGCCTGGGCCATTTCGGTGCGGGCAAGGTGACGGTCCGTTCGGCTCCGGCCGGTACGGGCATTATCGCCGGTGGTCCGATGCGCGCCGTGTTCGAGAGCCTGGGCGTGGCGGACGTTGTGACCAAGTCCAACGGCACGTCGAACCCCTATAACATGATCCGTGCGACCTTCGCGGCGCTGGGCGAACAGACCAGCCCCAAGTCGGTGGCGCAGCGTCGTGGCAAGAAGGTCGCGGACCTTCTGCGTCGCGGCGGCGCCTCGGCGGAAGTCGCGCTGGCTGACGCCGAAGCGATTGCGGAGTAACAGGAATGGCGAAGATCAAGATCAAGCAGATCGGTTCACCGATCCGCCGTCCCGCCGACCAGAAGAAGATTCTGATCGGCCTCGGCCTTGGCAAGATGCACCGCGTGGTGGAGCTGGAAGACACTGCGGAAGTCCGCGGCGCCATCAAGAAGCTGCCCCACATGGTGGCCGTGGTAGAATAAACCCGTCATCCCAGCGTAGGCTGGGATCTCAGGCCGCTGGGCGCTCCTTCGATAGGGTGCGCCCAGCCTCACGAGGCCCCAGCCTTCGCTGGGGCTCCGGCCCGATCCCGGTGGATCGGGCCTTCGCGCGAACATAGCGAAAGCGAGTGCACATCATGAAGCTCAACGAAATCAAGGATAATGCCGGCGCCCGCAAGGGCCGGATGCGTGTCGGCCGTGGTATCGGCTCGGGCAAGGGCAAGACCGCCGGTCGCGGCCAGAAGGGCGCCAAGGCGCGTTCGGGCGTCGCTATCAACGGCTTCGAGGGCGGCCAGATGCCGCTCCACATGCGCATCCCGAAGCGCGGCTTCAACAACATCTTCGCCAAGGATTACGCGATCGTAAACCTGGGCGCGGTGCAGAAGGCGATCGACGCCGGCAAGCTCGACGCCAACGCGACTGTCGATCATGCGGCGCTGAAGGCTGCGGCTCTTGCCCGTGGCGGCAAGGATGGCGTGCGCCTGCTGGCGAAGGGCGAACTGACCGCGAAGGTCAGCTTCCTGGTCGCCGGCGCGTCGAAGGGCGCTGTCGAAGCCGTCGAGAAGATCGGTGGCAAGGTCGACGTGATCGAGGTCGTTCCGGCAGCTGAAAAGGCCAAGGCGAAGAAGGGCACGACCCTTGCCGCCAAGAAGGCCGCAGCGAAGGCCTGATCGGGCTTTACAACTGTTGCAAGCGTGACCCCGCTGCCCGATATGGGTCGGCGGGGTCATGTGTATCGGGGATGCTGTTTGTTGCAGCGACCGCAATATCCGGTTCGACAGCGCTCCAAGCCCCCGCTAAGGGGTTAGCGATTCCGGCTGGAGCGTGACTCCGGCGAGATGTTTTGAAGGGCAGCCACGATGGCATCGAGAGCCGACCAGCTCGCATCCAATCTCAGCCTGGCGAAGTTCAGCCAGGCGACCGATCTCAAGAAGCGCCTGTGGTTCACGCTGGGCGCGCTGATCGTCTTCCGTTTCCTCAGCTTCGTGCCGCTGCCGGGTGTCGATCCGACCGCCCTGTCGCAGCTCTACAAGCAGACCAACGGCGGCATCCTCGACATCTTCAACACCTTCTCGGGCGGCAGCTTGTCGCGCATGAGCCTGATCGCGCTCGGCGTCATGCCCTACATCACCGCGTCGATCGTGGTGCAGCTGTCAGCTTCCCTCTCCCCGCAACTGGCGGCGATCAAGAAGGAAGGCGAGAGCGGACGCAAGAAGCTCAACCAATATACGCGCTACGGCACGGTCGGCCTCACCGCGGTGCAGGGCTATTTTATCGCCGTCGGGCTTGAGAGCTTCGGCGCGTCGTCGGGTGTGCAGGCGGTGGTCGATCCGGGCCTTCTGTTTCGGATCGCGGCCGTCGTTTCGTTGATCGGCGGCACCATGTTCCTGATGTGGCTGGGCGAGCAGATCACGTCGCGCGGCATCGGCAATGGCGTCAGCCTCATCATCATGGCGGGCATCGTCGCCCAGCTGCCGGTGACGCTCAGCAACCTGTTCAAGTCGGGTAGCGAGGGTTCGATTTCGGGCTTGCTGATCATGCTGATCATCGTCCTGGCCATGGGCCTCATCCTGCTGATCTGCTACATGGAGCGGGCGCAGCGGCGGGTGCTGATCCAATATCCCAAGCGCCAGACGCGTCAGGGCATCATGCAGGCCGATCGCAGCCATTTACCGCTGAAGGTCAACACCGCAGGCGTCATCCCGCCGATCTTCGCCAGCTCGCTACTGTTGATGCCGCTCACCGTGTCGCAATTCGCCGGGCGGACCGTCGCGGGCGAGAGCAGGCTGGGCGACTTCGTGCTGACGCTGAACCAGTATCTGTCGCACGGCAGCCCGGTCTATATGGGGCTCTATGGCCTCGGCATCGTCTTCTTCTGTTTCTTCTACACCGCCGTGGTGTTCAATCCGGAAGAGACGGCCGACAACCTCAAGCGCAATGGCGGTTTCATTCCCGGCATCCGTCCGGGCAAGAACACCGAAAATTATCTCGATTATGTGCTCACGCGGATCACGGTGATCGGTGCGGCCTATCTCGCCTTCATCTGCCTGGTGCCGGAATTCGCGATCGCCCGGGCGGGGATACCCTTCTATCTTGGCGGGACTAGCCTTCTGATCGTCGTCAATGTTACGGTCGACACCGTGACGCAGATTCAGAGCCACTTGCTGGCCCATCAATATGGGGATCTCATCAAGAAGGCGAAGCTGAAAGGCCGTCTGCGCTAGAAAAAGGCGCAGATTCATAGCGCAAAAACAGGGGAGTATGCGCATTATGAATATCATTCTGCTTGGCCCTCCGGGCGCCGGCAAGGGCACCCAGGCGACGCGCCTGGTCGATACGCGCGGCATGGTGCAGCTGTCCACGGGCGACATGCTGCGCGCGGCGGTGAAGGCGGGGACGCCGATCGGGCTCAAGGCCAAGGCCGTCATGGAAGCGGGCGAACTGGTGTCCGACGAGATCGTTTCGGGCATCATCGGCGAGGCGCTGGATGGCTTGGCGTCGGAGACGGGGGTCATTTTCGACGGTTATCCCCGGACGGAGGCGCAGGCGCATTCGCTCGACGCGATCCTGTCCGGCCGTGGACGCTCGCTTGACCATGTGATCGAGCTGGACGTGAACGAGGATGCACTGGTCGAGCGCATCACCGGCCGCTTCACCTGCGCCAGTTGCGGCGAAGGCTATCACGACGAATTCAAGCAGCCGAAGGTCGAGAATATCTGCGACAAATGCGGTGGGCGTGAATTCAAGCGCCGGCCCGACGACAATGAGGAAACGGTTCGCACCCGCATGGCGGAATATCGCGCCAAGACCGCGCCGATCCTGCCCATCTATGAGGCGCGCGGCATCGTGTCCCGCGTCGACGGCATGGCCGACATGTCCGATGTGACCATCGCTATCGCGGCCATATTGGACGGCGCGAAGGCCTGAGCTATTCTCTCCTTCGGCGCCATGCCGGAGGGAGAGTTATGCGAACAGGCCGATGGACGATCTTGCTGGGGGCCGTGCTGGCCCCCGCTTGCGCGCAGGCTGCGGTCAAGTCCGCCACTGATGCAGGCTTCGCCGTGGAAAGCAGCGTCGACATCGCGGCGGACGCCGCCAGCGTCTACGCCCTGCTCGGTGCGCCGGACCGCTGGTGGAACGGCGCACACAGCTATAGCGGCGATGCTGCAAATCTGCGCCTCGATCCCAAGGCGGGCGGCTGTTTCTGCGAAACGCTTCCCAGCGCCAAGGGGCCTGGGGGCAGCGTCGAACATGCCCGGGTGATCTACGCCGCGCCGGGCCGGCAACTGCGCCTGTCGGGCGCGCTGGGACCGTTGCAGGCGGAAGCGGTCACGGGAACGCTCAACTTCGACATCAGCAAGAGGCCTGACGGCGTCCGCGTCACGCTCACCTATGTGGTCGGCGGCTATATGCGCATGGGAGGAGCCGCCATCGCGCCGATCGTCGACAAGGTCCTTAGCGAGCAGCTTGCGGGGCTCAAGCGGGCCGCTGAGAGGCGCGGCGGCCAGGATTGATTTGCATCGCCGGGCGGGCATGGACGGCCGCCATCGCGCGGGGTCATTATGATACAGGCAATGATCGGGCAATAAAAAGAGGGTTAAGGTGCGATCTTAACTACGATCTTAACAGAATGATTGCCCTTTTATTGCTATGGCTGCGGGGTGAGTGGATCAAGCCCGCCCCGTTCCCGGCTGACCGAGCTGGATGCCTTGCGCGGCATTGGGGCGCTGTGCGTGCTCACATTCCATTATTCCACGCGCTTTCATGAACTCTTCCCGCAAGCCGCCCATGTGCCCTTCAGCTTTCCGGGCGGCAATTATCGCGTCCTGCTGTTCTTCACTATTTCCGGTTTTGCGATCTTCTTCACGCTGGACCGGATCGGCAGCGTCGCGGACTTCGTCGTCAATCGCGTCGCGCGCCTCTATCCCGCCTATCTGGTGGCGATGCTGCTGACGCTGTCGATCGAATATCTCGCCCGTGCGTCGCAGCTGCTGATCGGCCCCAAGGCCATATTGGCCAACGTCACCATGCTCCAGGGCTTCGCGTTCCTGCCCGAAGTGGATGGCGCCTATTGGACGCTGACGGTCGAGATCGCCTTTTATTTCTGCATGATCGGCCTGTGGAAATGGGTCGGTATGAAGCGGTTGGAGCCGGCCATGTTGGCCTGGCTGGCGCTGCGCGCGCTTTACGGCTTGTGGCCCGACATGCCCGAGCGGATCGTGATGCTGTTCGTGCTGCGCTATGTCCCCTTCTTCATCATCGGCATGTTGTCCTACCGGGTCTGGGCGAGGCAGCGCAGCTGGCGGCAGCAGGCCCCCTATGCGGCGCTGGCGCTGGCGTCGGTGGCGACGATGGAGAGTTGGGACGTGACGCTGGCGGCGTGCCTGCTACTGGCGGGCTTCGCCGCGCTGATCGCGGGGCGGCTGCGCTTCGTCGGCCTGTCGCCGCTCGTCTGGATGGGCGGCATCAGCTACTCCTTCTACCTGATCCACCAGCATGTCGGATTTGTCGTGATGTTGAAGATGACCGAGGCGGGCTACAGTCCATGGTCGGGCTTCGCCGCCGCCTTCCTTGTGGCGCTGATATTGGGAACCGCGATCAATCGGCTGGTCGAGCGACCGGCAGGGGAGGCGATCCTTGGCTGGTGGCGCCGTCGACGCTCCGCGCGTCAACCGGAAGCGGCGGACGGATCGGTCGTCGAGACATGAAAAAGGGCGCTGCCGGCGAATCGGCAGCGCCCTTTTCTTCTTTCGTCAGAAACTTATCGCGCGCGCGGAGCAGCGGCGGCAGCGTTGGTGGGCAGGCCGCCCAGCTGCGTGACAAGCTTGGTGTAAGCGTCGAGATAGGCGAGCACGATGACCTGGCCGATCTCCGTATTCTGGTAGCCGCTTCCGCCGGCTGCGGCGAAGCCGCCCCACCAGCCGCCGCCCGCGCCGCCGCCGAAGCCGATGTCGGTCTTGCGGGCATAGCCTTCCGTCAGCGCCTCTTCCTCGGTCGTGCGGGCGTTCACGATCGACAGGGTGACGTTCGCTTCCTTCTTCTTGATGTTCAGGCCGCCCAGCACCGCGCCGCCAAAGCCGCCCATCAGGCCGCCCAGCATGCCGCCAATGTTGCCGCCGCCCGAATTGCGGTTGGAGGAGACGATGTCGGGTTCCAGATAATAGTCGGCAGCCTTGACCTGGCCCCGACCCAGGTTGGAGCCTGCCTGAAGTTCGCCCGAATCGGCCATGGCGCGTTCCATGGCGCGGCTTTGCATAGCGCGACCGCGGTTGACGATCCGGAAGCAGCCCGACTGCTGAATAAAGACCTTGAGGATGGCTTCCGGACTGCCGAGGTTCAACTCGCGCCACCACTGATTATCGGGCTCGACGATAGCGACAGTGCCAAGGTTGCGGGTGCAGACCGGGATTTCGGCGGTCGCCTTTTCCTGTGAGCGGCGACCGGACGATGCGCCTTTGGTCGTGCCGTCCTTATAGGTCTTGCCCGACGAACTCATGTTCGTCTGCGCGCTCGCCGCAATCGGCGTCATCGCCACCGACACCGTCGCGAGCAGAGCGGAAACCGTCTTCAACATTGCGCCAATTCCCCTGTTTGTGCGGATGAAAAATTTCTGATTATGATGCGACCAGTCCATGGCGCATTTAGCATAGCCCTCTGGTCTTGCCTACAGACCGCGCGAAGCCTTTGTGCACTGCTGACAGGCCGGCAAATGGCTGCTAGGGCGCGGGCCATGACCGACCTCTCGCATATCCGCAATTTCTCGATCATCGCCCATATCGACCATGGCAAGTCGACGCTGGCCGATCGGCTGATCCAGCGCACCGGCGGCCTGACCGACCGTGAGATGTCGGCGCAGGTGCTCGATAATATGGATATCGAGAAGGAGCGCGGCATCACCATCAAGGCGCAGACGGTGCGCCTCGACTATAAGGCGCGCAATGGCGAGACCTATGAGCTGAACCTCATGGACACGCCGGGCCATGTCGACTTCGCCTATGAGGTGAGCCGCAGCCTTGCCGCCTGCGAGGGCGCGCTGCTGGTGGTGGACGCGGCGCAGGGCGTTGAGGCGCAGACGCTGGCGAACGTCTATCAGTCGATCGAGCATGACCATGAGATCGTGCCCGTCATCAACAAGATCGACCTGCCCGCCGCCGAGCCGGAAAAGGTGAAGGCGGAGATCGAGGAGGTGATCGGTCTCGACGCGTCCGAGGCGGTGCTGGCGAGCGCCAAGTCGGGCATCGGCATCGACGAGGTGCTGGAAGCGATCGTCGCCAAGATCCCCCCGCCGTCGGGCGACCGCGACGCGGCGCTCGAAGCCATGCTGGTGGACAGCTGGTACGACCCCTATCTGGGCGTCGTCATCCTGGTGCGTGTGATCAACGGCGTCATCAAGAAGGGCCAGCAGATCAAGTTCATGGTCGGCGGCACGGAGCATCTTATCGACCGGGTCGGCTGCTTCCGCCCGAAGATCGAGCAGCTTGCCGAACTGGGACCGGGCGAGATCGGCTTCATCACCGCGCAGATCAAGGATATCAGCCAGACCCGCGTCGGCGACACCATCACCACGGTGAAGAATCCGGCCAAGGCGCCGCTGCCGGGCTTCAAGGAAGTGCAGCCGGTGGTGTTTTGCGGCCTGTTCCCGGTCGACGCCAATGATTTCGACAAGCTGCGCGATTCGATTTCGAAGCTGCGGCTGAACGACGCCTCTTTCAGCTTCGAGATGGAAAGCAGCGCGGCGCTGGGCTTTGGGTTTCGCTGCGGCTTCCTGGGGCTGCTGCATCTGGAGATCATTCAGGAGCGGTTGACGCGCGAATATGATCTGGACCTGATCACCACGGCGCCCTCGGTGGTCTACAAGATCCAGTTGACCTACGGCGCGGGCGAGATCGAGCTGCACAACCCGGCGGACATGCCCGATCCCACCAAGATCGACGAGATCGAGGAGCCGTGGATCGAGGCGATCATCTATTGCCCCGACGAATATCTCGGTTCGATCCTGAAACTGTGTCAGGACCGGCGCGGGATTCAGAAGAACCTGACCTATGTCGGCGGTCGTGCGCAGGTGACCTATGAACTGCCGCTCAACGAGGTGGTGTTCGACTTTTACGACCGGCTCAAAAGCATCAGCCGGGGCTATGCCAGCTTCGATTATCACCAGATCGGCTATCGCGAGGGCGACCTCGTCAAGATGAGCATCATGGTGAACAGCGAGCCGGTCGACGCGCTGTCCATGATCGTCCATCGCGGCACCGCCGAATCGCGCGGTCGCGGCATGTGCGAGCGGTTGAAGGACCTGATCCCCCGCCATCTGTTCAAGATCCCGATCCAGGCGGCGATCGGCGGCAAGGTGATCGCGCGCGAGACGATCGCGGCGATGCGCAAGGACGTGACCGCCAAATGCTATGGCGGCGACATCAGCCGCAAGAAGAAGCTGCTGGACAAGCAGAAGGAAGGCAAGAAGCGCATGCGCGAATATGGCAGCGTCCAGATTCCGCAGGAAGCCTTCATCGCCGCGCTGCGCATGGGCGACGAAAGCTGATCGGCATGGGCGACCGCTGCGCAGCCATTGCGGGGCAGGTCGCTCGTATCGAACGAGCCGCAGCATTCTTGTCCAACGGCATGTCTCTGGGCCTTTGCCCTGATGCCGCAACGCGCCGCCGCGATGCCATGTCGGCGAAACTGATCGGCAATGGCCTGCGCGAACTGGACCTGTTCCTGACCGACCTGATCGTGGAGGCAGGACGGGTCGATCGGCTGGGGGCGACGGCAGGTCGCGATCCCGGCGTCCATCCGGGCCGCCGCATCTTCAGTGCGGCGGAGGCGTGGCGGCGGACCGGACCGCAACTGGGACTGG
>DASVOF010000073.1:0-14276 GCA_036383495.1 Sphingobium sp. | reverse complement strand
ACCGGACGAAGGTTTCGCTCAGCTCGTCCGTATCGATCGCGATCGACCGGGTGATCGGGATGCTCGGCAAGGGATCTACACCCCCGCTTGTTCCAGAAGGTCGGGACCGAAACCGGCGGCGGCGAAGCTGTCGGGCAGGGGGGCGGTCGCTTCCGCCGGCGGCTTGGACCCACGCGGGACGCTCAGGAACCTGCTGTGCAGCAGCATCGCGCCGACGCCTGCGCCATAGACCGGGTCGCCGACGATGCCGAAGCCCAGTCCATGCAGCACATGCGCGCGAATCTGATGCGTGCGTCCGGTGCGCGGCGAGAAGGCGATCAGTGACCGTCCGTCCTTCTCCGCCAGCTTGCGCCATTCGGTCAGCGCTGATTTTCCATCCTTCGCCGCCACCATCCGCCAGCCATCCGCCGCGCTGCTCACCTTTTTGAGCGGCAGGTCGATGGTCCCGCTCTCCGCCTCCGGCACGCCATCCACCACGGCGACATAGCGTTTGACGACCGTCCCCGCCTCGAAAGCGGCGGCGTAGCGTTTGTGGGCCTTGGGATTGCGCGCGAGCAGCAGGCAGCCGCTGGTGTCGCGGTCGAGCCGATGCACCGGCAGCGGCCAGCGCTGAAAGCCGAAGGTCAGCGAGGACAGATGATTTTCGAGGGCGAGCGACCCGTCGCGGGGCGCGTCGACGGGCAATCCGGCAGGCTTGTCGAGGATGATGGCCTCGCCATCGATGAAAAGAACTCGGTCATTAAGCAGGGTCAAATGGAAGGTTCCGCAAAAACAGGGAGGGCGCGATTGACGCGCCCGCGCCTTGCTATAGGGCGTCGAAGCGATGGAGAACAGGGGGCACAGGACCAAGCCGCACCTGGCGCCGTCCGAATGGGTGCCGGGCGGGGGAAGGCTGGAGTGGATCGATGTCGCGCGCGGCATCGGCATCATCGCCGTGGTCGTCGGTCATGTGTGGACGCGGGGGCCGCTGCGCGATGCGGTTTACAGCTTCCACATGCCCTTGTTCTTCCTGCTGTCGGGCCTGCTTTCCCGGCCGCAGCCGCCGGCGCGTTTCGCCCTGCGGCAGCTTGGTTCACAGATGCGCCCCTATGCGGCGTTCCTGATCCTGCTGATTATCGCCGACCAGATCATAGAGCCGATCAGGGGGCATCGCCCGATCTTTGACCAATGGCCGCAGGATATCGCGCCGGTCCTTCTCGGCGGTTCCTGGCTGCGCGGGCCTTATACCATCTTCTGGTTCGTGCCCTGCCTGATGATGGCGCGGATATTGTTTAACGCCCTGCTGGTTCGCTGGCCCGATCCGCTCGACCGACGCTGGGCGCTGGTCCTGCCGCCGATGGTCCTGCTCGCCTATGTGGTGGGAATGGTGACGGAGGCATCGCCGCTGGGTCTGTTGACCATGCCCATGGCGCTGGTCCTGCTCTGGATCGGCGCCGCGTGGCAGTGGGTGCCGTGGCGTGGCTGGATGTGGCTGCCGCTGGGCGCGTTGTCGCTGGCGGGCCTGACCGGCCTACTTCCCACGATGAACCTGAAGGCGGCGGACTATGGCCTGCCTCTGCTCTCCGTCGCGTCAGCGGTGGCGACTTCGCTGCTGCTGTTCCGGCTTTCGGTCCGTCTGGCGCCGTTCGGAGGATGGCTGGCCGCGATCGGCCGGGCATCGCTTGTCATCATGTATCTGCACGTGGCGGTCATCCACTATCTCTCGCCCCATCTGGGCAAAGCCTGGCTGCTGGTTCACGCGTTGCTGCTGCCGATCGCCGCCTTCTATATCCTCCGCGCCAGCCGGATCGGACGCCGCGTATTCCTTTGACGGCGCGGCGGTTCCGAAACAAAAAAAGGGGTCGACGCACCCATCCCGAGCGTCGACCCCGCGTTTTCGCCTTGCGACCCAAGGCTCAACCACCGCACGCTTTGAGACGGTGCGGTTATATCCCGATTGTGCAGTGTGATCGCTGTTCGCGATCCGCCGCCTTCGTCATTTCGACTATCTCCAACTTCCACAACGCATTGAGAGGAAAAGGTTTCCGAAAAAAATGCGGCCGCCTGCGCGAGGGGAGGGAGGATCAAAGCGAGTCATGAACCCGCTTTGGCGCAGGCGGCCGAGGCCCCGGGGGATGGGGCCTATTCGCTATCGACGAGGACGATTTCCGCGTCCTCGATCGCGGTGATGGTCAGGGGCTGACCGCCGATGATCGCCGCGCCGTCACGCGCCTCGAATATCTGCCCGTCCACCTCGATCCGTCCCGTGGCCGGAACCAGATAGAGGTGGCGTCCGTCGGCGCTGTCATAGGTCACGCTCTCGCCCGCCTTGACCGCGCCGCCCAGCAGCCGGGCGTCGGCGCGGATGCGCAGCGCTTCCTTGTCCTCCTCATATCCGCTCGCCAGTACGACGAGCGCGCCGGATCGGTCATCTTTGGGAAAGGGCTTCGCGCCCCAACTGGGCGAACCGCCCCGCGCTTTCGGTATGACCCAGATCTGGAAGAGCGTCGTGGTTTCATCCTCCAGATTATATTCGGCGTGGCGGATGCCCGTGCCGGCGCTCATCACCTGCACATCGCCCGCTTGTGTGCGGCCCTTGTTGCCCAGGCTGTCCTGATGCGTGATCGCGCCCTTGCGGACATAGGTGATGATTTCCATGTCGCTGTGCGGATGGGGCGGAAAGCCGGACCGCGCGGCGATCTCATCGTCATTCCACACCCGGATCGCGCCCCAGCCCATGCGAGCGGGGTCATGATAATCCGCGAAGGAAAAATGGTGCCGTGCGTTCAGCCAGCCGTGGTCGGCATGGCCGAGCGAGGCGAAGGGACGGCGCTCCATGCGGTTCCCGACGGTCGTGCTCATATGCTCTCGCCTTTCATTCATGCGCTTGCGCCGGAAGCGTTCCGGCTTGCTTTCCTTCTATCTAGCCATCAGGATCGTTTCTTGAATAAGCAGCATTGAAACGGATTGTTTCCTCCCATGCGACTTCCCGACTTCGAAGCCTGGGCCATGTTCGCCGCCGTGGTTGAGCATCGCAGCTTCACCGACGCCGCCAAGGCGCTCTCCGTGTCCAAGGCTACCGTGTCCAAGGCTGTGACGCGCCTGGAACAGCATCTCGACACCAGCCTGTTCAACCGCACCAGCCGGCGCCTGGCCCTTACCGAAAGCGGCAAGCGGCTGGCGGACCATGCCGCCCGCATCCTTTCCGAAGGCCAGGCGGCCGAGGAAGCCGCTCGCGATGAAACGGCCGAGTTGTCGGGCACCGTCCGGCTGGGCGCGCCCATGACCTTCGGCCTGCTGCGCGTCGCGCCGCTGATCGCGGAATTTACGAAGCTCAACCCGCTGATTAACGTCGATCTCCATTTGTCGGACGCGCGTATCGACATGATCGAAATGGGGCTCGACGCGACGATCCGGATCGCCGACATGCCCGACAGTTCGCTGCGCGCCCGAAGGCTGGCGGACGTCAACATGCATGTTGTTGCGTCACCGGCTTATCTGGCCGAACGGGGTCGTCCCGCGCACCCCTCCGACCTCGGCGCGCATGACGCGCTTTGCTACTCCAACGTTCCGACGCCTGACGTCTGGCGTTTCTCCGGACCGGGGCAGCAGAATGTCGCCGTGCAGGTCCGCGCCCGCATCACGGTTAACAGTGGAGAGGCGATGCTGCCGGCTTTGCGCGCAGGAATCGGCATCGCACGGCTGCCGGATTTCATCGTTGGGGAGGCGCTGGCGTCGGGGGAGCTGGAGGAGATATTGGTCGACTGGAGGCCCCCGCCTGTGGGGCTCCATCTGGTTACGCCACCCTCTCGCCTGCGGCCCGCGCGGGTCGATGCGCTGCTCGATTTCCTGGCCCGGCGCCATGGTTGTTGACGGATCGTTCTACCACTGAATCCACCTTGACTCTGTCTGAATCATTTTAACAAAAAAATGTTTCAAACAGATTCAATTCCGCACGACTCGTGGATTTCTGCGGGTTAGCGAAAAATTAACCTTTGTCCTTCAGAAGTTTTTTGGTTAATGAATTGGAGCAGACGCCGTTTTGAGGGGTTGACGGGATCTGCAAGGACAGGGGCTTCACATGCGCGTTCTCCTAATCGAAGACGAACCGACCACGGCCAAGGCGATCGAGCTGATGCTCACGACCGAGGGCTTCAATGTCTACACGACCGATCTGGGCGAAGAGGGCCTCGATCTCGGCAAGCTGTACGACTATGACATCATCTGCCTGGACCTGAACCTGCCGGACATGCACGGCTATGACGTGCTGAAAAAGCTCCGCGCGGCCAAGGTGCAGACGCCGGTGCTGATCCTGTCGGGCATTGCGGAGATGGACAGCAAGGTCCGGTCCTTCGGCTTTGGCGCTGATGATTATGTGACCAAGCCCTTCCACCGCGAAGAGCTGATCGCGCGCATCCACGCCGTCGTTCGCCGTTCGAAGGGCCACTCACAGTCGGTCATCCGCACCGGCAAGCTCGCGGTGAACCTGGACGCCAAGACGGTGGAAGTGGACGGCAACCGCGTCCACCTGACCGGCAAGGAATATGCGATGCTGGAGCTGCTGTCGCTGCGCAAGGGCACCACGCTGACCAAGGAAATGTTCCTGAACCACCTCTATGGCGGGATGGACGAGCCGGAACTCAAGATCATCGACGTCTTCATCTGCAAGCTGCGCAAGAAGCTGGCGCTGGCGTGCAGCGGGGACAATTATATCGAAACCGTGTGGGGCCGCGGCTATGTGCTGCGCGATCCCGATGAGGCGGTGGAACTGGAAACCAAGGTCGCCTGACGGATTTTTTCCGGGCGTTCGAAAAGCCGGTGGTCAGGCGACCGCCGGCTTTTTGTTTTTATGTGGTGGAAAGTGCACCTTCTGACCCCTCTCCCTTGAGGGAGAGGGCTGCGCAGACTTGGCTGCTTGCTGCCTTAGTCGTAGCTGGGTGAGGGGGATGCGATCCATCGGATCGCGCGGGCCGCAGGCCCGCTTCCCCTCATCCAACTCCGCCTAGGCTCCTTCGTTGCCAAGGCTGCGTATCCTTCTCCCTCAAGGGAGAGGGGTTCGCAATTGGCCAAAAACTACCAAAAAAAGGGGCCGACGACCTATCGGATCGCCGGCCCAGGGTCAGACGGATGGGACGGGAAAGCCGGGCTGAAAGCCCATCGGTAGGGCCCCGCCCCGAACTGGGGTTACTCTTCCGTCTGACTGGAAGATCCAGAGGAGCCAGAGCCCGAAGCCTGTCCACCGCCCGCGAGCTGGCCGGCAGCGTTCAGCGAAACTGCGCCACTGAGCGCATTACCGGCGCTACCGGCATTGCCAGCTTGTCCACCCGCAGCGGACCCGGCCCCGTTGGCTGCGCTGCCAGCCCGGTTGCGAGCAGCCTGAGCGGTTGCGCTCGCCTGGCCTTCCGCCGCGGCTGCCGCAGTGACGGCGCGGTCGCGAGCTGCGCCCGCCGTCGTGCTCGCCTGGTCACGCACAGTGCCGACGGCGTTGGCGACGTCGCTGGTCCCCAGCGTATCAGCGGTCAGGCTGCCGCCTACCGATCCGCTGGCTGATCCCGACGCGTTGCCGCTGCGGCTCTTGCCCTTGTGGCTGACCGAACCGTCGGCCTGGCCGCTGCCCGATCCGCCAACGTTGACGCGCCCATTTTCCAGGTCGACGCCGTGATCCAGGCCGATGCCGCCCGACCCGCCGAGCGTTCCGCTCAGCGATCCGCCGGCGCCGCCCAATGTTCCGCCGAGGCTGCCGCCAAGGCCGCCTGATCCGCCCAGCAACTGGGCCGAAGCGGGCGCTGCGGTCAGGGCAGCGAGACAGGCGGTGGCAAGAATGAACTTCGCTTTCATCGATCGTCTCCTTGTTCGTTGTCGATCCGATGCAAGGACAACGGGAGGCCGATCCGCTTTCATCCCGAGAAGAAAGAAAAAAGTTATAAGTAACTAATAATCAATCAATATTTCTGCATTCTCCGCAGATGACGCCATTGCCCAGCGCGCGCTTGTCCTTGCCCGGCCTGGCCTCGGCCCGCAAAGCGCTCAGGCTCCCTGTGGCGAACAGCCGGCCGGCGACCAGCGGCGCGGCGAAGGATGTGCCCCGCACAGGCCCTTTGCCGCCTTCTGGACGAGCGGCGTTCATGTCCGCGCCCGGAGCGGCAAAGTCCACATGCCTCGCCCGGCCCGCTTCGGGCAGCAGCCGTCCGCGTCCGTCGATGCCCGTCACCGCGACGACGCCGGGGTAGGATGCGGGGTAGGCGGGTGGGGCCGCCGGGCCGTCATTGCCCACGGCCGCCACCACCGTGACGCCCCTGTCGCGCGCCAGACGGATTGCGCCCGCCAGCAGCGGATTGTCGGGTCCGACCAGACTGACCGTCACGACGCTGACGCCACGCGCCGCCATCCATCCGAGCGCCCGCGCGATCGCGAATGCGCCGCCCCCGGCCGGATCGTCGCCATAGACATCGGCGATCATCAGCGGAGAGCCCGGGGCGGCTCCGCGAACCACGCCGGTCCCGCTGATCAGCGAGGCGACCGCCGTGCCGTGCGAACTGGCGCGCGGCGCTCCACGCGCAAAGCCGCGCTGCTCGACCGGCCCAGTCAGTGACGCATGCCGGGCCGCGCCGCCGTCGATCAGTCCAGCGGCGCGGCCCTTCACCGATCCGTCGCCAGCGAGCGCCATCGCCGTTGCTCCACCCGTGGACCCACTGGGAAAATAGAGATTGTCCGCGCTCGCCTCCGCTTCCGGAGCGATGACGCGCACCTGCTTTAGCGCGCGCGTCAGGCTCCGGCCCTGCGGAACGGTGAGGCGCGTGACGGAAAGGCTGATGCCCTCAACCGTCTCGCTCTCCACCGCGTAGCCCGCCGCCCGCAGCGCCTCGATACTCCCGGCCTTGGCGCCGGTCAGCAGGATGACGCCGCGTCGCGCCGGTTCCCGCCTGTCGTCCAGTTCGACCGAATCGCCATGCCGCCGCAACAGGTCGCCGATCCGCGCCGTTCGCGCCGCGGCGAGCCGCTCCGCCAGCCGTGCAGGCGACACCCGGTTGAGGCCGGCCTGATCCAGCGCGCCTTCGAGCCTGTCCACGGCGCCGCCTACCTGGCCCAGCGCGCCACCGGGCGAGGGCAGCAACTGCGCCTGCGCGCCGGGTCCTGCGAGCAGCAAGCCTGCGACGATCCATGAACGGGCGAACTTCATCTCGACCTCTTTACCTTCCTCCCGTCCCCAGGCGAAGTTTTTGATCCTTTCGCCTTCAAAATGAGTCATTGCGAAAAAATTTCCGATAGAGGTTCAGCCTTCAAGGGATGAAACGTCCGGCGGCGCGCGTTTCATCCTTGCACAACGGAATGGAGACCGGATGTCGTTCGAAAGCGATCTGTTGGCGATCCTGCCCCGGCTGCGGCGCTTTGCCGCCAGCCTGTCGCGGGACCGCGCCGACGGCGACGATCTGTGCCAGGCGGCGCTCGAAAAGGGCCTGAAGGCGCGCGATCAATGGCAGCCGGGGACGAGGCTGGATAGTTGGATGTATCGGATCATGCGTAATCTGTGGATTGACGAGGGCCGATCGCGGCAGCGCGCCGCCCGGACCTTTGCGCCCGAAGAGGCTGGCGCGCATGTCGGCCATGCGGGCGACCGTGACGTGGAGGCGCATGTGATGCTGTCCGACGTCGATCGGGCGATGCACAATCTGCCCGATGAGCAGCGGGAGGCCATCGCCCTCGTGCTGGTGGAGGGCCTTTCCTACAAGGAAGCGGCCGAGATATTGGGGATACCCATGGGCACGCTGACATCGCGTCTGGTGCGCGGGCGCGGTGCGCTCATCGAAATGCTGGGGGAAGCGGCATGACCGATATTGACGAAGCCATGCTCATCGCCTGGGTCGATGGCGAGCTGGACGAAGTGACCCGCCGCCGCGTCGAGCGCGCCATAGCGGAGGACCCGGCGCTCGCCCAAAGGGTGGACATGCACCGCCGCCTGCGCGCGCGCCTTTCGGGCCATTACGCCCCGATCGGTGCGGAACCGGTTCCTCCCGCGATGCGCGCGCTGCTGGAAGACGGCGCGAAGGTCGTGCCGCTGACGCGCGCCGTCACGCCCCGGTGGCGCAGCTGGGGCATTGGCGGCGCGATCGCCGCGAGCCTGGTGCTGGGTCTGGGTGTCGGACGCCTTTCGAGCGGTCCCGCCGGTCCCATAACGGTCCGCAACGGCGCGATCGTTGCGCGGGGCGACCTTGCGTCCGCTCTCGACACTCAGTTGGCCTCCGCGCAACAGGACGCCGCGATCCGCATCGGTCTCAGCTTCCGGCGCAAGGGCGGCGGTTGGTGCCGTAGCTTCGACGGGCGCGCGGTCTCCGGCGTCGCCTGCCGCGAAGGCGAAGGGTGGCAGATCCAGCAATTGGCGCCGGGCGCCGGGCGGGAATCGGATTATCGGCAAGCCTCATCCGGCGACGCTCGCATCATGGCGACCGTCGACGCGTTGATGGAGGGCGGCCCCGCCGATGCGGCCCAGGAAGCAGCGGCGAAAGCCAAGGGCTGGCGGTGAACGGCTGAGCCTGTTGCTACGTCTGGAGGAACCAGCGCTCGCTGCCCTCCAGCCCGATCGCCGTCAGCGTTCCGCTGCGCCAGGCGCCTGTGTCGATGCCGATGCGATTGGCCTGTTCATCGATCTGCGGGGTGATGCTGTGCCCATGTATCACCACGCGGCCATGATCGCCCCGATACATCAGGAAATCGCCCCTGATCCAGCGAAGATCGGCCGGGTCCTGCGCCTCCAGCGGCACTCGTGGCCGGATGCCCGCATGGACGAACAGATAATCGCCGATCGTCAGCATATCCTTAAAACCGGAAACGAAATCGACATGCTCGCGCGGCACATGGGTCAGCATCCAGCGCGCCAGCGCGCCATCGTCCATGGCGGCGCTTCGGTCCGCATCGAGCCCATAGCTCGCCAGCGTCTCGACGCCTCCGATCCGCCGTAAGAAGCCCGCGGATCGTACATCGCCACGCGCGGCGGCGGCGAACACTTCCTCATGATTGCCTTTGATGAAATGGACGCTGCCGGACGTCGCCAGCCCCATGGCCCGATCGATCATCTGGGCGGATGACGGGCCGCGATCGACCAGGTCGCCCAGCAGGATCAGTTCGGTTCGCAAAGGCCGGCGTTCACCTGAGTCCTGATCAATCGCTTGCAGCAATTGCTCGAACAGGTCGAGCCGGCCGTGAATGTCCCCAATGGCGTAGACGCGCACATCCTGGCCGATGCTCGGCGGCGGCCTGTCGTCGCGGGCCTGCCTGCGGCGACGGAAATTCAGCATGACGGGCGCCGATTGGGCTTCATGCCGACCAATCTCGCACGGCTTCAGAGCCGGGGCAATGTGACTCCCTGCTGTCCCATATATTTGCCCGCCCGATCGGCATAGCTGACCTCGCAGGGCTCGTTGCCCTTCAGGAACAGGAACTGGCACGCGCCTTCATTGGCGTAGATTTTGGCGGGCAGGGGGGTGGTGTTGGAAAATTCCAGCGTCACATGGCCTTCCCAGCCCGGCTCCAATGGCGTCACGTTCACGATGATGCCGCAACGCGCATAGGTGGATTTGCCCAGGCAGATGACCAGTACGTCGCGGGGCACACGGAAATATTCGACCGTCCGGGCGAGCGCGAAGCTGTTGGGCGGAATGATGCAGCAGTCGGTCTTGCGGTCGACGAAGCTGTTGGCGGCGAAATCCTTGGGGTCCACCACGGCGCTGTCGACATTGGTGAAGATCTTGAACTCGTCCGCCACCCGCGCGTCATAGCCGTAGGAGGACAGGCCATAGCTGATGCAGCCGTCGCGCCGCTGGTTTTCCACGAACGGCTCGATCATGCGATGGGAGAGGGCCTGTTCGCGAATCCACTTATCCGACAATATCGACATGGCTGGTTAGCTTTTCCTGTCAGCTGTGATGCCCAAGTCATTGGGACCAAATGCAAAAGGGAGTAATTCCGCAACGCTGTGTTCGACCACCGCGTCGCCATCGGGCGCGGCGCAATAGATGGCGATCGGGCGTCCCGCCATCTGCTCGGCCTCGTGCAGTATCTGGCGGCATCGGCCGCATGGGGTGACGATAGCCGTCCCCGGCCCACCCAGCGCGCCGCCCATCACCGCGATGGCCTCTATGTCCGCCAACCGGCCGCGCGCATTGGCCGCAGCCACCGCCACCGTCTCGGCGCAGAGCGACAGGCCATAGCTCGCATTCTCAAAATTGGCTCCGGAAACGATGTCGCCGCCCGCCAGCCGCACCGCAGCGCCAACGGCGAAGCGGCTATAGGGCGCATGGGCATGGCGCATCGCGGCGCGGGCCGCCTCGACCAGTTCCCTGACATTGTCCCCGCCTGCCTTCATGGCGCCACGACACCCCATCTTACCGGCCCGTCTATGCCGTCGATATGCCGCATATCATTGGCTGTCCACATTACCCAGGCGCGCGTCGCATAATCGGGCGGAAAGAAATTACCGTCCAGCCACAGCGTGCGGTTGATGCCCGACGCGATGTCGTATTTCGCTTCGAAATCGTCGGAGATGTTGAGCAACGCCGGCTTGCCCGCATTGCTTTCGACGAGGTTGACCAGCGTGTTGAGTTCGGAAAGCACCGCGTCCCGGCCCGGCCGTGCGCTGCATGCCGGATCGAAGTCCAGCCGGATGACCGGGGGCAAAGCGGCGTTGTCGCGCGGCACCGTGGTGATGAAGCGCGTCGCCTGTTCCGCCGCGCGCCGACACAGGCTGAAGTCGAGGAGCGCGCCATAGCGCAGCCCCGCCGACCGCGCCGCCGACCAGTTGCGGGCGAAGGTGGGGTCGCGCCCGACCGCGCCCTTCGCCGCCCGGATATAGGCGAAATCCACCCCATTGGCCGCCAACGTGCCCCAATCGACCGCGCCGTCGTCCCCTGAAATCGACACGCCCTGCACAGGGTAAACATCGCGCGCCGGGGCCCAGCTACGCGCATAGGTCCACGCCGCCACCCCCAGCAGGGCGACGACGCCGACGCCCATGACGAGCCGGACCAGAAACTGGCCTGAAGAAAGCTGGCGGATGTCCCCTTACCCCTTGATGTGCAGCACGCAGATCAGCGTGAACAGGCGTCGGGCCGTATCGAAATCGACCTTTATCTTGCCGTCCAGCCGCTCGATCAGCATTTCCGCGGCGTCATTGTGGATGGCGCGCCGCGCCATGTCCACCGTTTCAATCTGCTGGGGCGATGCATTGCTGATCGCCTGGTAATAGCTGTCGCAGATCGCGAAATATTCGCGGATGGGCCGACGGAACCGGCCCAGGCCAAGAAGGATCGCCTCCAGCGGCTCGCCATCCTCGCGCTTTATCTCGATCGCCAGCCGCCCGTCCTCGACGCGCAGGAGCACGCGATAGGGCCCGCCATAGCCGTCCGCATGGTCGCGCTGGGGCGCGAAATGATTGTCTTCCAGCAGGTCGAATATCGCGATGCGGCGTTCCTGCTCGACATCTGCATTGCGCCACAGGATCGTCCGCTCGTCGAGCGTGATATCTATGATGCGCGGGTCGCTCATGAAGGCTAATGTCACTGCGGCGGCGGCCCGCGAAAAGCAAGGGGGACTTGTCCACAGCTTTACAGAAGCTTCCCTGTCTTCCCGCTTGCACAGTGCGCGCGGCGAGACGATGAGGGGCGAATGGTCGAACTGGTGCAGATGAACGCCGCCGTGGAAACAGGCGCCCCCCAACTCCCGCGCAATGTGGAGGCGGAAGCCGCGCTGCTGGGCGCGCTGATGATCGACAACCGCATTGCGGAGGACGTTCAACTCCGGCTCAAGCCGGAGCATTTCTTCGAGCCGCTGCATGGCCGCGTCTACGAATCCGTGATGAAGCTCATTGAGCGGAACATGGTCGCCAACCCGGTGACGCTAAAACCCTTTCTGGAGCAGGACCCGGCGCTTAAGGAACTGGGCGGGGTGGCCTATCTGGCCCAGCTCACCGGAAATGGCGCCTCGCTGCTGGGCGCGCGCGATTTCGCGACGCAGATTTACGACCTGGCTTTGCTCAGGCAGCTTGTGAATGTTGGCCGTGAACTGGTTGAAAGTGCTCTGGATACCAGCGAAGACGTCAATCCGCGCGAGCAGATCGAGCAGGCGGAAGTCGCACTCTACAAAGTATCGGAAGGGGAGGGTGAGAGCGGCTCGGTCAAGAGTTTCGCGACCGCCACCACGCTCGCGGTGCAGGTGGCGGAGCGCGCGCTCAACAGCGGCGGGCATGTGTCCGGGATCACGACGGGGTTGAACAGCCTCAATGAGAAGATCGGCGGCCTGCATAATTCGGACCTTATGATCCTGGCGGGCCGTCCGGGCATGGGCAAGACATCGCTCGCCACCAACATCGCCTATAATGCCGCGTCGCGCTGGATGCGCGACAATGCCGACGGCATCCCGCCGGAAAAGAATATGGGAGCCAAGGCCGCCTTCTTCAGCCTGGAAATGTCCGCCGACCAGCTCGCCACCCGCGTCCTTGCGGAACAATCGGGCATCAGCGGCGAAGCGCTGCGCATGGGCAAGATCAGCCGCGCCGATTTCCAGAACCTGTCGCGCGCCGCGCGCGAGCTTCAGGAACTGCCGCTGTTCATCGACGATACGCCCGGTCTGACCATCGCGGCGTTGCGCACGCGCGCGCGTCGCCTGAAGCGCCGCCATGACATCGGCCTCATCATCGTCGACTATCTTCAGCTGCTCCAGGGCACTGGCAAAGGCGGCGAGAACCGCGTGCAGGAAATTTCGGAAATTTCCCGTGGTTTGAAGACCTTGGCGAAGGAACTTCACTTGCCTGTTCTGGCGCTTTCACAGCTCAGCCGTGCGGTGGAGCAGCGCGAGGACAAGCGGCCTCAGCTTTCGGACCTGCGAGAATCGGGATCGATCGAGCAGGACGCGGACATGGTCTGGTTCGTCTTCCGCGAGGATTATTACGTCGCCGCCAAGGAGCCGGGGAACAAGGAAGCCCCCGAACATCTGGAATGGGCGCAGGAGATGGAGCGCATCTACGGCCTTGCCGAACTCATCGTCGCCAAGCAGCGCCACGGCTCCACCGGCCGCATCCGGATGAAGTTCGATGCGAAGATCACCCGCTTTTCCGACCTCGCGGATGGCGGCTATATGGGCGACTATGAATAGGGGCGCAAAGCCGCTGGGTGACCGATCAGATGTCGGCGCCCGTTATGAGGAAGCATGAGGGCAATATGACGAAAGCGATTGAACGTCGAACTTTGATGAAGGCGGCGCTTGGCGCGGGTCTGGTCCTTCCCTTCATGTCCCCCGGACGGCTTCTCGCTGCGTCGCCTCATGATGAGATACTTCGTCATGTGCATCCGGAATTTCGCGATTTCATGGCGCGCGTCCTTCCGATCCTGGACAAGTCGCCGAAGGCCTCGCGCGAAAATCTGCCGCAAATGCGTGTGCCGAACACGCTCATGGGCAAGCCGCTGCCGGACGTCACCGTTCGCAAGCAGCAGATCCCCGGTACGAAGGGGCAGCCTGAAGTAACCATCTACGTCATAAACGCTGGGGCACAGGGCAGTCGCCCGGCGATACTTCACACGCACGGTGGCGGGTATGTGGCGGGCTCTGCCGCCTCATCGGTCCGGCAGATGCAGGATATTTGCAGGGCGCTCGATTGCGTCGCGGTGACGGTGGAATACCGGCTGGCGCCCGAAACCACCTATAAAGGTTCGATCGAAGATAATTATGCCGGGCTCAAGTGGCTCTACGACAATGCCGCCCAGCTTGGTGTCGACCCCCGCAGGATCGGGCTCCTTGGGGAGAGCGCCGGGGGTGGCCATGCCGCGCTGCTGGCGATCACCGCGCGTGATCGCGGCGAGGTGCCGGTCGCGTTTCAATGCCTGATCTATCCTATGCTCGACGATCGCACCGGGAGCACCCGATCCGTCCCGCCCTTCGTAGGCCAGATTGTCTGGAATGCGGAAGCCAACCGGTTCGGGTGGGAAAGCTTCCTGGGGATGAAGCCGGGGGGAGCATCGGCGCCCAAGCGTGCGGTCCCCGCCCGGCAGGACAATCTCGCGGGATTGCCGCCTGCCTTCATCGGCGTCGGCTCGATCGACCTCTTCTGCGACGAAGATGTCGACTATGCGCAAAGGCTCAACGCCGCCGGCGTACCCACGGAACTGATCGTTGTACCGGGGGGATTCCACGGCTTCGACGTCATGCCGGTGAAGACGCGGGTCGGAACCTGGTTCAACGAGGCCAAGATGGCTGCGCTGCGCAGCGGTCTGGGCATCTCCGCCGCGTGATTATCAGCCGGTCCGTGGCAT
>DASVOF010000072.1:0-3555 GCA_036383495.1 Sphingobium sp. | reverse complement strand
GCCGGCGGCCAGGTAGAATGCCGAGAGCAGCCAGCGCGCCGCCGTGCGAACCGGACTGTCGCGGCGTTGCGGCTCTTTCTGCTCCATGCCGATGCGCTCAGCCCTGTATCACGCTTTCCAGCACCGCCGCGCGCAGTTCGGCTATGCCCATACCCTTTTCGCTCGACGTGGGAATGATGTCGGGATGGGCGGCGGGACGTTTGCGGACCGCATCGGCGGTCGCCGCCATGATTTCGGTCAAATGGCTGGCCTTCACCTTGTCCGCCTTGGTCAACACGATGCGATAGCTGACGGCGGCGGCGTCCAGCATGTCCAGAATGTCCTTGTCGACATCCTTGACGCCATGGCGGCTGTCGATCAGCACCAGCGTGCGCTTGAGCTTCGCCCGCCCGCGCAGATAGTCGTTCACAAGGAAGCGCCACTTGCGCACCATGTCCTTGGGCGCCTTGGCGTAGCCATAGCCCGGCATGTCGACCAGGCGGAAGCGCAGCGGATCGCCGACGTCGAAGAAGTTGAGTTCCTGCGTCCGTCCCGGCGTGTTCGATGTGCGGGCCAGATTGTTGCGGCCGGTCAGCGCATTGAGCAGCGACGACTTTCCGACATTGGACCGGCCCGCGAACGCCACCTCGTTAACCGCCATATCCGGCAGGAATTTGAGGTCCGGCGCGGACTTCAGGAACGCGATCGGCCCGGCAAAGACCTTGCGCGCTTCCTCGATCAGGTCGGCTTGCTGGTTGTCGTCCACATTACATCCGTTCAGTTCGAGAATCCTGAGCCTGTCGAAGGGCGAGAACCACAGGCGCGCCGTTCTCGACAAGCCTGTCTCGAGCGACTGCTGCAAGCAGGCAGTCGAGAGGCTCGAACCGAACGGGCGCGGGTGCGTTACTTCGCCTCGGCTGCATTGTTCAGCACGGGGTGGCGCCGGTAGAGCCACCACTGCTGCAACATCGACAGACAGTTGTTGGTGATCCAGTAGACCAGCAGGCCCGCCGCGAAGGGCGCCATGATGAACATCATCATCCAGGGCATCAACGCGAACACCTGCTGCTGCATCGGGTCCATCTGCGCGGGGTTCAGTTTGAACTGGAAATACATCGAAATGCCCAGCAGCAGCGCCAGTACGCCGATGCCCAGGAAGGCGGGCGGCGTGAAGGGCAGCATGCCGAACAGGTTCAGGATATGCAGCGGATCGGGCGCGGACAGATCCTTGATCCACAGTATGAAGGGCTGGTGACGCATTTCGATCGTCAGCTGCAACACCTTGTAGAGCGCGAAGAAGATCGGAATCTGAATGAAGATGGGCAGGCAGCCGGCGAGGGGGTTCACCTTCTCGCGCTTGTACAGCTCCATCATCTCCTGCTGTAGCTTGGGCTTGTCGTCCTTATGCTTCTCCTGCAGCGCCTTCATCTTGGGCTGCACCGCGCGCATCGCCGCCATGCTGGCGAACTGGCGCTGGGCGACGGGGAACATGAGCGACCGGACGACGAAGGTCAGGCAGATGATCGCGACGCCGAAATTGCCGATATGCTCAAACAGCCAGTGGAGCAGGGCGAAGATCGGCTTTTCAAACCAGTAGAACCAGCCCCAGTCGATCGCCCGGTCGAACAGCGGGATGCCCGCGTCCTGATAGGCTTCCAGCGTCTTCACTTCCTTCGCGCCGACGAACAGGCGCGCGGTCTGCGTGATCGCCTTGCCCGGCGCCAACATGGTCGGGGCGAGGCTGTAGTCGGTCTGATATTGTGTCCCGGCGCCCTTGCGGAACTGCGCCTCAAACGGCGCCTTCTGATCGGGCACCAGCGCGGAGAGCCAATATTTGTCGGTAAAGCCCAGCCAGCCGCCGGTCGACTGGAAGCTCTGGGTCGCCGGTCCCTTCGCCAGGTCCTTGTAGTTCACGTCGTAATTGGCCGCGCCGTTGAACACGCCCATCGGTCCGACATGGATGGTCCAGGTGTCCGGGTCCTTGGACGGCGTGGCGCGGTTGACATAGCCATAGCTCTTGACCGCCACGGCGCCCGCGCCGCTGTTCGACACCTTCTGCTGCGCGGTGATCATGTAATTCTGGTCGACGGTGAAGCGGATCTCGAAGGCCTGACCCGCTTTATTGTTCCAGCGCAGCGTCACCGGACTGGTCGGGGTCAGTTCCGTGCCCTCGGCTGTCCAGATCGTATTGGCGTCAGGCGTCTTCAGCCCTTCACCCTGCCAGCCGAAGCCCGCGAAGAAGGCGTCCTTCGTTCCCGACGGGCTGTAGAGACGGATGGCGGGAGAGTTTTTGGCGATGGTTTCGCCATAGGTCGGCAGCACGATGTCGTCGACGCGCGCGCCCTTCAGGTTGATCGAGCCCGTCAGCTTGGGGGTGCGAATGGGCAGGCGCGGACTTTCCTTCAGCACCAGCGCGCGGTCCCGGATCGCGACGCCGCCGTCGGCGGCGGGAGCGGAGCCCGGCTGTGCGACCGGTGTGGTCTTGCCGCCCTCAACCTTCGTCGCCGGCGGATTGGCCGCGGGGAAGAAGTGCTTGGTGACATAGGGCCAGCCGAACAGGATCGCCGCAGTCAGCAGCACCGCCAGAATGATATTCTTCTTGTCGTCCACGCTCGTCGGCTCCGCCGTATTTCGGGTGAAAATATGTGTCAGGGAACGGGGTCGTAGCCCGACCCGCCCCATGGGTGGCATCGCATTAGCCGCTTCGTGGCCAGCCAGCTACCCTTGACCGCACCATATTTTCTGATCGCTTCGATCGCATATTGGGAGCAGGACGGCGCATAGCGGCAACTGGGCGGAAGGATGCGCGAAGGGCCAAGTTGCCAGAAGCGCGCGATGAGGATGAGGAGGCGGGCGATCATGGCTGTTTACCGCCGTGTTTTGGCGCCCCTTCGTGTTCCTGCGAAGGCAGGAACCCAGTCCCGCCCTTGCCTGAAATAGCGCCGTTCGAGCTGGGCTCCTGCCTGCGCAGGAGCACGTCCTTCTTCTGGCCGGCGGGGCGACTCATGACCTTCCGCAGAGCCTTTTCCAGCTCCACCCGAAGCAACTCGAAATCGCGCTCTATGCCGTCGGCCCGGCCGATCAGCACATGGTCCGCGCCAGCGATGCCCTGTTCGGGGAGAAGCTCGCGCGCCAGAACGCGAAAACGGCGCTTCATCCGGTTGCGGATGACGGCGCCGCCAATCTTTTTCGTGACCGTGATGCCGATACGCATCGCCGGATCGCCATCGCCGCGTTCGCGCACCAGCAGGACAAAGCCCGGCATCGGTGCGCGCCGTCCACGATTCGCCGCCAGAAAATCGGCGCGCCTGCGCATGATGGCGGGCGCGCGATAAAGCGGCGCGTCGTTCAGGCGCTCAGGCTCTTGCGGCCACGGGCGCGACGGGCGCGCAGCACGTTGCGACCGCCGGGGGTCGCCATGCGGGCGCGGAAACCGTGACGGCGCTTCCGAACCAGATTGCTCGGCTGAAAGGTGCGCTTCATCGTTCATTCCTCAAAAATACTAAGAATCGGACGTGACAAAAAAGGGCCGCCGATAGGGCGACCGCATGTCAGGGGGCGTCCGATAGGCAAAAG
>DASVOF010000071.1:0-13108 GCA_036383495.1 Sphingobium sp. | reverse complement strand
TTGTTGATGAGGAACTGCGCAACTTCGCGCCGCCCGAAATTGTAGATCGCGGTGTTCCAATCCGGGTGGAACCCCTGGCGCGGGTCGTCATGCTCGTAGAGCGCCGTCCCGTCAAAGCGCGCCAGCCCATGCGCGTCGGTCGGAAAATGCGCGGGCACCCAGTCGAGCAGGACGCCGACCCCCGCCCGATGCGCGCCATCGACAAAACGCGCGAACCCTTCCGGATCGCCAAAGCGCGCGGTCGGCGCATAGAGGCCCGTCGTCTGATAACCCCAGCTCGGATCATAGGGATATTCGCTGATCGGCAGGAATTCGATATGGGTGAACCCCATGCCGACGACATAGGGGATGAGCCGGTTCGCCATCTCATCCCAGCTCAGGAAATCGCCCTGCTCGTCCAGCTGCCATGACCCGGCGTGGACCTCATAGATGGAAATAGCCTCCCGGCGCGGATCGGCCTTTTCCCAATGTGCCCGATGCTGCTCGTCGCCCCACACATGCGCCGGCGCATCCGCGACGATCGAAGCGGTCGATGGCCGCAATTCCGACCGAAATGCGAAGGGATCGGCCTTGAGCGGCAATAACTCGCCGTCGGCTGCCATGATCTCGAACTTGTAGGGGCTGCCCGGCTGCACTTCGGGCAGGAAAATCTCCCACACCCCGGCATCCTGCCGCCGCCGCATCAGGCCCCGGCGCCCGTCCCAGCGGTTGAAATCCCCGACCACCGATACGCGCTTCGCATTGGGGGCCCACAGCGCGAAATGCGTGCCCTCCACGCCTTCATGCGAGATCAGATGCGCGCCCAGCTTGTCGAACAGGCGGCCGTGCGATCCTTCGGCAAAATAATAATCGTCGAGCGGACCCAGCACCGGCCCGAACCCATAGGGATCGACCAGCTGATATTCGCCGCCATCGGCATAGACCGCGTGATAGCGCAGCGGCTGCCGCTTGCGCACCGACACCTTGCCATGAAACAGCCCGCCCGCATCGACCCGTTCCAGCGCGCCCACGGCCTTCCCGTCCAGACTATGCGCGGTGACGCTCACCGCCTCGGGTAGCAGCACGCAGGCGGTAAAGCCCTTATCGGCCTTATGCACGCCCAGCGTCGCAAAGGGATCGTCCTCGCGGCCATCGACCAGGCGGGCGATCTGATCCGGCGTCAGCACCGGGTCACAGCGCCTTCCAGATGTCGGTCGCATATTCCCTGATGGTCCGGTCCGAAGAGAACCATCCCATCCGCGCCACATTGTGGATCGCCATTTTCGACCATTGCGCCTGATCCCCCCACAACGCATCAACATGACGTTGCGCCGCAGAATAGCTATCAAAATCTGCGGCCACCATGAACCAGTCATGATCGTAGATACCGCTCACCAGATCCTTGTAGCGATTTGGATCATCCGGCGAGAACACGCCGCTCGCGATCGCGTCCAGCGCCTGCGCCAGTTCACGGCTCTGCGCGATCACCTCGCGCGGGTTGTAGCCATTGGCCCGCCGCTCATTCACCTGCGCGGCGGTGAGGCCGAAGATCACGATATTCTCTTCGCCCACATGGTCGCGCATTTCGACATTCGCGCCGTCCAGCGTGCCGATCGTCAGCGCGCCATTGACCGCGAACTTCATGTTCCCCGTGCCCGAAGCCTCCATGCCCGCCGTCGATATCTGTTCGGAAAGGTCCGCCGCCGGGATCATCATCTCGGCCATGGAGACGTTGTAATTGGGCACGAACTGCACCTTTAGCAGCCCCTGCACCGCCGGGTCGTGATTGACCGCCCGCGCCACGTCCCCGGCCAGCTTGATGATGAGCTTGGCGTTATGGTAGCTCGACGCCGCCTTGCCGCCGAACAGCTTGACGCGCGGCGCCCAGTCCCGCTCCGGATGCGAACGGATCTGGTCGTAGAGCGACACCGCCTCGACGATGTTGAGCAGCTGGCGCTTATATTCGTGGATGCGCTTGATCTGGATGTCGAACAGCGCCGACGGATCGATCCGCGCATTGACCCTCTGCCGCAACAGGTCGGAAAGCGCCGCCTTGTTCGCCCGCTTCACCGCGACGAACTTCTCCCGGAACCCGCGGTCGTCGGCGAACCGGTCCAGCTCCCGCAGCGCTTCGGGATCATCCATGAACCTGTCGCCGATCGCCTCGCGGATCAGCTCGAACAGGCCATGATTGCACTGCATCAGCCAGCGGCGGAAAGTGACGCCATTGGTCTTGTTGTTGATCCGTGCCGGATAGAGCCGGTGGAAATCGGCGAACACCGTCTCCTTCATCAGGTCGGTGTGCAGCGCCGACACGCCGTTGACGCTGTGCGATCCGGCGAAGGCCAGATTACCCATCCGCACCCGCCGCTCGCCGCCCTCGTCAATCAGCGAGATCGCGCCGATCGCCCGGTCATCGAAATGCCCCGACCGCCGCGCCTCGGCCAGCAGCAGGCTGTTCACCGCATAGACGATCTGCATATGGCGGGGCAGCATCCGCTCGAACAGCGGCACCGGCCAGCTTTCCAGCGCCTCGGGCAGCAGCGTATGGTTGGTATAGCTGAACGTCCGCCGCGTCAGCTCCCACGCCTCGTCGAAATCCAGCCCATGATCGTCGAGGAAGATACGCATCAACTCGGCCACCGCCACCGCCGGATGCGTGTCGTTCAGCTGGATCGCCGCCTTGTCCGGCAGCGTCCGGATATCGCCGAAATACTGGATATGCCGCCGCACAATGTCCTGCAACGATGCCGACGAGAAGAAATATTCCTGCCGCAGCCGCAATTCCTGCCCCGCCGGCGAACTGTCCGCCGGATAGAGCACCCGCGTCAGCGCCTCGGCGCGATTACTTTCCGCCAGCGCGCCCAGATGGTCGCCCGCGTTGAACTTGTCGAGCAGGATCGGGTCGATCGGCTGCGCCTCCCACAGCCGCAGCGTGTTGACCCGCTTGCCCCGCCAGCCGACGATCGGCGTGTCATAGGGGGTCGCGATCACGCGCTCCGTCGGCCGCCAGTGCATCTGGTGAAGCCCGGCGTCGTCACCCTCGGCCGGGTCCACCCGTCCGCCAAAGCCGATCTCGTAGCTCGCCTCGCGCCGTTCGAACTCCCACGGATTGCCGTGCGCCAGCCACGTCTCGGGCAGTTCCACCTGCCAGCCGTCGGAAATCTCCTGCCGGAACATGCCGTTCACATAGCGGATGCCATAGCCATAGGCGGGCACGTCCACCGTCGCCATGCTCTCCATGAAACATGCCGCCAGCCGTCCCAGCCCGCCATTGCCCAGCGCCGCGTCCGGCTCCAGCGCCGCGATCACGTCCAGTTCGACGCCCAGCGAATCGAGCGCCGCCTGCACGTCGTCCAGCATCTCCATGTTGGACGCCGCGTCGCGCATCAGCCGCCCGATCAGGAATTCCAGGCTCAGATAATAGACCCGCCGCCCCTGCTGCTCATAGGTCTTCTGGGTGGAAGCGATCCACGCGTCGATCACCCGGTCACGGATCGACAGGATGACGGCATAGAGCCAGTCATGCGGCTTGGCCGCTTCGGCGTTCTTGCCGATGCGATAGGTCAGCCGTTCGACGATTTCATGGGCAAGGACCTGCGGATCGACCTGCCGAGGCGCGGGCTTGGGAAGGGTGGCGTTGCCCTTGAGGTTCATGCGCTGACTTTCCCCCTGCAGAATCCGAAAGTGATGATTGCACAGCGCCCACGTCCCCGCCAACAGCTAATTCCGCAGCGCAGCATGATCTTTTCGTTCCTTGATCGCCGCACGGACGCCGTCGCGCAGCTCGCGCCGCACCGGATAGGCGTTTGACGGCAGATGCTGGGTCATCAATATGCCGATGATCCGCTCAACCGGATCGATGAAGAAAAATGTCGAAAACACCCCGCCCCAGAAATACTGCCCGCTCGTCAGGTCGGTCGCGAAGCCCAGCCCGAAGCCTACGCCGGCATAATCCGCCTCGCTGAACATGGAGGAGGAGAGGCTGGCGAGATCGCCCCCGCCGGGCAGCTGATTGCTGCGCATCATCGCCACCGTCTCCGGCGCTGCGAGCCGCACCCCGTCCAGTTCGCCCCCGCGCAGCAGCATCCGCGCGAAGCGGTGATAATCCTCCGCCGTGGAGATAAGCCCACCCCCGCCCGACCGCAGCTGCGGCCTGCGCCGCCAGCCGCTGCGTTCACCCCGGTCGTAGAGCGACAGCCGCCCGTCCTGTCCCAGCTGCCAGGCGTCGGTCATCCGGTCGATCTTGTCGTCCGGCAGATCGAAAAATGTGTCGCCCATGCCCAACGGCCCAAAGATACGCCGGGCGAAAAATTCGCCAAGGTCGACCCCGCTCAGCCGCTCCACCACCACGCCCAATACATCGGTCGCCACCGAATAATTCCACCGCTCGCCGGGCGAAAATTCCAGCGGCAATTCGGCCAGCGCCGCGATGAACGCGTCCGGACTGCGCTTCTGCTGAAACTCGTCGAGCCCCAGTTCGCGATAGCGCGCGTCGATAGGCGTCTGCCGCTGCAATCCGTAAGTAAGCCCGCACGTATGCCGCAGCAGGTCGATCATCCGCATCGGTCGCTTAAGCGGCGCGCCTTCCAGCCCGACGCGCAACGCCGCGAACTCCGGCAGCACGTCCGTCACCGCGTCATCCACCGCCGCCAGCCCCTGCTCGACCAGCATCATGAAGGCGAGCGACGTCACCGGCTTGGTCATCGACGCGATGCGGAACAGCGAATCCTCGCGCAACGGCTCGCCGTCCGCCCGCGCCATCCCGCTCACATGCGACAGCAGCACCCGCTCGTCGCGCGACACCAGCAGGCGCAGATGCGGCAACCTGCCCGTCGCCACATAGGTCCGGTCGAGCTGGTCGGCCAGCTGCTCCAGCCGCTCCGGGTCCATGCCCACGGCCTCCGCCGCTCTAACGTCAACCCGCATCGAACCTCCGCCTTTCGCCCTTCTTTCGCTAAAGCAGCCGCTTGCCCAAGACAATGGCGCGCGGGGTCCCTCATTGCCAAAGGCCCCGATCGCCCGTTATGGCAGGCCGCCTGACCTGCACGGGACCTGAAAACGGCATGGCCACCGGCCTTTCTGCGATATTCCTGAACAATCGTCCCGCCCTGCTGCGTTTCCTGCGCGCGCGCGGCGCGGGCGCGGATGCCGAGGACATGGTGCAGGACCTGTGGATGAAGCTGGAAGCGAAGGATATCGGCCCCGTCGCGGAGCCGCTTCCCTATCTCTACCGGATGGCGAACAACCTGATGCTGGACCGCTACCGCGCCGCCACCCGGCGCGAGCGGCGGGAACAGGATTGGGCTGTGGGGGCAGGCGGCGTCATGGCCGATCCGTCGCAGGACATCGCGATCGACCAACGCCTGATCCTCAATGAACGGCTCGAACAGGCGCAGGCGGTGCTGCGCGACCTTGGCCCGCGCGTCGAACTGGCGTTCCGCCGCTTCCGTATCGAGGGTGTCGGCCAGCGCCTGATCGCCGATGAACTGGGCGTCAGCCTCACCACCGTGGAGAAGGATCTGCAAAAGGCCTATCATGCCCTGCTCGCGCTCAAGCAGAGGCTGGATACGGAATGATCGGGTCGGCGGCGTCTTGCGCCATAAGGGGCCATGAATGACTGGGGCACAGGCCATGATTGACGAGGAAGCGCTCGCGTGGGTGATCCGCACGCGCGACCCCGAATTTACCGACTGGGAAAACTTCACCCTGTGGCTGGAGGCCGATCCCGCGCGCGCGTCCGCCTATGATGCGCTCATGGCCGCCGACGCGGACCTGCCAGGCATCCTCCCCGCCGATCCCGTCACGCTTCCCATCCCCGCCAACGATCCGGGCGAGCGCCGCTGGCGTCCGATGCGCTGGGTCGGCAGCAGCGCACTTGCGGCGGCGCTGGTCGCGGCGATCTCCATCGGAACGCTCCGCCGCACCGACATCTACACCGTCGCCACCCGCCCCGGCGAAACCCGCAGCATCGCGCTGGAGGATGGCACGCGCATCGACGTGAACGGCGGCACCACGCTGCGCCTCGACCGCAACAACAGCCGCTTCGCCGCGCTCGACAGCGGGGAGGCCGCCTTCACCGTCCGCCACGACGCCCACGATCCGTTTCGCGTGACCGTCGGCGACGCGCTGTTCGAGGATGCCGGCACCGTCTTCAACATCGTCCGCACCGCCACCGCGACCCGCATCGGCGTGTCCGAAGGCAAGGTCATCTACAATCCGCAGGCAGAGGCCATCGCCCTGCCCGCAGGCCGCGCCCTGACGCAGGACGCCAGCGGTGTGCGCGTCATGACTATCTCGCCCGATGCGGTGGCGAGCTGGCGACAGGGCCGGCTGTCCTACGCCAACGCCCCGGTCGACCAGATCAGCGGCGACATCGCCCGGTCGCTCGGCGTCCGGCTGACCGCCACGCCGGGAGCGGCGGCGATGCGCTTCACCGGCACCATCCGGCTGGAGGACCATCCTGCACGCTTTTTCGCGACCGCCGCGCCGCTGATGGGCCTTTCCGCCGTCCGTCAGGGCGACGGCTGGCTGCTGAAGGAGGGCGATGGCGCGCCACGCTGACCTGCTTTTCGTCACCGCCCTCGCCATAACGGCCGCCTCGCCCGCGCAAGCGGCGGACAGACAGATGATCAGCATCGCCCCCGGACGGCTGGGCGAGGCGGCGATCGCGCTCGGCCGCCAGACCGGCGCGAGCATCGGCATGTCCGACCAGTCTCTGGCGAACATCCCCACTCCGGCCGTCAACGGCCGCCTTTCGGTCGAGAGCGCCCTGAAGCGCCTGCTCCGGGGCGCCGACGCCAGCATCCAGCGGATCGGCGCATCCACCTGGCGCATCGTCCGCCGCCGCCCCGCGCCCGACAGCGCGACGGCCCGGTCCGACCCCTCGCCATCGCCTCAGCCGCCCGCCGAAATCATCGTCACCGCCTCAAAGCGCGACATGCCGCTCCCCCGCTATCCCGGCGTAGTGGAGGCGATCGACAAAAGCGGGTTCTCCAGCGGAGATGCGGCTGCGGGCACAGCCACCCTGCTCGCCCGCGTCGCGAGCCTCAGCTCCACCCATGCCGGCGCTGGCCGCAACAAGCTGTTCCTGCGCGCCATCGCCGATTCCGGGGTAGCGGGTCCCACCCAGGCGACGACGGGCCAATATCTGGGCGACATGCGCCTCAACTACGCCGCGCCCGACCCGGACCTCAAACTCTACGACATGCAGGGCGTGGAGATATTGGAAGGCCCGCAGGGCACGCTCTACGGCGCGGGGTCGCTGGGCGGCATCATCCGCATGATCCCCAACCCGCCCAATCTCGCCCAGTTCGGTGGGCAGGTCTCTGCGGGGTCCAGCGCCACCCAGCATGGCGAACCCGGCGGCGACCTGGCGGCCGTCCTCAACCTCCCCATCATCTCCGAAAAGCTCGCCCTGCGCATCGTCGGCTATGGCGTGCAAGAGGGGGGCTATATCGACGATGTGCTGCGCGATAAGGACGTCAACCGCACCCGCACCTATGGCGGCCGGGCTACGCTTCGCTTCGCTCCCAACGAAAACTGGACGATCGACGCCACGGGCCTCTACCAGCGGATCAAGGGCGACGACGCCCAATATGCCAGCAAACGCGTAGGCCGCCTCGCCCGCGCCTCCAGCGTCGCCCAGCCCTATTCGTCCGACTACGCCCTCGCCAATATCCGCATAGAGCGGCAATGGGATGATCTGCGCTTCGTCTCTTCGACCGGCTATGTCCGCAACATCCTGTCGGAAAGCTACGACGCGACCCAGTCATACACCCCCGACAGCCTCTTTCGCCAGCGCAACCGGGTTTCGATCTTTTCGACCGAAAACCGCCTGGTGCGGGATCTCTACAATGGTCTGGGCTGGATATTGGGCGCGTCCTATCTCGAAAGCACGTCCCACATCAGCCGCTCGCTGACCTCCTATGGCCCCGCCCCGGTGATGGTGGAGGTGATCCCCGGCGTTCCGCTCTACGGCGGCGGCCTGCCCGCGACCGCCACCGGCGTCCGCAACCAAATCCGCGAAGCCACTTTATTTGGCGAAGCCTCCTTCGAGCCCCTGCGAGGCTTCGTCGCGACGCTCGGCGGACGCCTTACCAACAGCCGCCTGTCGGGCCGCGCGATCGACCCCATCCCCCTCCTGTCCCCCACCGTCATCGCGCTGGCGGAGGCGCAGGCGAACCGCAACGAAACCATCTTCCTCCCCTCCTTCTCGCTGCTGACCGACGCCTTGCCCGGCATCACCCTCTACGCCCGGTTTCAGCAGGGCTTCCGCCCCGGCGGACTGGCGGTGGATGACCAGCATGTCGCGCGCTTCAGCAACGACCGCGCCTCGACGGCGGAGTTCGGTTTCCGCAAGGGCGTCCCCGGCCGCGATCTCATCGCGCTCAGCGCCAATTTCGCCTATACCGACTGGAACGACATCCAGGCCGACGTGATCGACCGCATCGGCATTCCCACCACCGCCAATATCGGCGACGGCCGCATCTATACGCTGGAAGGCCGCATCGTGGTCCGCCCACTGCCCAATCTCACGCTGGACGGCAGCATCATCCACAATGACAGCCGCCTCAACCGCCCCACAAACTATGTGCAAATGCTGCGCTTCGCGGGCCAGTCCCTCGCGCTCCCCAACGTCGCCAATCTCGGCGGCCGGCTCGCCATCGACTATCGCACGCAACTCAGCGATGCCGCCAGCCTGCACCTGAACGGCACGGCCAGCTATGTCGGCAAATCCCGACTCGGCGTCGGCCCCATCCTCGGCCGCACCCAAGGCGACTATGTCGACACCGCCCTCACCGCCAGCCTCGCGCGCGGCCCGCTCCAGCTTTCCCTCTCGCTCACCAACCTGCTGGACAGCGCCGGCAACCGCTTCTCGCTCGGCACGCCGTTCAACCTGGGCGGCGACTACATCACCCCCCTGCGCCCCCGGACGCTGCGCATCGGCCTCGATTTCGCTTTTTAAGCGCCGTCGCATTTTCTCCGACGGTAAAACCGATCCCGTAACGTCTAGCCAATGAACTGACGGGCCACACCCCTGACCCCTCGCGGTCCGCCAGTCCGCCATAAGGGCTCCATCCCCCGGAAGCCCGTGGCGCACGGAAAGGGACGCCGCTTGCTCCTCAAGCGGCGTCCCTTTTTTTGCGCCAGTGATCGGATCAGAATAGTCTTACGAGTGCACGGCAAAGTCGAAGATACGTGCCCCATCGGCGTCGTTGGCCCGTAGTTCCGCACCCGGCGCCACCTTGAACCCGCCTTCTTTTAGAGCGTCACGCAGAGAATCAGGATGCCCTCCCCCCACCTCCGTTCGGGCTGAGCCTGTCGAAGCCCTTCTCTTTCTTTGAAGAGAAGTGGAGCCCTTCGACAAGCTCAGGGCGAACGGATGCTGAGGTGATCTCGATATAACGTGCGTCACCCCAGAGCATAATGGCCGAAGTCTCGATCTCGGCGTTCACCGCCTCACGCCGATGCCCGCCTGAAACCAATGCCGTCATCGGGAGCGCCCACCCCAGCAACGCAAGCCTAACAGCCAAATTGCGCGCCACCTTTGCCGCCCCCCACATTCGAGGTTAGTTCAGTGGCTTAGAGAACATTTCGCTTCAGCCAAGCGCCTTGCGAACCAACTCGTTGACAACCTGCGGATTGGCCTTGCCCTGCATCGCCTTCATCGTCTGTCCGACGAAGAAGCCGAACAGCGCTTCCTTGCCCGCCTTGAACTGCGCGACCTTGTCGCCATTGTCGGCCAGCACCTTGGCCACCGCCGCCTCGATCGCGCCGGTGTCGCTGGTCTGCTTCAGGCCCTTTTCCTCGACGATCTTGGACGCGCTGCCGCCGGTTTCGAGCATGATCTCGAACACCTGCTTGGCGATGGTGCCCGAAATCGTGCCGTCCGCGACCAGCGCCAGCAACTCCGCGCCCGCTTCCGGGTTTACCGGGCTGTCCTCCAGGCTTTTACCCAGGCGGTTCAGCGCCCCGTAAAGCTCAGACAGCAGCCAGTTGGCCGAAGCCTTAGCGACCTCGCCCTCGCTCTTCTTCTGGATGCGCGCGCCCTCGGCCAACAGCGCCTCGAACCAGCGCGCCGTATCCGCATCGGCGGTCAGCGTCGCGGCGTTGTAGGCGGAAAGGCCCAGATCCTGCTCATAGCGCTTGCGCTTGACGTCCGGCAATTCGGGCAGCGACTGGCGGCACGCCTCCAGAAATGCATCGTCCAGTTCCAGCGGCAGCAGGTCGGGATCGGGGAAGTAGCGATAGTCATGCGCGTCTTCCTTCGACCGCATGGAGCGCGTCTCATTCTTGTCCGGGTCGTAAAGTCGCGTTTCCTGAACGATCTTGCCACCGGCCTCCAGCACGTCGACCTGACGGCTCGCCTCATATTCCACGACCGCCATGACGAAGCGGACGGAGTTGACGTTCTTCGTCTCCGTGCGCGTCCCGAATTCATGCCCCGGCTTGCGCACGGACACATTGACGTCGGCGCGCATGGAACCCTGATCCATATTGCCGTCGCACGATCCGACATAGCGCAGGATCGTCCGCAGCTTCGCCAGATAAGCCCCTGCTTCCGCTGGCGAACGCATGTCCGGCTTCGACACAATCTCCATCAGCGCCACGCCCGACCGATTAAGGTCGACATAAGAGCGCGTCGGATGCTGATCGTGCATCAGCTTGCCCGCATCCTGCTCGACATGGATGCGCTCGATGCCGATCGTCTTGGTTTGCGCATCGGGATTTTTCTCATCGAGATTGATCTCGATCGAGCCTTCGCCGACCAGCGGGTGATAAAGCTGGCTGATCTGATAGCCCTGCGGCAAATCAGCGTAGAAGTAGTTCTTGCGGTCAAAGCGCGACCATTTGTTGATCTTCGCGTCGATCGCCATCCCGGTGCGCACCGCCTGCCGGATGCACTCGCGGTTAGGCACAGGCAGCATGCCCGGCATCGCCGCATCGACCAGCGACACCTGCGTATTGGGCTCCGCCCCGAAAGCCGTCGCCGCGCCGGAAAAGAGCTTCGCCTGGCTCGTCACCTGCGCATGGACTTCCAGGCCGATCACGACCTCCCACTCGCCGGTTGCGCCCTGAATGCGATAGGTTGATTCAGTCATTTTCTTATCCTCATGTGTTCCTGCGAAGGCAGGAACCCAGGGTGAGTGCAGAGCCAGATGGCCCTGGGCTCCTGCATTCGCAGGAGCACGGATTGCTTACCACCACTTCTCCGGCCGCGCCGTAAAGCCCGCGCGCTCTTCAATGGCGAGGCCCGCGTTCAGCACGGTCTGCTCGTCCAGCGCCCTGCCGATGATTTGCAGTCCCAACGGCAACCCCTGCCCGTCCAGCCCACCCGGCACCGCCATGGCGGGCAGCCCCGCCAGCGAAGCCGGCACCGTGAACACGTCGTTCAAATACATCGCCAGCGGATCAGCCTGCTTCTCGCCCAGCGCGAAGGAGGCGCTCGGCGCGGTCGGCGTCAGCAGCAGGTCGCACTTCTCGAAGGCCAGCTCGAAATCGCGCGCGATCAGCGCCCGGACCTTCTGCGCCTGCGTATAATAGGCGTCGTAGAAGCCCGCCGACAGCACATAGGTGCCGATCATGATGCGGCGCTTCACCTCCGGTCCGAAACCGGCGGCGCGCGTCGCGGCATACATGTCCTGCAAGCCCGCCCCATCGGGCAGGTCGCGCTGGCCATAGCGCACGCCGTCATAACGGGCGAGGTTCGACGAAGCCTCGGCCGGGGCGATGATATAGTAGGTTGGCAGCGCATATTTGGTATGCGGCAGCGACACTTCCACCACTTCCGCGCCGGCGTCCTTCAGCCATGCGATCCCGCGATCCCACATGGCGGAGATTTCCGCGTTCAAGCCATCGGGGCGATATTCCTTGGGAATACCGACCTTCTTGCCGCGCAGATCGCTCGACAGCCCTGCCTCCCACTGCGGCACCGCCAGATCGAGCGAAGTCGAATCCTTGGGGTCGAACCCCGCCATCGTCTCCAGCAGGATCGCATTGTCGCGCACTATCCGCGCCATCGGCCCGGCCTGGTCGAGCGACGAGGCGAAAGCGACGACGCCCCAGCGCGAGCAGCGCCCATAGGTCGGCTTGATCCCGCTGATGCCGGTAAAGGCCGCAGGCTGACGGATCGACCCGCCCGTATCGGTTCCCGTCGCCGCTGGGCAAAGCCGCGCGGAAATCGCCGCCGAAGACCCACCCGAAGACCCGCCCGGAGCCAGCGCGGCATTGTCACCGCCGCCCCGCCGCCACGGCGAGATCACATTGCCGAAATAGCTCGTCTCGTTCGAAGACCCCATGGCGAACTGGTCGAGGTTCAGCTTGCCCAACATCCCCGCGCCCGCATCCCACAGCTTCTTCGAAACCGTGGACTCATAGGTCGGCGTGAAGCCCTCCAGCATGTGGCTTGCAGCGGTCGTCTGCACACCCTCGGTGCAGAACAGGTCCTTCATGCCAATCGGCACGCCCGAAAGCGGCTTCAACGCCTCACCCGCAGCCTTCGCCTTGTCGGCCGCATCGGCTGCCTCAAGCGCCTTTTCCGGCGTCTCGACAATAAACGCATTCAGCGCCTTCGCCGCCGCGACATTGGCGTTGAAAGCCTCCGCCACTTCACGCGCGGAAAAATCACCGCCCCGAAAACCATCACGAATTTCCGCGACCGTCAGGTCCGTCAGATTGCTCATTATTCAATCACCTTCGGCACCGCGAAGAAGCCATGCTCGGCCTGAGGCGCGTTCGCCAGCACCCGTTCCCGCACATTGCCGTCGGTCACGGCATCCTCGCGCAGGCGCAATTTGTTGGGGATGACGGCGGTCATCGGCTCGACGCCGGTTACGTCCACCTCGCCCAGTTGCTCCACCCAGCCAAGGATGTTGTTGAGTTCGGGCACCATCGCCTCCGCTTCGGCATCCGTTACCGAAATGCGCGAAAGGCTGGCGATCTTTTTCACGGTTTGAAGGTCTATCGACATGCGCCGCCGCTACCATTGGCGTCCCCAGGCTTCAAGTCCTTGCGCACATGTCACGCTTGCGCCAGACAGAGACGCATCAGCACAGCACCCAATATGGAGAGCGCCGGTTGGCCCGCAAATTCCTTTATGTCGTCGCCAGCCTGATCGTGCTGGTGA
>DASVOF010000070.1:0-9480 GCA_036383495.1 Sphingobium sp. | reverse complement strand
GATGGCTTGCAGACGTCGCCAGATCTTGACGCGGAGATAGGGGGGCTTTGCCGGAAGCTGATGCAGCAGGGCGAGCCAGGGGGTGGTGGATGTGGTCATTATGATATATCTGTATCACAGAAAATGATTCTGGGAAATAGATGTATCCATGAAAACTGTCATTGGCGCTGTCCTGACCCTGATGGCCGGGGCGCTGCCCGCCCACGCGCAGGATGATGTGCTGTCGGTCAGCGGCAGCGTGCGGCTCCGTTATGAAGCCATAGACGGACAGGCGCGCGCGGGTTTCGATAGCGACGACAGCCTGTTCAACGTGCGCACGCAATTGCTGGCGGAATATCGGACGGGCGCGCTCCGGCTGGGGGCGGAGTTGTTCGACAGCCGGGCCTATGGCGCCGATCCGGGCACGCCGATTTCGACCAACGAAGTGAACGCGCTGGAACTGGTGCAAGCCTATGTCGCGGGCGACATCGCCGAACCTTTTGGCAAGGGGAGCAAGATCAGCCTGATGGCGGGGCGCTTCATGCTGAACCTGGGGTCGCGGCGGCTGGTCGCTGCGGATGATTATCGCAACACGACGAACGGCTATACGGGCCTGCGCGCGGACCTGTCCGCGCCGGATGGGGTGAAGGCGGTGCTGATCTACACTTTGCCGCAGATGCGCCGTCCCGATGACGCCGAAGCGGTCAGGAACAACCGGGTGCGGATCGACCGTGAGAGTTTCGACCTCGTGCTGTGGGGCGGGATTGTCAGCAAGGCGAGGGCGATCGGCCCGGCCATGGCGGAACTCAGCTATTTCCATCTGGGCGAGCGCGACGCGCCGGGCCGCCCGACGCGGGACCGGTCGCTCGATACGTTCGGCGGCCGGATCATCCGGGAGCCGTCCGCCGGGAAATTCGATTATGAGGTGGAGGCGTTCTGGCAGACGGGGACAGTCAGCGCATCGCTTGCGCCGGCCGCCGCGCGGCGGCCGGTCCGCGGCAGCTTCCTGCATGTCGACGTTGGCTACAGCTTTCCGGGCAGCTGGAAACCGCGCCTGTCGGTCGAGTTCGACCGCGCCACCGGCGACCGGCCAGGGGGACGTTATGGCCGGTTCGACACGCTGTTCGGGATGCGGCGGGCCGACCTGGCTCCGGCGGGCCTGTATAACGCCGTGGCGCGCGCCAATATCGTGACGCCGGGTATCCGGCTGGAGGCGACGCCGGGCAAACGCTGGGACGCGTTCGCCGTCTATCGGCCGATGTGGCTGGAATCGCGCACCGACGCCTTTTCGACGACCGGCGTCCGCGACGGCGCGGGCCGGTCAGGACGCTTCGCCGGCCATCAGCTGGAAGGACGTGTGCGCTATTGGATAACGCCCGAACGGCTGCGGTTCGAATTTGACGGGCTGCTATTGGCCAAGGGGCGGTTCCTGCGGGAAGCGCCCAACGCGCCGCCGGGCAAGTGGACGCGCTACACGTCCTTCAATCTGACCGCGAGTTTTTGAAAGAGCCGCCTTCAGGGTTGTTCGTTGGACAGCATGCGGTCAAGGGGCGGCAGTCCGGCATCCACGACGTCCAGCGGCACGGACAGGGTGCAGCGCAGCCCGCCGCCGCGAAATTCGAGCCGGGTTTCGGCGCCCAGCCGATAGGGCAGGGCTTCCTCGATCAGTTCGCGGCCGAAGCCTTCGCGCGCGGGGCTCAGCGAGATGGCGGGCACGCCCTGTTCCTGCCAGGTGAATTCGAGCCGGAGCGGGCGATCGGGTTCATGACTCACCGTCCAACGAATGTCGAGCTTTGCGCCTTCGATCTTGAGCGCACCATATTTAAGCGCATTGGTGGTGAGTTCGTGGATAGCAAGGCCGAGCGATTCGGCGATACGGGAGCTGAGGAGCACGTCGGGACCCTCGATCCGGACATTGACGCCGTCGTGGACGCCGACGCTCATCAACTCGTCGCGGATGAGATTTTCAAGGTCGGCGGTGCCGGCGGCAGTTTGCGTCATGACCACCTGGGTGCGGGCCAGCGCGTCGAGGCGCCCCCGGAAATGATCGGCAACATCCTGGGCTTCGCCGCCTGCTTCGACCGTACGGGAAAAGACAGAGCGGACGACCGTGAGGATGTTGCGCACACGGTGCTGGAGTTCGGCGACGAGGATGCGCAACCGTTCCTCGCTGGCCTGGATCGCGTCCTGCACTTCGCGCGTGACGGTGACGTCCCGCACCGTCCCGACCACATGGGTGGGGGGGCCGCCCTCCTGGGACACGGCCCGTGATGCGACCGCCAACCAGCGTATTCGTCCGTCGGGAAGGCGTGTGCGGAATTCCTCCCAAAACTGCCCATCGCTGTCCGGCGCCAACATGCGTTTGGAACCTTGGGCGAACCGGTCCCGGTCGTCAGGATGGATGAGTTCCGTCAGGAATGCGCCCAGGTTAACGGTCGGCCATTGCGGCTGTCCCAACAGATCCTTGGCGCGGGCGTCATAGTCGATGGCGTTGGTTTGGAGATTCCATACGAAGGTGCCCATCGACGTGGCGTCAAGCGCGAGCTGAAGTCGCTGCTCGCTTTGCCGAAGGTCGGTTTCCGCGCGGGCGCGTTCCAGCGCCTCCCAGGTGCGCTTCGCCACTTCCTCCAGCAGATAAAGGTCGCTTCGAGTCCATTTGTGGGGCGATGCCAGGCCGATACCCACCGCGGCCACGGGGCGCCCGCCCTTGCAGAGCGGCACGCCCGCCGCCGCTCGCATGCCCATCGCACGAAAGGTGGCCCGGGCGGCGTCACTGAGGCGCGGATCCTGATCTATGTCGTCGATCGGGACGCCGCGCCCCTGTGCGAAAGCCTCGGCGGACCAGGCGCTGAAATCGGAGATTCGGAACTGCCGGGGCATCCGGGTCGAGCCGGCTTTCTGTCCCTCCACCGTCGTCACCAGATCGCCATCCGGGCCAAGCTCCAGATAGGCGGAGCGGGTGGCGCCGAACCGTTGGTTCATCATGAGCGTCGCCGTTTTTTGCACCGCGGCAGGATCGCTCAGAGGGCGCAGCGCATCGCTCAGGCGGAGCAGGAAAGCCTGTCGTTCCTCCGCATCCCGCAGGAGGTGTTCGGCGGACACCTGGCGGGTCACGTTCATGACTGTCACCAACACGCCGGCGACATGACCGTCATCGTCCCGCGCCGGGCTGTAAGCGAGGAGGAACCAATTATGTTGCAAGGCGCCGGTTTCGGCGTCGCTGGGATAGAGTTCATCCTTTTGCAGGATAGACTCCCCCTGGAAGACGCGAGCGAAAACCTGCCGATTGAAATGTTCCACCTCTGGCCAGATTGCGTGCAGCGGCTGGCCGAGCGAGGCGGGATGCTTGTACTGTAGCAAGCGGGCGTAATCGTCATTGTAGAGATGGATGTGTTCCGGCCCCCAGAACAGGGCCATGGGCAGCGGATGGGCCAGGATCAGTTCGATTGTCTGACGCAGATTGCGCGGCCAGCTTTCCACCGGGCCGAGCGACGTCGCCGTCCAGTCGAACGTGCGTATCATCTCCGCCATTTCGCCGGTGCCTTCAGGCCAGGTCATGGCGCATCCTCCTCCACCCAAATGCCAGCGTCAATAACGCAGGTTGGAGAGGCGTAGCGCCCTGCGGAGAAACAGACCATCCTCTTTTGAAGGAAGGACGGAACACGGCTAAAGCCGCGTTCATCCCTTTTGTCTATTACGCCGGCGGGGGGAACTGAGCAACCGCCCGGCGACGTAGCGGCATTTGATCTTGCGGCGGACTGCGGGGGCGCTATGAAGAATGGGCTGGGGTCGCAGCGGGGGGCTCGCACGGACAGATCCGGCGAGGCTGGGGGATAAGCCTTTGAGCGTCATGGGAATAATGGGTCGCGTACTGGCCGGGCTGAGCGTCCTCAGCCTGTCGGCGGTGGCGAGCGCGCGGACCGGCGATGACCGGCCGTTGTTGCAGGACAGTTTCCGCATCGGCAGCGGCGGCGGGGCGCTGTGCCAGGCGCAGAGCGCCAATGGCGATCCGGCGGCGCGGACCATGTTCGATCGCGCATGGACCATTGTGTGCCGCGACGTGGCGCGGCCCGTGGGACAGATATACGCCCTGCGGCGGGGCGATGGCGACGCGGCGTTGCTCGACAGGCTGGCGGCGTCGCGCCGGGCGGCGGTGAATTGCAGCGCGCCGGGCGGGGTGACGCTGCCCGATATCGGCGCTGCGAGCGCGCGCAATTGCAGCGGCGAGGCGGGGGCTTACCGCATCCTGACCGTGGAGCGTGGCAAGACCGTCTATGTCGCGCAGGGGATCGCCCCCTATGCAAGCGCGCTCGACCTGGGGCTGCGCACGGTGATGCTGGGGCGGACCGTTCCGGGCAAGCTGGATATCGTGACGGTGGGCGCAGGCGACGGCGCGGCGTTCGCGCGGATGCAGGCGGCGGCGCTGGACCCGCAGACGGTCCTGGCGGAAGGCTATCGGCGGAACGCATCGGGCAATTATGCCGAGGCGGCGGAGTTTTTCGACAGTTTGAGCGACCGGCTGGCGCGCGATCCGGACAGCCGTTCCCTGACGCCTGTCGAGCGGGCGAACCGGGCGCATGAATATGCGGTCAATCATGGCCTGCAATTGTCGAACCTGGGGCAGTTCGATCAGGCGGACGCCGCCTTTGCAGGGGCGCGGCGGATTGCCACCGCTGACCCCGTGCAGTTGCGCCTCCGTCGCAATTTCGAGGCGGTGCATCATATCAATCAGCAGGATCTGAAGGGCGCGCTCGCCATTCTGGACCGGTCGCCGGAGGGCGGTGCGGCGCAGGGGGCGGAGAGCGACGGCGGGTTCACGCTGCCGGCCGATGTGGCGGTGGAGTTGAGCAGCGGCGCGCCAGAGACGCGGGCGCTGGGCGTGCGGCAGGATATGGCTTTGACGCCGGGAGAGCGGGCGGCGATCCTGGATGCGCAGGCGCAGCAGTTGCGTGGCACGATATTGCGCCTGTCGGGGGAGCCCCGTGAGGCGCGGGCCGTGCTGAACAAGGCGCTGACCGATGCGGTGGCGATACGGGACGGGCGGGTGACGTCGATCGCCCGGCTGCGCGCGCAGCTGCTGGGCGAGATCGCCCTGACGCACGAGGCGGAGGGCGATTTCGGCGCGGCTGAGGGGCGGCTGGATCAGGCGGTTGCGTTGCTGGCGGCGCAATATCCCGAGACGATGGCGCTGAACGGCGCGCGGGCGCGGAAGGGCGCTTTTCTGGCGCGGCGCGGGCGGACCGAGGACGCGCTGAAAACCTATCGCGCGATCATGGCGTCGACGGTGGCGAGCCGGGGCACGCTGACGGCGATGGCCAACCAGTTACAGCCCTATTTCGCGCTGCTTTCGAGCGAGATGCCCAAGCGGCCCGAACTGGTGGCCGACCTGTTCGAAGCGTCGCAATTGCTGGTGCGGCCGGGGGCTGCCGAGACGCTGGAGCTGCTCAGCCGCGAACTGTCCGCCGGCGATGGCGAGGCGGCGCGGCTGTTCCGGCAGTCGGTGTCGCTGTCGCGCGACATCGAACGCAGCCGTATCGCGCTGGCGCAGATGATGCAGGCCAAGGGCGGCGTTGGCGCGGCGGATGAGATAGCGCGGCAGCAGGCGGAGATCGACGCCCTATCTGGAGAGCAGGCGACGACGCTGGCGGCATTGGCGGCCTATCCGCAATATCGAGCGGTGAGCCCGATGGTGCTGACGCTGCCCGAAATGCGCGCGACGCTGAAGGCCGGGGAGGGCTATTACAAGCTCGCCCAGCTGGGCGACGCGGTCTACGCGCTGTGGATCGACGGGCAGGGGGCGACCGGCTTCCGACTGGGCGTGAGCGCGAGCGAGATGGCGCGTAAGGTCGCCGCGCTGCGGGAGACGATTTCGATCGACGTCAATGGGGCGCAGACCACCTATGCGCTCGACCTGCCGGTGGCGCGCAGCCTTTATCTCGACCTGTTCGGACCGATCGACGCGCGGTTGAAGGGGGTCGGGCATCTGATCTTCGAACCCGATGGGGCGATGCTGCAACTGCCGGTGAACCTGCTGGTCGCGAGCCAGCAGGGCGTGGACGCCTATGAGGCGCGCGTGGCCAAGGGCGGCGACGAGTTCGATTTCCGTGGCGTGGACTGGCTGGGCCGCGATCATGCGGTGAGCACGGCGCTGTCGGCCCGCGCGTTCCGGGATGCGCGGCTGACGGCGGCGTCGACGGCGGCGCAGAGCTATATCGGCTTTGGCGACAATGCGCCGCTGGCTGGACCGCGCTTCGCCGCGCTGACGCGCGGGGCGTTGCCGGGGCTGAGCGCAGGCGATGATTGCGGATGGTCGCCCGCGCAGTGGAACCACCCCATCCCCGCGACCGAGCTGCGGCAGGCGGCGCAGGCGATCGGCGGGCAGGGCAGCGAGCTGGTGACGGGCGCGGCCTTTACCGACCAGGCGGTGCTGGGGCGGAGCGACCTGGATCATTTCCGCATCCTGCATTTCGCCACCCATGGGTTGGTGACGCCGCCGCGCGCGGGCTGCCCGGCGCGGCCTGCGTTGCTGACCAGCTTCGCGGGCAAGCCCGGATCAGACGGGCTGCTGCAATTTGGCGAGATTTTCGACATGCGGTTGAACGCCGATCTGGTCGTGCTGTCGGCATGCGACACGGCGGGCGCGGCGGGCGTGGAGACGACGCGGGCGGCGGGGCTTTCGGGCGGCGGCGGGGCGCTTGACGGGCTGGTGCGCGCCTTCATCGGCGCGGGCAGCCGGTCGGTGATCGCCAGCCATTGGCCCGCGCCGGAGGAATATCAGGCCACCGAAAGGCTGATCGGCGGCCTGTTCGCCGCCGCGCCGAACGAGCCGGTGGGCGAGGCGTTGCGCGCGGCGCAGATCAGGCTGATGGACGATGCGGAAACGTCGCACCCCTTTTACTGGTCGGGCTTCGCGATCATTGGCGATGGCGCTCGTCCGCTGATCGACCGGCGCTGATCGTCATGGCGGCGCGGGGCTTGCTGCGCCGGGGCGCGCGCGTGGTGCAGGACGCCGGGCGCTGGCGATTGGCGGGGACGGCGCTGTTGCTGGCGGTCGCACTGTTCGTGGCGGGCTGGGACTGGAACCGGCCGCTGGGCGGCGAGGGGTCGCAGCGCGAGATGCCGACGGCTGACGCGGAGCGCGGCCTGTATGACTGGCGCGTGGCCACATTCGCGCCGCGAGTAGGGCAGGACCAGCGCGTGTTGATGGTCGTCTATGACGACCAGACGCTGATCGCGACGCGCAAGCGTTCGCCGCTGGATCGCGGGTTGCTGGCGCGGGCGCTGCGCAACCTCGACGCGATGGGCGCGCGGTCGATCGGCATTGATATTCTTTTCGACCAGCCGCAGGACGAGGATGGGGAACTGCTCGCCGCGTTCAAGGCGATGCGGACGCCGGTGTGGTTGGGCTACGCCAGCCTGGGCGACAATCGCGAACAGATCATCTTCGAACAGCAGCAATATCTCGACCATTTCATCGCGCAGGCGCGCACCGACCGGGTGCGGCCCGCGAGCATCCGGCTGGAGACGGACGCCGACAATGTCGCGCGTAGCTGGCCGGTCCCGACGCCCGGCAAACCGCCGCTGCTGTCTTTAGCGATGGAGCCATCGGCGGCGTTCCGGGACTATCGCGGGGCGATCCGTTTCCGCTTGCCGCGTAGCCAGGCGGACGGGTCGGAGGAGCCGGTAATCCCCAGCCTTCAGATCGACCTGCTGGCCGATCCCGCCATGGCGAGCGCGCTCGCGCCGATGGTGAGGGGACGGCATGTGCTGATCGGCGGCGATATCGTCGATATCGACCAGTTCGAAACGCCGCTGTCGGGGCGGCAGGCGAAATCGACGATGATCGGGCTGGAAGTGCATGCGACGATGTTGGCGCAGTTGCTGGACGGGGCGCGGCTGCCTGCCGTGCCGGGGGGGCTTTTGTGGCTGGCGGCGGCGCTCGTCGTGGTCGCCGCCGCGCTGACCAGCCTCGCTGAACTGCGCTGGTTCTGGCTGGCTGCGGCGCTGGTCGCGCAGGCGGCGGCGATCGCCGGGTTGCCGCTGTGGTTGCAGGCGAGTGGGTGGGATACCAAGGGCCTGCCGGCGGCGGGATGGGGCCTCGGCTGGGCGATCGCCTTTGCGTCGGTAAGCGCGGCCGCGCGGGCGGTGACGTCGCAGCAGCGGCGGTTCGCGCAGGCGGCGCTGGGCAAATATCTGCCCCGCGACATCGCGACGCAGATATTGGCGGAGCCGGAGAAGCTGGCGCTGCATGGCGAGAAGCGGGCTATCTTCACCCTGTTCACCGATCTGGAAGGCTTCACCAAGCTGAGCCACGCGATCGCGCCGGAGATGGTGGCGCAATTGCTCAACCGCTATCTGGATATGCTGAGCGACGTGGTGCTGGCGCATGGCGGCACGATCGACAAGTTCGTCGGCGATGCGGTGGTCGCCTTCTGGGGCGCGCCGATCGCGCGGGAGGATGACGGACGCAACGCCGCGCTCGCCGCCTATGCGATGTGGCGCGCGGGGGAAGCGTTTCGGCGCGACCTGCCGCCGGGGGTGCCGCCGATCGGGCGCACGCGCGTGGGGCTGCATCATGGCGATGCGATCGTCGGCAATTTCGGCGGTGAGGGCCGGATTCAGTATACGGCGCTGGGCGACAGCATGAACACGGCGTCGCGGCTGGAGGCGGCGAACAAGGCGCTGGAGACCAGCGTGCTGGTCAGTCGCGAGGCGATGGAGCGGTCCGGCCTCGATTGGTGGCGTCCCATGGGACGGGTGCGGCTGCGCGGGCGGGCGACGCCGGTGGATATTTTCGAACCGGCGCCGGATTTCCCGGCGGAAGAGGCGCGCGGGCTGACGCGCATATTGGCGGCCTTCGATAGCGAGGACGCGGCGGCGCGCACCGGGGCGATGGATGACCTTAAGGCGATGGCGGCGCGTCATCCGACGGATGCGGCGATCGCGAATCTGGTGTATCGGTATGAATATATTGGGGAAGGAGCAACCTATGGTCTGGGCTAAGGGAGCGCGGCGGGCGATCGCAGGCGGAGCGATGGCGCTTTGTCTGGGCCTGGCCGGGGCGGCGGCGGCCGACACGCTGGTGGTGCGGGCATCGGGACCTTCGGCGAAAATCTATCCGGCGGGGCGCAAGCTGGCCGATGGCGGCACGGTGGCGCTGAAGGCCGGGGACGTGGTGACGTTGCTGGACGCGAAGGGCACGCGGACGTTGCGGGGGCCGGGAAGCTTCGGCGTGACGGCGGCGGCGAGCGGGGCTCCGGCCAGCAGCGTGACGCTGGCGGCGCTGCTCGACACCAAGCGGGTGCGGCGGGCGCGAACCGGGGCGGTGCGTGGCACTGTGGGGGATGCGCCGGTGGCTCCTGCGAAGCGGCCCAACCTCTGGCTGGTGGATGTGGCGCAGCCCGGCGCGCTGTGCTTCGCCGATGCGACGGCGGTCCGCTTGTGGCGCGGGAACGCCGCCAAGCTGGCGAGCGTCCGGATCAGCGGCGGAGGGAAGAAGGC
>DASVOF010000069.1:0-3951 GCA_036383495.1 Sphingobium sp. | reverse complement strand
CCCGGCAGCACGACCTTCAAGATCGTCCGCGATCTGGTGGACGACATTGTGCTGGTTGCCGAACGGGATCTGGAAAAAGCGTTGAGCATGTTGCTCACCATCGAAAAGACGGTGGTGGAAGGCGCCGGCGCGGCCGGGCTTGCAGCGCTGCTTGCCCATCCGGGCCGGTTCCGGGACCGTGCCGTCGGCATCGTGCTGTGTGGCGGCAACATCGACACGCGCCTGCTGGCGAACGTGCTGCTGCGCGACCTGGCCCGTTCCGGTCGCCTCGCGCGGTTGCGCGTCATCCTTCAGGACCGGCCGGGCGCGCTGTTTCATGTCGCGCGCATCTTCGATCAGGAAGCGGTCAACATCCTCGAACTGTCGCACCAGCGCATCTTCACCAATCTGCCGGCCAAGGGCCTCAGTCTGGACGTCGAATGCGAGACCCGCGACGGCGAGCATCTGGACCGGTTGATCGCCGCCTTGCGCGATGCGGGATATGAGGTCGCACCGATCGAGGTGGCCTGATTGGATACTGCCCACGGGACGTATTATTTTCGTGGTAAATGACCTTTTCATGGACAGCGTCGGGCGGCATAGTCTGTTCATGACTCAAGTTTGGCGCAGCGTTGGAACGGAGACCGTGGCGTGAGCGCACCATTTCGCTTTCCTCGCTTTTTCGTGACGAACCCCAGCCCGTGCCCCTATATTCCGGGCAGGAGCGAGCGGAAGGTCTTTACCGAACTCAGCGGCGACAACGCGTCCGAACTGAACGATGCGCTGGGCCGCATCGGTTTCCGCCGCAGTCAGAATGTCGCCTATCGGCCTAGCTGCGCCGATTGCGCCGCCTGCATCTCGGTCCGCGTCGTGGCGGAGGAATTTCGTCCCAACGCCACGCAGCGCAAGCTGCTCCGGCGCAACAGCGACCTTGTCGTCACCGCCTGCAAGCCCTGGTCGACCGAAGAGCAGTTCTCGCTTCTCCAAAGCTATCTGCGCGCCCGCCATCCGGGCGGCGGCATGACCGAGATGGACGAGATGGACTTTGCCGACATGGTCGAACAGACCCCGGTCGAAAGCCATGTCGTCGAATATCGCGAGCCCGGCGTCAATGGCCGCCCCGGCAGACTGGTGGGCGCCTGCCTGACCGACCGGCAGGGCGACGGGCTGTCGATGATCTACAGCTTCTTCGATCCCGATCTGGAGCATCGCAAGGGGCTGGGCAACTTCATCATCATGGATCATATCCTGCGCGCGGCGAAGGCCGGGCTGCCCTATGTCTACCTCGGCTACTGGGTCGAGGGATCGCAGCGGATGCAATATAAGGTCCGCTATCGCCCGCTCGAAAAGCTGAGCCGCAGCGGCTGGGTCCGCTTCGACCCGGACGAGCAGGCGCAGGCCATTCGCTGCGTCCTGCCGCGTGATGAGCCGCCGATTCCGATCGAACTGGCCGGTATTTTCCGCAAGTAGTCCGGACCGTCATTTCGCGGAGAAGGTGACAGCCTCGATCTTGTTGCCATCGGGATCGCGGACGAAAGCGCCATAATAATGCGCGTCATAATCGGGCCGCACTCCCGGCGCGCCCTCATCGACGCCGCCCAGTTCCAGCGCCATCCGGTGGAACGCCTGCACGCTGTCCCGGTCCGCCGCGACGAAGCAGACATGGACTCCGTTGCCGCAGGAGGCGGGCTCGCCGTTCACCGGGGTCTCCACGCTGAAAACCGCGTCCGTGACGCCATAGTCCAGCGAATGGGGATGGTCGCGGACGCTGCGATAGCCCAGCAGCGCCATCAGCGGATCATAAAAGACCCGCGCCCGCTCGACATCGTTGGTTCCGACCGAAACATGGTGGATCATCCGGCTTCTCCTGCGTTGGCGAATGCTGCCCGGCCCGGTGAGGCGCGGGACAGCTGTCGCGATCACAGGCTAAACCAACGTCCCTATTTACAGTTGCAGCTATGCCGAACCTTGCGCCTGATGGCATGCCGCCGGGTTTCAGTGACGTAGCTTGTGGTGGTCGTCACCTGCGGGTGCACCACGACGGTGGTCGTCGTCGCGCCGGGATAATAATAGCCGTCGGCGAAATAGCCGGGGGCATGCGTTGTCGTGACCACGGGTTGTCCTGGCCCATCCTGATGCCGGACGAGGGGAACGGCTGCATAATGGGGGGCGTCATAGTCGGCCCCATAGCTGCGATGGTCCTCGCCTTCGAACCGGTCCTCATGCAACTGCTTCGGAGCTTCCGGGGCTGTGACGTCGTCATCATAGCCCACGCCCGGAGGGGGCAGAGCATCGGACCTGTCCCAGTCGACGCCGTCGCGACGGTCCTTCACCCGACCATCGCCGTCGATCATCACGGCGTCGTCATAGTAGCGCGACCAGCCATAGCCATCGGCCGGAGCTGGCAGGCCATAGGCGCGGTAATTGCCGATGCGATAGCTGGGACTGGTCCAATAGGGCGGCAGGACATAGCCGACGACCGGGCGACGATAGGCCGCCCAGCCGCCGGGCGCACGCCAGCCCACGAACCAGCGGCCCTGAAAGCGCGGGCCCCAACGATGCACGACCGTTCCGGAGCCTATGCCGCCATGTATGGGGCGCGATCCGGAAAAGCTCTTCCCCATCATGGCGACGGGAGCGCCCGCCGGGGAGGGCTCCGCCAGGAGAGGTGACGCAAGCCCTATGCTCGCACCCGCGCCTGCCAGGATGATGCTCCAGATACGCATTGCCAACTCCCCGTTCGATGTGGCCCGTCGCTGACGGCGACCGCAGTTAACGGCTTGTTTAGCATGGTAATCCCCGCCGATCCACGCGGGCCGGCGATCGACGCTGTCCCGAAACGGAGCAGGAAGGTCAGGCGATGCGGGCGGCGATCCGTTCCACGAACGCCTCCAGCCCCGCTTGGTCGGCGGCGTCGAACCGTGCCGGGACAGGGCTGTCGAGATCGAGCACCGCGACCACCCGGCCATCCACCACGATGGGGACGACGATTTCCGAAGCGCTGGCGGCGTCGCAGGCGATATGGCCGGGAAAGGCGTGCACATCCTCGACGAGTTGCGTCTGCGCCGAGGCGGCGGCCGCGCCGCACACGCCCCGCCCCAAGGGAATGCGGATACAGGCGGGCTTGCCCTGAAAGGGGCCGAGCACCAGTTCGCCGCCGACCATCCGGTAAAAGCCCGCCCAGTTGAGATCGGGCAGATATTGCCAGATCAGCGCCGAGATATTGGCCATGTTGGCGATGGCGTCGGGCTCATCCTTCGTCACCGCATCGGCGGCGAGAAGCAGGTCATCGTAAAGCGTCGCCTTGTCGGCATGCGAAGCGGGAGCGAAATCGAACATGGCGCGGATATAGGGAGGGGCGGGGGCTGGGGCTAGCGGCTGTTTAATCCGTCGTCCCAGCGCAAGCTGGGATCTCGTGAGGCTGGGTCGTGCGCTCTCGCCTGAGATGCCAGCTTTCGCTGGCATGACGATGTCGTCAATCCAGCCGCACCTTGCCGCGTCCCTGCTTCACCGAACTGCGCGCCTTCTTGGTATCGACGCGCCGGGCCTTGGCGGCCTTGCCGGGCTTGGTGGGTTTGCGCGCCTTGGGGACGATCGTGGCTTCCCGGATCAGGTCGACGAGCCGCGCGACCACTTCCTGCCGGTTCATGAGTTGCGACCGCGATCCTTCCGAACGCAGGATCAGCACGCCGTCGGCGGTCATCCGGCGTCCCGCGATGTTCGCCAGCCTGTGCTTGACCGCTTCGGGAAGGGACGGGCTGTTCGCCACGTCGAAGCGAAGCTGCACCGCGCTGTCGGTGGTGTTCACATGCTGCCCGCCCGCGCCGGTGGACCGGACGAAGGTTTCGCTCAGCTCGTCCGTATCGATCGCGATCGACCGGGTGATCGGGATGCTCGGCAAGGGATCTACACCCCCGCTTGTTCCAGAAGGTCGGGACCGAAACCGGCGGCGGCGAAGCTGTCGGGCAGGGG
>DASVOF010000068.1:0-12477 GCA_036383495.1 Sphingobium sp. | reverse complement strand
AGATCCGGCAGGCCGATCCTGCGGATTTCATATTCGTCACGGGACGATGTCAGGTCACCTGGACGAGCAATTGCCATGGCCGCTCTCCCTTAGAGGTCTCACCATGACAGGCGCTCTGCTTGCTGCCCTCTGTCGGGACTGGCGCCGATGCAGCCCGTGTTCGAGCCTGCGCAAGCATCGTCTCGACATGAGGAACGCCTCATGGCCAATGCGCGCACGTTACACCTTTCCTCAGGCTCCCGACAAGCATGATGATGCCCCCGCCATGAGGTAAAGCACATATCTGTTGATCGCTTTTCTCGATCAGAATGGCGAAGTTAAGTTGCTTCCTTGATTGATGGAACAGGCCTAGCCTTTCACCCATCAATCAAAAGGAATCATGTCATGGACGCAAAAACTGGTGAAACGCCGCTTGGCTGCCCCGTAAAGAAGCCAGCCGCGCTCCGGTCTTTGCTGGGCCGGACGAACCGTGACTGGTGGCCCAATCCGCTGCCGCTCGACATCCTCCATCAAAATGGCGCGCACGCCAATCCGATGGGAGAGTCGTTCGACTATGCCAAGGCGTTCCAGTCGCTCGATCTGGAAACGGTGAAGCGCGACCTCGAGGCGCTGATGACGGACAGCCAGCCCTGGTGGCCGGCGGATTACGGCCATTACGGCCCCTTCTTCATCCGCATGGCCTGGCACAGCGCGGGCACCTACCGCACCGGCGACGGGCGCGGCGGATCCTCCTCGGGCGGACAGCGCTTCGCGCCGCTCAACAGCTGGCCCGACAACGCCAATCTCGACAAGGCGCGCCGTCTGCTCTGGCCGATCAAGCAGAAATATGGCCGCAAGCTGAGCTGGGCGGACCTGATGATCCTGGCGGGCAACGTCGCGATCGAGTCGATGGGCGGGCCGATTTTCGGCTTCGGCGGCGGTCGGGAGGATGTGTGGGAGCCTGAGAAGGACATTTATTGGGGGACCGAGGAACAATGGGTCGGCCATCCGGACAACCAGACCCGCATCCAGCCTGACAAGGAAATGGTGCTGGAGAACCCGCTCGCCGCGATCCAGATGGGCCTCATCTACGTCAATCCCGAAGGGCCGGGCGGCAACCCCGATCCCATCCAGTCAGCGCGCGACATCCGCGAAACATTCGCGCGCATGGGGATGGATGATGAGGAGACGCTGGCGCTGACGGCGGGCGGTCATACGTTCGGCAAGGCGCATGGCGCGGGCGACGCGACCAAGGTCGGCGCGGAACCCGAAGGCGCGGACATCGCCCAGCAGGGGCTGGGCTGGCAAAGCGGGCATGAGTCCGGCGTGGGCGACCACAGCATCACCAGCGGCATCGAGGGCGCGTGGACGCCGACGCCCATTACTTGGGACGACAGCTTCTTCCACATGCTGCTGGATTACGACTATGCGCTGGTGAAGAGCCCGGCGGGCGCGCACCAGTGGCGGCCGGTCGGCCAGAAGCCGGAGGATCTGGCCCCCGGCGCGCACAGCCCCGACAAGCGCCTGCCGACGATGATGACGACCGCCGACATGGCGTTCAAGGCCGACCCGGCCTATCGCGCCATCGCCGAACGGTTCCGAAACGATCAGGCGGCGTTCGCCGACGCCTTCGCCCGCGCCTGGTTCAAGCTCACCCATCGCGACATGGGGCCAAGGGCGCGCTATCTCGGTCCCGACGTGCCGGCCGAAGACCTGATCTGGCAGGATCCGATCCCGGCGAGGGATCATGCGCTGGTCGAGGAAGCCGACATCGTCGCGCTCAAGCAAAAGATCGCACAGTCGGGCCTTACCGTTTCCGAACTGGTGCAGACGGCCTGGGCTTCGGCCTCGACCTTCCGCGGATCGGACCGGCGCGGCGGCGCTAACGGCGCGCGCATTCGCCTCGCCCCGCAAAAGGACTGGGACGTCAACCAACCCGAACAGCTGGCGCGGGTGCTGACCGTGCTGGAGCGCATCAAGGCCGATTTCGACGCGAGCGCCACGGGCGGCAAGAAGGTAAGCATCGCCGACCTGATCGTGCTCGGCGGATCGGTGGGGATCGAGAAGGCGGCGAAGGATGCGGGACATGACGTGGTCGCGCCCTTCACGCCGGGCCGCACCGATGCGTCGCAGGAACAGACCGATGTCGAAGGCTTCGCGGTGCTGGAGCCGAAGGTGGACGGGTTCCGCAACTATCTGCCGGTCAGCTTCCGCGTGCCCGTCGAGGAACTGCTGATCGACCGCGCCAGCCTGCTGCGCCTCAGCGCCCCGCAGATGACGGTGCTGGTCGGTGGGCTGCGCGTCCTGGACGCCAATCATCGCGGGTCGGCGCATGGCGTCTTCACGGACCGGCCGGGGCAGCTGACCAATGACTTCTTCGTCAACCAGCTCGACATGGGCACGGCGTGGAAGGCGGAGAGCGAGAAGGGCGACCTTTTCATCGGCTCCTGCCGCGAGACGGACGAGCAGAAATGGACGGCGACGCGCGTCGATCTGGTCTTCGGGTCGAACTCGCAGCTTCGCGCGCTGGCGGAGGTCTATGCTTCGGCTGATGCGGAGGGGCAGTTCATCGATGACTTCATCGCCGCCTGGGTCAAGGTGATGGACGCGGACCGGTTTGATCTCAAGCGGTCGGCGCTCACCGCCAGCGCCTGATAAAGAGGGAGCCGCCGCTTACCCATAGCAGTAAGCGGCGGCTCCTTTTCCTATTCCGTCAGTGCAAATCTCTTCGGCGATAGTCAGTGTCGCCGAAGCGACTGGGCCTCGTCAGTCCCAGCCCTATCTCCAGCGGGGTAAGCGTCACCATGACATCCTCCACGGCCCTCCTGAGCCGGTGATGAAACCCGCCGCTTCGTCCCCGTTCAAACCGGATTGTCCGGCCTTTTGTTCCAGCTTGCGGCGGCCATCTCATGAGCGTCCCGATTTTCCCGTGGAACGATGCTGGCCGCCTGCCAGTTCTCCCCACTTCCCCGAGAAGGAGCGTTCCTCCCATGCATATCCACACCCCTGCCCGGCTTCCTTGGCGGATAAGCGCTCATGAAGAAGACTGATCCCATAGGGCTCACATTCGACAGCTGGCGGCTGGGACTGGAGGCGTGGACCGTGATCGGGCTGCGCATCCCCAAATTGCTGACGGGGGACGCCAGGGCGATGGCCGAAGCGCAGCGCATGGTGGTCGAGAAGATCGAAGCGGTCGGCGTGCTTCAGTGGAAGGCGATGACCGGCGGTCTGGGCGGGAGCCCCGATGCGGCGATGAAGGCTTCGGTGGCGCATTATCGCAAGGCGGTGGGCAAGAACCGGCGGCGGCTCGGACGCCGCTAGGTTTCGGAGCCCTTGTGATCGCCAAAGCCGGCGGCGCGCATGGCCGCCCTCTCCTTCGCCGCCCGCTTCTGCGCGTCGGCGATCTGCTGCTTCTCCTTGGCCGTCGGCATCCTTGGCTCGGGCGAAGCGCGCGCCGCCAGATCCTCGCGATGCGGGTCGGGTTCGGACCGCCAGTTCGCCATGATCTACTCCTGACGCTGTGATGATGGAGAAGGAACGGACCGGAGGGGACGGCGGTTCCGCGCGTCCATCCATGTCACAAGAAGATTGTCAGCGCGGGCAGGCTCGTTGAAAAGGGTGCGATCAACCGCCTGACAATGACGGAGAATATGATGGACAGCCTGGTCGCCCTTTTTACCGATCCTACCGCCTGGGCGGCGCTGCTCGCCCTCGTCGTGATGGAGGTGGTGTTGGGGATCGACAATCTCATCTTCATTTCCATCCTCACCAACAAGCTGCCCGAAGCATCCCGGCCACGAGCGCGGCGCATCGGCATCGGGCTGGCGCTGGGCATGCGGTTGGTGCTGCTGTCGATGATCGCCTGGCTGGTGGGCCTGACCGCGCCGGTGTTCGACCTTGGCGTCACCGGCCCGCTCACCGCCCATGGCGATCCGAGCTTCGAGACGCAATTTTCCTGGCGTGACCTCATCCTGATCGCGGGCGGGCTGTTCCTGCTGTGGAAGGCGACGAAGGAAATCCACCATAATGTCGACCCGGCGCCGGGCGACGACATGTTCGAAAAGAAGGGCGTCGTCACCATGACCTTCGGCGCGGCGATCGTGCAGATCATCCTGCTGGACATGGTGTTTTCGATCGATTCCATCCTGACGGCGGTCGGCATGACCGACAATCTGGCGGTGATGGTCATCGCCGTGCTGGCGGCGGTGACGGTCATGCTGCTGGCGGCCGACCCGCTCGCCAATTTCATCTCCCGCAACCCCACGGTGGTGATGCTGGCGCTGGGCTTTTTGCTGATGATCGGCGCGGTGCTGATCGCCGACGGGTTCGGCGTCCATGTGCCCAAGGGCTATATCTACGCCGCCATGGCCTTTTCCAGCCTGGTGGAGATGCTCAATATCTTCTCGCGCAAGGCCGTGCAGCGGCGCGCGGGCAGCTGACGAGCGCTGATCTTCAGCCCGGCGGTTTCGCGGCGACACGCCGATGCGCGCGACGAGATGACCCGCCCTGAAGCGCCCACCGCAAGAGGACGCCAATGCCGGCAAGGCCCGCCCGCGCCAGATGCCGCCGCGCCCCGAGATCGAAGCCGTGCATCCGCGCCGCCCAGCCCGGCAGCAGGTCGATCGCGGCGTCGATGGCGGCGTGACTGAACGGCCCCGTGATCAAACCGGGCGAGGGCTGAAGAATCGCCGACGTGACCTCCCGCGTGCGATCATCGCAGCGCAGATGGGGCCGCATCGCGAAGAGATAGTCCTCGACCGCCCTGCCCGTGCACGGGATGCCCTGCGCGCCCACCCGTTCGCCAAGGCGCGCCATCTCCGCATAATAGGCGTCTTCCTCGCGCGCGGAGAGCAGCGGCGCGCGATAGCGGCGATAGGCGGCCATAAAGCAATAGACTTCGGCCACATGCACCCAGCAGAGCAGAACCGGATCATTGGCGCGATAAGGGGTGCCGTCGGGCAAGCTGCCCTCGACCCGATCATGCACGGCGCGGACGCGCGCGATCAGCCGCTCGGCCTCGGCGGTCCCGCCATAAGTGGTGCCGGCGATGAACTGGGCGGTGCGGCGCAGCCGCCCGCTGCGATCCTGCCGGAAATTGGAATGGTCCCAGATTCCCGCGAGCGCGGCGGGATGCAGCATCTGGAGCAGCAGCGCGGCGATCCCGCCCGCCATCATGGTCGTGAAATCGGCGTGGACGCGCCAGGCCATGGAGCGCGGGCCGAACAGCCCCTCGTCTCCCGGCGGCGTGTCGAGGTTGATCCTCTCCCCGCCCGAACCGAACATCTGCGACACATTGCGCTGCAAGACATGGCGAACGGCGCGGTGCGGCAGGATCGACGCCAAGCCGTCGGCGTCACGGATCGGGGATCGCGGATCAGCCATCTGCTCCTCCATGACCGTCGAACGCTTGAGAAGGGCGAAGGGCGCAAAGTCTGGGATTGACGCGGCTCCACGCCCGTCTAGGCTGACGATCTTTCGCAGCCTTTCCCGCCGGAGCCGCTATGAGCCAAGACCTCCTATTTTTCGAAAACCGCCTGGGCGTAGAGGAGGTGTCCGACTGGATCCTCGTCGATCAGTTGATGATCGATCGTTTCGCCGAAGCGACAGGCGACCGGCAATATATCCATGTCGACCCGGTGCGCGCGAAAGAATCGCCCTTCGGCCAGACCATCGCCCACGGTTTCCTGACTCTCTCGCTCCTGCCGCTGCTGGCGGAAAGCGCGCGCCCGGCATTGCCCGACGGAGCCACCGAGGTGAATTACGGCAGCAACAAGCTGCGGTTCCTCAGCCCCGTTTTGTCGGGCAAGCGCGTGCGCGGCCGCTTCATCTGCCAGGACGTCACCCAAAAACGCCCCGGCCAGTTTCAGGTCACGACCGAGGCCACGGTCGAGATCGAGGGCGAGAATAAGCCCGCGCTGATCTGCGAGTGGATCACTCAGTTCCTGCTGTAATGGCCAAGGCGGCCCGTCAGCGCGGAGCTTCGCCTTTGCCGGTCTTTTCATCATCGTCGCGCTCATTCCGGGCGGGTTTGAGCGGAGCCATGATCCAGAAGGTGAGCAGGGTGAAGATGGTGAGGACGACCGCTACGTCATAGCCGCCCAGGCCCACTGCGACCCCAATCGCGCCCGTGATCCACAGGCTCGCCGCCGTCGCCATCCCCTTGACCGAGCGCCGCTGCTGCAGGATCGCACCGCCGCCCAGAAAGCCGATACCGGCGATCACCCCCTCCAGCACGCGGGCGAGGGCGGAAGGATCATGGATCATCGTGGCTTCGACCGCCTGGACGAACCCGCAGCTCGCCACCGCGACCAGCGGAAATGTCCGCAGGCCGGCGCTCCTCTCCTCCCGCTCCCGGTTCCACCCGATCGGGATCGCCAGGCAATAGGCGACGGCGATCGGCAGCAGGTGGGGCAGCATCGAAAATGTGTCGATCATGCCGTCCCCAACGCACGACAAGAAAATCGGATGCGCAACGAGCGGCGCTCAGTTCCACGCCTGCTCCTCCAGCAAAGCGCCAGGAAACCGCATGAACAACGGCCCCCTCGGGGTTTTGTCCCTGTGCTTCAAACGGTCGGGTGTCGGGGGGATTTCAGGGCCGCGTTTCCGCCAACCCCGAAATATAGCTAATGGTGACCCCTACGGGAATCGAACCCGTGTTTCAGCCGTGAAAGGGCCGCGTCCTAACCGCTAGACGAAGGGGCCACATGCAGAACCGCTTTGGCGGCGCTGCGAAGCGAGGGCGGCATTAGGGGGTGACTTGGGCGCGGTCAACCCCCTGAGGCAGGAAAATGCCATCGCTTTTCAGTCGACCCAGGCCGCGTCCTCCAGATGAAGCTCGGCGGCGGGGCGGGAGCCCCAATCGTCGATCTTGGCGCGGCCCGCCACCCACAGGCGGCGATCGCGCGGGGCGCCTAATATCGCCTGGCCCAGATCGCTTTCCGCCTGTCGGAAGGCGATGGTCTTGATCGAGCGCCCATCCTCCCCCGCCATGATCGCGCGCAGATGGCCGTTGCCCACGACATCGGCCTTGATCACGCGCATCGGCCCGGCGGCGATGAGCGGGGCGGGCCAGCCCGCGCCATAGGGGCCGCCCGCCTCGATCGCGGCGACGAAGTCCGGATTGACGCCGGCGGGAGCCAGCACCGCGTCGATCAGCAGCGCGCGGTCGTCGCGCGCGCGGGCGACGGCGCTCGCCAGCCGGTCGTCAAGGAAGTCGGCGAGCGCGTCCACCTTGTCCGCCGCCACCGTCAGCCCCGCCGCCATTGCATGGCCGCCGCCCGCCACCAGCAGGCCGCTGTCCTTGGCGGCAAGCACCGCCGCGCCCAGATCCACGCCGGAGATGGAGCGCCCAGAGCCCTTGCCGACGCCCGCCTCGTCCAGTGCGATAATGATGGCCGGGCGGCCCGCCTTTTCCTTGATGCGGCCCGCGACGATGCCGATGACGCCGGGATGCCATCCGGCCCCGGCGATCAGCGCGACGGCGCGATTGCCCTGCGCGCCGAGCAGTTCCTCCGCCTCGGCCTGAACCGCGGCTTCGATCACGCGCCGTTCTTCGTTGAACTGGTCGAGTTCGGCGGCGATGCTCGCGGCCTCCAGCGGATCTTCCGTCGTGAGCAGGCGTACGCCAAGGTCCGCCTTCCCCACGCGCCCGCCCGCATTGATGCGCGGGCCCAAGGCAAAGCCCAGATCGTGGCAGAGCGGCGCGCGGCTGAGACGGCTGGCGTCGATCAGCGCGGCAAGCCCGATGTTGCGGCGCTTCGCCATGACCTTGAGCCCCTGCGCGACAAAGGCGCGGTTGAGACCCCGGAGCTGCGCAACGTCCGCCACCGTGCCCAGCGCAACGATGTCCAGAAGCTCCATGAGCGCAGGCTCGTCGCGCCGGGCGAACCAGCCCCGCGCGCGCAGCACCCGAATCACCGCCGCGCCCAGCAGGAAGGCGACGCCGACGGCGGCGAGGTGCCCGTGCGCCGCCGCTTCCTCCGCTTCGTCCAGCCGGTTGGGATTGACCAACGCGAAGGCTTCGGGAAGCGCGGCGGCGCATTTATGATGATCGACCACGACGACGTCGACGCCCGCCTGTTTCGCCATCGCCAGCGCCTCGAACGCCTGCGCGCCGCAATCGACCGTGACGATCAGGGTCGCCCCCTCGCCCGCCAGCCGCACCAGCGCCTCGCCCGACGGACCATAGCCCTCCATCAGCCGGTCAGGGATATAGGGCCGCGCCGCCAGGCCCAGGTCGCGCAGCAGCCGGATGAGCAGCGCCGCGCTCGTCGCGCCGTCCACGTCATAATCGCCGAAGATGCAGACATGCTCGCCCTTCTGCACCGCGTCGGCCAGCCGATCGGCGGCGGCGTCCATGTCGCGGAACAGGCTGGGATCGGGCATGAAGTGGCGGATGGTGGGATTGCGGTGCGCCTCCACCGCCTCACGCGGGCAACCGCGCGCCAGCAGCAGCTGCGTCACCAGATCGTCGGGCAGATAGCCCGGATCGCGCGCATCCGCTCCTCCTCCACGCCAGCGCCAGGGTTGTCCAAGGATGGAGCGGGAAACATTGAGCGCGACGGTCATGACCGATCCCTAGCCCGGTCCGGCCGCGCTGGGAAGCGGCGGCGCATCAGCCACGGAACCGACATGACTTCCCATGCCTATTGAGCGTCCCGCGCCTGTCAGGCGGGATCGAAAAGGGGGGAGGGCAGTCCCTTCGTCAAGAGTTTGAACACCCGTCACCTTGTCTCCGGTCCAAACAGGCGGCGGGCTCAACCCCATGGGCAAGCTGCAAAACGCGTCCGGCGTCGACCGCATCGGCATTGTCGGCGAACCTGCGCTATTCCAAAGATTACTGACCCCGGAGGCGCACACGGCCGCAACGACGCCCCCTTCTACGCAAGGGGGATGGGCAGGCGTCCTCCAGCAATTAAGCATCCTGGAGCCCTATTGAGGTTCGGCTTTGGGTGGTTAACGGACTGTCGGCCCGCGAAGGCATAGTGCGATAGCGGTCATTTCACGGTGACGGAAAACCCCGTTCACGAGGTTGTCGGACATTTCTACAATCCGATAGTGTTTTTCGGACATAGAAACAGATTGAACGCGATGCCTTATCGGGCTTCCAAACCCTGCCCGACAAACATGTGATTTTCGACAGGGGGCGGAGTCATTTTGCCGACCGCCAGTTCAGCCCCCTTCGACCAAGGCTGCGACACCGTCGAAGGTGGCGTGTTCAAGATCCGCCAATGAGATCCAAAAGGTTGCTTCTCCCACATCGCCAAACATCCAGCCCAGACCTTGGTCACTCGCCAGACTGAGGAGACAGACGGCAGGATCATCTGTCATGCGCGCCTGTTGCGAGGAGGGCGCATAACCCAGCATCTGCGAAAACTTGAGCCCCCAGACCGAATTGCCCTGAAAGTGACTGGCGAGAACCTCGTAGACCACAGGCGAGATTAGCTTCGCTTTGTCGCGGTCATACGCAAAATGGCGGATCGTGGCCACGCAGGAGAGAATGACGCAATCTCCCACGCTATAATTCAGCACCACGTTCCGTTCGTCCTGCTGCAGAGAAAGGGTCCAGTCCTGAAATGTGTTGCGGTCAGCTTCGGTCACCGGCGATGCGGGACCTACGGCATCGGCGCGCGCGATCCAGCTTTCAGCCGTTGCGATGTGGGCATCGGCATCCTTCGGCCTGTGTTTCGCAGAAAGTCTTTCCAGTTCCCGGCGCATGGCTCGGCAGAAATAGCCGATGGTGACCCAACGATCAGGCCAGGCACAGGGCCCTTCCTGCGCCAGGATAGGCTGGGCAAGCCTGGTGTTCCCGGAAGACCGTTCGCCCTCGGGTTTCCCTTCTGACAAAATGTAGGCACTCGCCGCTCGGAAAGCAGCGAGGCGACGAATCTCGAGTTGTTCGTGATAGGCATCGCGCAAACGATCCTCGTCCTCGGCCTGCGCCATCACTTGCCGATTCTTCACAAGAAGACCGGAGAGGCGCTGCAACCAATGCCCGCTGTCGGGCAGACCTAGGTCGGCCTCGGTCAGGGCGCTGGCATCGGGCCAGGAATTCATCGCGCGCAACTCAATTGGCCATTCTACATGCAAATTGGAACCCGCCTCACCCTCCCGAAGGAACGGGCGTTGATTGGAAGGCGGATAGTATGGGCTGATCGGCGGGAGATCATCCGGAGCTGCGCGCACTGGCTCCCCCGTGGCATGCGGCGCGTGGATTGCCCTGTAGCCCTTATCACCCAGATAAGCTTCATCCCAGACCTGATCGCCATCTTCAAGCGCGAAAAAGAAGAGGATGCCGTGATCGGGCAGCCGACTGGTGAAGGGAAGCGCGCTGCAATCGATCTGCACGAGGAAGTGTAACGGCCTGCCGTCCTTCATGCGCGGCCAGGCGTAATCTTCCGGCAATGTGGGCAAGCCACCGAACTTGCTATTCGTATTTGCCGCGAGTTGGGGCGGGTATGGGCGATGTAGCAGGACGGCATCGCGGCGCAGGCGTTGAAACAGAGCATCAATTCTTGAGTCTGAATTCATGAAGCGTATCCTCTCGGCGCAACTTAAGGATCGCCATACTTCACAATATTCAGCCAGTGCAAAGATTCCCGATTTGCGAGATCACGCCTAAAAGATCGTCGCCATCAAAACAGCTTGGTGCTGACGGAAAACAGGTGCTTTCCAGCAACCTCCGTTTCAGGAAGCAGCGCAAGGTTCAATAAATGACCGGCTTTGGTCATTTTGCGCCGCCACACCCAAAGGTAAAAGGCCCGCCACGCGACAATGCGGGGCGGGCCTTTTCATTGCGTGAAGCGGCAGGCGGGTGAACTTGCGCGACTGTCCTGCGGCTGATCCGGCCGCGGGAGCCGATCGCGCTTATTCGCCGTCATCCTCCGCTTCGGGTCCGGCCATCAACGCTTCGGCGACCTCTTCGGTCTTGCCGCGGATCGCCTTTTCCAGGCGCTCCGCCATTTCGGGATGTTCCTTGAGGAATGTCTTGGAATTCTCGCGCCCCTGCCCGATGCGGACCGAGTCATAGGAGAACCAGGCGCCCGACTTTTCGACGATGCCGGCCTTGACGCCAAGGTCCAGTATCTCGCCGATCTTGGAAATACCCTCGCCATACATGATGTCGAATTCGACCTGCTTGAACGGCGGCGCCAGCTTGTTCTTCACGACCTTGACGCGGGTCTGGTTGCCGACGACTTCGTCGCGTTCCTTGATCTGGCCGATACGGCGGATGTCGAGGCGCACGGACGCGTAGAACTTCAGCGCATTACCGCCGGTGGTGGTTTCCGGCGAGCCGTACATCACACCGATCTTCATGCGGATCTGGTTGATGAAGATCACCATGGTGTGAGACTTGTTGATCGAGGCGGTCAGCTTGCGCAGCGCCTGACTCATCAGCCGCGCCTGCAGGCCGGGAAGGCTGTCGCCCATTTCGCCTTCGAGTTCGGCGCGCGGCACCAGCGCCGCCACCGAATCGACCACCAGCACATCGACCGCGCCGGAGCGCACCAGCGTGTCGGCGATTTCCAGCGCCTGCTCGCCGTGATCAGGCTGCGAGATCAGAAGTTCATCGACATTGACGCCGAGCTTGCGGGCATAGACCGGATCGAGGGCGTGTTCGGCATCGATAAAGGCGCAGATGCCGCCCTTCTTCTGGGCCTCGGCCACCGTATGCAGCGCCAGCGTGGTCTTGCCGGAGGATTCCGGCCCGTAAATTTCGATCACCCGCCCCTTCGGCAAGCCGCCGACGCCAAGCGCGATGTCCAGCCCGAGCGACCCTGATGAAATCGTCTCGATGTCCATCGACCGATCGTTCTTGCCGAGCTTCATCACGGAGCCCTTGCCGAACTGGCGCTCGATCTGGGAGAGCGCGGCCGACAGGGCCTTGGTCTTGTCCATGGACGATCCTTCAACGATACGCAGGGCGGCGGGGGCCATAGTGGTGCTCCTTATGAACGGGATTCGCCAGCCGGACAAACAAGCTGGCTGGCCTGCTGCCCCTGCGGCGGACCGGAATCAGGATCGATCCGATGGGAATTCATGTACCCTATTTGTTCTAAGTTCGCAATATGTTCTTTTGCAGGTACGGGTACTGGCCTGTTTTAATCCCGAGTGGCCTGGTTTGATTTTGCCAGTGGCCTAATTAGGTTTTGAGAGATGACGACGACCAGAAAGATTCTTTGGACGGTTTGGTCCACCACTCTCCTGATCGGGATTTGCATCTTCATTGCAAACCTAGCGCAGAGCGAGCGCCTTCAGGGATTGGCACTCGTCTGCCTCGTCGGGGCGGTAGCGTGCGTCATAGACATTTTCCGCACATGGACGAGCAAATAAGGCCGCCTCAGTTGGCAGCCTCTGTTCCGTTCCGAATCCGGGTGCAACGTGCTTTTGCCGAAGCGATCATCACTCAGGAGCCGGGAGAGTCGGTCCGGTTCCCTTGCTTCTCGCCCTGCCCGTCAGTCAGAGGCGCGCTATCGGTTCCGAGCAGCCGCACCAGAT
>DASVOF010000067.1:0-11854 GCA_036383495.1 Sphingobium sp. | reverse complement strand
GGCATATGCGCGCCATAGACCTCGACCGTCACGGGATCGAGCAACTGGATGTTGGCGCGCCCGGTGCGAAGCCCGGAAAGGTCGCCCTTCAGCGATTCGACCGCGCCTGCCATGCGGCGCTCCAGGTCCGACTTGTCATATTGGGCCATGATATTTCAGCGCTCCTGATTTTGCACGATCGTCGCGACACCGTCACCGGCCAGCACCTTCGCCAGATTGCCGGTTTCGCGGATGTTGAACACGACGATGGGGATATTGTTTTCGCGGCACAGCGCAATGGCGCTCGCGTCCATGACCTTGAGGTTGTCGTTCAACACCTGGTCGAAGCCGATTTCCTCATAACGCACCGCGTCGGGCACCTTCTTGGGATCGGCATTATAGACGCCGTCGACGCTGGTGCCCTTGAACAGCGCGTCGCAGTTCATCTCGGCCGCCCGGAGCGCAGCGGTGGTGTCGGTGGTGAAGAAGGGACTGCCGGTGCCCGCCGCGAAGATGACGATCCGGCCCTTTTCCATGTGCCGCACCGCCTTGCGCCGGATATAGGGCTCGCACACCGACGCCATCGGGATGGCGGACTGGACGCGGGTGTCGTAGCCGATCTTTTCGAGCGCGTTCTGGACCGCCAGCGCGTTCATCACGGTGGCGAGCATGCCCATATAGTCAGCGCTCGTCCGGTCGAAGCCCTTGGCTGCTCCGGCAAGGCCCCTAAAGATATTGCCCCCGCCCACGACGACGCAGATTTCGAAACCGGCGTCCTTTGCCGCCGCGATCTCGCCCGCCACACGGGCCACGGTTTCCGGCTCGATGCCGAACTGCCCCTGCCCCATCAGCACTTCACCCGACAGTTTCAGCAATATGCGCTTGAAGGCAGGGCGAGTCATGCGGGGCAATGTTCCATTTATCAGCGGGCAAGGAAATGGCGCGCACCTTAGGCAGTGCGCGCCATGATGTGAAGCGGGCTTTTAAAGGCCCTGCCCCTCCTTAACGTCCGCTTCGGGCTTGTCGAGAAGCCTTGGCTCCCGGCATCGCCCCAAGCGAACCGTCTATCTGATCAGGCGACGCCGGCAGCGGCGGCGACTTCGGCTGCGAAGTCGCTCGTTTCCTTCTCGATGCCTTCGCCCAGCTGGAAGCGGATATAGTTCTTCAGCGTGATCGACTTGCCAGCTTCCTTCGCCGCCTTGGCGACGACGTCGGCGACCGGAGTCTTGTTGTCCATCACGAACAGCTGCGACAGCAGGGCGTTTTCCTTGGCGTATTTGGCGACCGAACCGTCCACCATCTTGGCGACGATCTCGGCGGGCTTGCCCGATTCGGCGGCCTTTTCAGCGGCGATGGCGCGCTCACGCTCCAGCAGCGCCGGGTCGATGTCAGCAGCCGACAGGGCCAGTGGGAATGCGGCGGCGATGTGCATCGCGATCTGCTTGCCCAGCGGCTCCAGAACGTCAGCGCCCGCGTCGCCTTCCAGCGCGACCAGCACACCGATCTTGCCGAGGCCCGGCGCGGCGGCGTTGTGGACATAGGGAACGACGACGCCCTGGCTCACTTCAAGCTGGCCGACGCGACGCAGGGTCTGGTTCTCACCGATGGTGGCGATGTTGGTCACCAGCTTCTCGGCGACGGTGCCGCCGGCGGGATGCGTTTCAGCCGACAGAGCATCAGCGTCGGTCGCGCCGCTCTTCAGCGCGATTTCGGCGGCGGTGCGGACGAAATCCTGGAACTGCTCGTTCTTCGCGACGAAGTCGGTTTCGCTGTTCACTTCGACGGCGACGCCCTTGGTCCCGGCGACGGCGACGCCCACCAGGCCTTCAGCGGCGGTGCGGCTCGACTTCTTCTGCGCGGCGGCCAGGCCCTTGGCGCGCAGCCAGTCGACGGCGGCTTCCATGTCGCCATTGGCTTCGGCGAGCGCCTTCTTGCAGTCCATCATGCCGGCGCCCGAACGGTCGCGCAGTTCCTTGACGGCGGCAGCGGTAATCTCGGCCATGTTTCGGCTCCTAAAAGTTCGATGGGTTCAGATATGGGGGGTTCAAACAAGCACTAGGGCGCGTTCCGGTGGAGCGCGCCCTAGCCTGTCAATCTTGCAGTTCGAAGACCGCGTGTCAGGCCTGAGCGGCGACGACCTCTTCGGCCTGGGGCTCGTCAAGAGCGCCCAGATCTACGCCCGAAGCCTGCTGCGCGCCACGGTTGCCCTTGGTGGCGGCTGCGGCGATGGCGTCGCAATAGAGGCGGATCGCGCGGCTGGCGTCATCGTTCGCCGGAACCGGGAAGGCGATGCCGTCGGGCGAAACGTTCGAATCGAGGATGGCGACGACCGGGATGCCGAGCGTGTTGGCTTCCTTGATCGCCAGCTCTTCCTTGTTCGCGTCGATCACGAACATGACATCGGGGATGCCGTTCATGTCGCGGATGCCGCCGAGCGAAAGCTCCAGCTTTTCGCGCTCGCGGGTCATCTGAAGGACTTCCTTCTTGGTGAAGCCGTGGGTGTCGCCCGACAGCTTCTCTTCAAGGGTCTTCAGACGCTTGATCGAGCCCGAAATGGTCTTCCAGTTGGTGAGCATGCCGCCCAGCCAGCGATGGTTGACGAAATGCTGGCCCGACTTGCGGGCGGCTTCGGCGATCGGGTCCTGCGCCTGGCGCTTGGTGCCGACGAACAGCACCTTGCCACCGGCGGCGACGGACGCCGACACGAAGTCCAGCGCGCGGCTGAACAGCGGAACGGTCTGCGACAGGTCGAGGATGTGGATGCCGTTGCGCTCGCCGAAGATGTACGGCTTCATGCGCGGGTTCCAGCGATGGGTCTGGTGGCCGAAGTGGGCGCCGGCCTCGATCAATTGATGCATGGTGACGACAGGTGCCGCCATAGTAACTTCTCCTTCCGGTTGAGCCTCTGGGAATCAGGAACTGGGGCGTCACGCCTTCAGCACCGGATATGTGCGATTCCCATGTGGAATGGGGCCGCCCTTAGCTTGGGCGACGCGCCAATGCAAGGGCTTGACTCGCCCTTCGAACTAGAACATAACATGAACATTCGGAACAAAGCGCGGTTTCCGCAGGTTTGTCCGTAAACATGCACCTCGCCGGTGCACGGCAAATGGAAAGTGAGCGCCTGATGTTCGCCATTGTTGCAGCCATTGTGTTCTTCGCGGCTTTCCTGCTCGCCGCAGCCACCATCGTCGCCATGTTCGCGCTGTATCGGGACAAAATGGCAGCGGCGCTGTTGTTCGAACCCTTGCCCCAGGAGCCGCCGGTCTACCGCCTGCGGATCAGCCGGCGTCGCGTCGAGACGGGGAGCAGATCCTTCGCTGCTCCCACCCGGATCGCCGCCCTCGCCTGACGCGGCTCAGGCCGTCGGGACAGCCGGTTGCCGACGCACTCGCGCGTAGGACATCATGCCCATGGGGATGGTCACGATGTAAGCGCCACAGATGAAAAGCAGCGTCAGCCAGGGATCGGTGAACAGCAAGGCCGCCAGCAGGCCGGCAATCGCGATCGCTTCAAGGCGTATCCGCTTGCGCAGGCGCAGCGCCGACCAGCTGTAGGTCGCGATGTTGGAGATCATCAGGAAGGCGGTGAACGCGATCCACGGCGCGACCACATACCAGGCCCGGAAAATCTCTTCCCCCGTCACCAGCCACAGATAAAGCGGCACGAACGCCAGCCCCGCCCCGGCGGGCGCGGGAACCCCGGTCAGGAACCCGGCGGATTTGTGCGGCTGTTCATCCGCATCGATTGCGGCGTTGAAGCGGGCGAGCCGCAGCGCGCAGGAAAGCGCGTGGGCCAGGGCGAATATCCAGCCGAATTTCGGCATGGCGTGCAGCGACCAGAGATAAAGGACCAACGCGGGCGCCACGCCGAAGGCGATCGAATCGGACAGCGAATCCAGTTCCGCCCCGAAGCGGCTTTCGCCCCGCAACAGCCGGGCGATCCTGCCATCCAGCCCGTCCAGCACGCCGGCGATGAGGATGGACAACACCGCCCGCTCCCACTCGCCGGAAATGCCATAGCGCACTCCGGTAAGGCCAAAGCACAGCGCCATCGCCGTCACCGCATTGGGCGCAACCATCCGCAGAGTGATGCCCCGCCGCAGTCCGCGGGGAATGGCGCGCCGCTGTCTCATCACAGTTCCTTCATTGCTGGATGCCGGAAATGACGCGCATATCGCCGATCTGGCCGAGGATGGTTTCGCCTGCGACCGTCCGCTGCCCCAGCACGACGCGGGGAGCTGTTCCGGCGGGCAGATAGACGTCGACGCGGCTGCCGAAGCGGATGAGGCCGATGCGCTGCCCGGCCGCGATCATGTCTCCCGGTTTCACGAAGGGCACGATGCGCCGCGCGACCAGCCCCGCAATCTGAGTGAAGCCGACGCGAACGCCGTCATGCCGCTCGACCAGTATATGCTGCCGCTCATTGTCCTCGCTCGCCTTGTCGAGGTCGGCGTTCAGGAATTTGCCGGAAATATAGACGACCGACTTCACTGTCCCGCCGATCGGCGTGCGATTGATGTGGACGTCGAACACACTCATGAAGATCGACACCCGGATCATCGGCTGGTCGCCCAGCCCGTCGGCCCCCATCATCTCGCGAGGCGGCGGCACGCGCTGGATCAACGTGACGAGCCCGTCCGCGGGGGCGACAATCGCGCCCTCATCCTGCGGCACCGCCCGCATCGGATCACGGAAGAAGGCCAGCACCCAAATCGTGACCATCACCATCAGCCAGCCGGGAATCTCCCATCCGACCAGGAACAGCACGAGCGTGATGGCTGCGGCGATCAGGGCGAACTTGACCCCTTCGGGATGAACCGAAGGGAAGCGCCACTTAACATTGCCGCCCAGGGCGACGGTGAGTTCGTCATTTTCCATGGGACCCGTCTTTAGGCACAGTCACTTGCGGTGACAACGGGCGATACGGCCTGAACCGCCGCCCTTGATCCTGCTTCGCAATGTCCATTGGCCAGTTGAACATTGCCGCCGCATTCCCTAGGGCAATCGGCAAATTCCACCCGAACGAAGAAGGCGAAAGAGGCGCATGGCGAAAATCAAGGTCAAAAATCCGGTCGTGGAGATCGACGGCGACGAGATGACGCGGATCATCTGGCAGTGGATTCGCGAGCGCCTCATCCTCCCCTATCTCGACATCGACCTGAAATATTATGACCTCAGCGTCGAAAAGCGCGACGAGACCAACGACCAGATCACCATCGATTGCGCCAACGCGATCAAGGAACATGGCGTGGGCGTGAAGTGCGCCACCATCACCCCCGACGAACAGCGGGTCGAGGAATTCAACCTCAAGTCGATGTGGAAGTCGCCCAACGGCACCATCCGCAACATCCTGGGCGGCGTCGTGTTCCGTGAACCGATCGTCATCAAGAACGTGCCCCGCCTGGTTCCGGGCTGGACCGACCCGATCGTCATCGGCCGCCACGCGTTCGGCGACCAATATCGCGCCACCGACTTCCTGGTCCCCGGCCCCGGCAAGCTGCGCATGGTGTGGGACGGCGAAAATGGCGAAAAGATCGAGAAGGACGTGTTCACCTTCCCGACGTCCGGCGTCGCCATGGGCATGTACAATCTCGACGAATCGATCCGCGACTTCGCCCGCGCCAGCATGAACTATGCGCTCGATCGTGGATGGCCGCTCTACCTGTCGACCAAGAACACCATCCTCAAGGCCTATGACGGCCGCTTCAAGGATCTGTTCCAGGAAGTGTTCGACGCCGAATTCGCCGACCAGTTCAAGGCGAAGGGCATCGTCTATGAGCACCGCCTGATCGACGACATGGTCGCCTCCGCGCTCAAGTGGAGCGGCAAGTTCGTCTGGGCCTGCAAGAATTACGACGGCGACGTCCAGTCGGACACCGTCGCACAGGGCTTCGGCTCGCTCGGCCTGATGACCTCGGTCCTGCTCTCGCCCGACGGCAAGACGGTCGAGGCGGAAGCTGCGCACGGCACCGTCACGCGCCATTATCGCCAGCACCAGCAGGGCAAGTCGACCTCGACCAACCCGATCGCGTCGATCTTCGCCTGGACGCAGGGCCTGTCGTTCCGCGGCAAGTTCGACGACACGCCGGAAGTGACGAAGTTCGCCGAAACGCTCGAAAAGGTCTGCATCGACACCGTCGAAAGCGGCGCGATGACCAAGGATCTGGCGCTGCTGATCGGCCCCGATCAGGCATGGATGACGACGGAGCAGTTCTTCGAACAGATCCGCGTCAATCTGGAAGCCGAAATGGCCAAGTGGAACTGATCAGCCTTCCAGGCTTTCAGTACGGAAACGGAACGAGGCGGCGCCGTGCAACGGCGTCGCCTTTTCCATGGACAGCGTAGGAGCCAGTGATGACGACGACAGCCCGCAAACGTCTGGAAGTCCGCGCGGCGATCCCTTCGGACGTGCGCGCCGTCCTGCGGCTGATCGCGCGCGTCTATCCCGGCATGCCCAATTATTCCCCCGCCACCGTCCGGGGCCAGATCAACAATTTTCCCGACGGCTGCTTCGTCGCGCTCTACGACAATAAGGTAGTGGGCTATTGCGCGACCATGCGGGTCAGCAAGAGCATGGCTTTCTCGTTCCATGATTGGGAAGAGATTACCGCCAACGGTTTCGGCACGCGCCACAGCGGCGCGGGCGAATGGCTCTATGGCTATGAAATGGCGGTCGACCCCAAGCTGCGCGGCCTGCGCATCGGCCAGCGGCTTTATGACGAACGCAAGGAATTGGCCGAGCAGCTCGACCTGCACGGCATCATCATCGCCGGCCGCATGCCCGGCTATGCGCGCGCCCGGCGGAAGGTCGACGGGCCGGCCGACTATCTGGACAAGGTCGTCCACGGCAAGATCCGCGATCAGGTGATCAGCTTCCAGCTCAAAAACCAGTTCGAACCATTGGGCGTGCTGGAAAATTACCTGCCGGAAGACAAGCAGTCCGATGGCCACGCCGCCCATCTCGTTTGGCGCAATCCCTATGTCGATCCCGACGAAGCGCCCGAAATGCGGGTGCCGCGCGGCGTGGAAAGCGTGCGTCTGGCGACCTGCCAGCTACAGGCGCGCGCTGTCAGCGACTTCGATGAATTTGTCAGGAATATTGAATATTTCGTTGATGTTGCAGCAGATTATCGGTCAGACTTCATCGTCTTTCCCGAACTATTCACGCTGCCCCTGCTCTCCTTCGAAACAAAGAAACTCACCCCACTGGAGGCCATCGACAGGCTGACCAGCTATACGCCGCGCCTCACCAAGGAACTGACGCGGATGGCGCTGGAATATAATATCAACATCATCGGCGGTTCCCACCCGACCCGCGCCGACGACGGCGATATCCAGAATATCGCCTATGTCGCGTTGCGCGACGGGTCGGTCCATACGCAGGAAAAAATCCACCCGACGCCCAACGAATCTTTCTGGTGGAACATCAAGGGCGGCGATTCGCTGGACGTGATCCAGACCGACTGCGGGCCGATCGGCGTGCTCATCTGCTATGACAGCGAATTTCCCGAACTCGCCCGCCGCCTGGTCGATCAGGGCGCGCGCATCATCTTCGTCCCTTTCTGCACCGACAGCCGGCTAGGCTATATGCGCGTGCGCTACTGCGCGCAGGCGCGGGCGATCGAGAATCAATGCTATGTCGTGATGTCGGGCAATGTCGGCAACCTGCCCAATGTCGACAATATGGACATTCAATATGCGCAGAGCGCGATCCTGACCCCCTGCGACCTACCCTTCGCGCGGGACGGCATCGCGGCGGAATCGACGGAGAATGTGGAGACGCTGACCATGGCGGACGTCAACCTGGCCGACCTCAGTTGGGCGCGCGCGGAAGGCACGGTGCGCAACCTGCGAGACCGGCGGTTCGACCTTTATCATATCGAATGGGACAGCAATCCCGACCATCATCATGCGCCAAGCGGCGGTCCGGTACCGGCGGGCGGCCACAACGCACCGGGCGGCGGCTGACGGAATCGCTACCGGGGCCGTAGCGCCTCGGGCGATCGGATATGCTCGCGTCGAAAGCCCAGCCCGACAAGCCGCGCCGGAATGCCGCGCAACAGGGCGAAGCGGTCAAGCAGCTTCACCTGCCATGGCGGCGCGGTGATCCGGACGTCGGGGTCGAACAGCGCGCCGAATATCCGGTCATGCGCCATTTTCTGCATCCGCTGGATGACGCGCGTGGGCAGCAGCCGCCTTTGCTGCACCAGAGGGGCGATCCTATCAAGATCGCGCCCTTCCGCCATGGGACCAGCCATCAGGTTCGCCGCCGCCACCGCATCCTGCACGGCCAGGTTGATGCCCACCCCGCCGACCGGAGACATGGCGTGCGCGGCATCGCCGATCGCCAGCAACCCCGGACGATGCCAGCGCGTCAGCCGGTCAAGCGCCACCGTCAGCAGCTTCACCTGATCCCAGTCGGTCAGTTCCTCCACCCCATCCGCGATGTCGGGAGACAGCGCGGCGATCTCCGCTCGGAAAGCGGCGATTCCCCGCGCCCGCAGCGCATCCGCCTGCCCCTTGGCGAAAACATAGGCGCATTGCCAATAATCCCCCCGGTCGATCTGCGCCAACAAGCGGCCGGTGTCGATCACGCCCATGGATTGATTGTCCACGGTCGCCTTTTTGGGCAGGCGGAACCAGAAAACGTCCATGGGCGCCCCGATATCCTGCAACGGCAGCGCAGCCGCTTCCCGTAGCACGGAACGCCGCCCATCAGCCGCGATCACATAGTGAGCGGCCACCACCTCGCCGTCCTTCAGGACCACGCCATCCACCCGTCCGCTCGCGTCGTGGGATAGCCCGGTCGCCTCCGCATTCATGCGCAGCGCGAAGCCGGGATAGCGCGCCGCTTCGTCCGCAACGAAATCCAGAAACTCCCATTGCGGCATCAGGGCGATGAAGCGGCTGTCCACCGGCAGACGGCGGAAATCCGCTACCCGCATGCGCTGCCCGGCAATGCGCACGGACAATTCGCTGACCTTGTTATGGGGCCGCTGCAACAATCGGTCGCGCAGGCCAAGCTCCCGGAACAGCTCCAGCGTCGATGGATGGACGGTGTCCCCGCGAAAGTCGCGCAAGAAATCGCCATGCTTTTCCAGCACCGTCACCGGCACTCCGGCGCGGGCGAAGAGCAGCCCGGCCACCATTCCCGCCGGACCACCACCGACGATCACCAATCGCCTCGCCATGCCCCCTCCTTTGCCGCGCGCAGGAAACATCCGCTGCCGGTGGAGGGTTATAGACCTCATGCCGTCCAGCGTCATCCGCCACTTCGACTATGACGCCGCCCAGCATCGACTGGACGTGCAGTTCATCAGCGGCAAATGCTACAGCTACCACGGTGTGCCAGAAAAGCTGGTCGCGGACATGAGGAAGGCGGAGTCGAAGGGCGGCTTCTTCAACCGCCGGATACGCGATCGCTATCCCTTCACTCGACGGTGACGGACTTCGCGAGATTGCGCGGCTGATCCACATCCGTGCCCTTGGCGACGGCGACATGATAAGCGAGCAGTTGCACCGGCACGGCGTAGACCATCGGCGCGATCAGCGGATGCACCTTGGGCATGGTGATGGTCGCGATGCAGCGATCACCCGCCGCCTGCACCCCGTCATAGTCGGAGATCAACACGACCCGGCCACCGCGCGCCTGCACTTCCTGCATGTTGCTCACGGTCTTTTCGAACAGCGGCCCGCTGGGCGCGAGGACGATCACCGGCACCTTGTCGTCGATCAGCGCGATGGGGCCGTGCTTCATTTCACCCGCCGCATAACCTTCGGCATGTATGTAGCTGATTTCCTTGAGTTTCAACGCACCTTCCAGCGCCAGCGGATAGTCCGGCCCGCGCCCCAGATAGAGCACGTCCCGCGCCTCGGCGATCAGATGCGCCATCGCCTGGATCGCCTCGTCATAGGCCAGCGCGGCGTTCAGCGCGGCGGGTGCTTCACCCAGATGGCGGACCAGCTCCTTCTCCGCCCGCGCGTCCAACCGTCCCTTGGCGCGGGCCAGATTGGCGGCGAAGGCGGCCAGAACGGCCAGCTGGCAGGTGAACGCCTTGGTCGAAGCGACGCCGATTTCCGGCCCGGCATAGGTCGGCAGCAGCAAATCGGCCTCCCGCGCCATGGTGCTGGTCGGCACATTGACGACGGCGGCGATCTTCTGCCCCTCGCCCCGCGCATGGCGCAGTGCGGCGAGCGTATCGGCGGTCTCGCCCGACTGGCTGATGACGATCATCAGGCCGCCATCCTCCATAACCGGCGCGCGGTAGCGGAACTCGCTCGCCACATCGATGTCGACCGGCACGCGGGCGAACTGCTCGAACCAATATTTGGCGACCATCCCGGCATAGTAACTGGTGCCGCACGCGACAATGGTCACGCGGCGGATCGACCCCAGGTCGAAATCAGGGATCGGCAACGACACCTGATCCTCCATCCGGCGGAGGTAGGATCGCAATGTCTGGGCGACGACCACCGGCTGCTCGTAGATTTCCTTGAGCATATAATGGCGGTGATTGCCCTTGGAGATCAGCTCGCCGGTGACGCCCGAAATGGTGATCGGCCGCTCGACCGGCTGATTATCCTTGTCGAAAATCTCCGCGCCATCAGCGGTGATGACGACCCAGTCGCCTTCCTCCAGATAGGCGATGCGCTGGGTCAGCGGCGCCAGCGCGAGCGCGTCGGACCCCAGAAAGGTCTCCCCCTCGCCATAACCCACCACCAGCGGCGACCCCAGCCGCGCGCCGATCAGCATGTCGGGGTGGCTGCGGAACAGGATCGCCAGCGCGAAGGCGCCATGCAGGCGCGGCAGAACCTTCGCCACCGCTTCCTGGGGCGTAGCGCCCTGCTCCACCAGTTCGCTCACCAGATGGGCGACGACCTCCGTATCGGTTTCGCTATCGAAACGATGGCCGCGCGCTTGCAGTTCCTCGCGCAGCGGCTTGAAATTCTCGATGATGCCGTTGTGCACCAGCGCCACTTCCTTCGTGGCGTGGGGATGCGCATTGCTGGTCGTCGGCGCGCCATGGGTCGCCCAGCGGGTGTGAGCGATGCCGGTCGTGCCGGGCAGCGGCGCGCTCGCCAGTTCCTTGACGAGGTTCGCGAGCTTGCCCTCCGCCCGGCGACGCTCGATAGCGCCGCCATGCACGGTGGCGACGCCGGCGCTGTCATAGCCGCGATATTCCAGCCGCTTGAGCCCCTCGACCAGCCGCTCCGCGACGTCTTCCTTGCCGATGATTCCGATAATTCCGCACATGGACCGGTGCCCCAAAAACCTTGAAAAAGAAACGCCTGGCTGCGCTTCGGCCTCCCTATGCCATGATCATTCCGGAAGGGACAGGGGTCCACCACTATTGTGGATGAATTGTAACCAGCCATATGTCGGGCGGGGCCAGCATGCGGATCGGCAATCCGCTGGCGCCCACGCCAGCCGACACGATCATGGTCTTGGCCCCTTCCCGATAGACGCCGCAGGCGTAGCGCGTCCCGAAGCGCGAGGGCACATAGACGATGCCGAAAAAGGGCAGTGCGACCTGCCCGCAATGGGTGTGGCCGACCAGCGTCAGAAGGCGCTTGTCGGGAACAGTAGGGAAGATATCCGGGCGATGCGACAGCAGGATCGGCGCGCCGCCCACAGTTTCCATCGCGCGCAGCGTCAGGGGGATATCCGGCCTGCCGATGTAGCGATCCCGCAGCCCGCCGATCGCCAACGGACCGCGTCGCACCGCCTGATTGTCCAGCAACCGGATGCCGATACCGGCAAAAAGGGCGCGCCATCGACGGACGCTGATCTGTTCATGATGACCCGGATCATGATTCCCCAGCACCGCCACGACGCCCAGCGGCGCTTTCAGGGCGGCGAAAGGTGCGATGCT
>DASVOF010000066.1:0-13108 GCA_036383495.1 Sphingobium sp. | reverse complement strand
GCCAGGATCAAACTCTCAAGTTTGATGTCCGATCTCTGAGCAGCGGAATAAGCCACCCAGAAACCGCTCATTTTCAGGAGCCATTCCTGCACAAACATACTTACATGGTGTGTAAGGACATTGTGAGGTCTGGCCTATTTTTACCGAGTATCCGACGCCTGAAAGCCGCCAGAACCCGGGGCCGCCGCCCACATGTCCCTTCATCATACTGACAATGTCAAAGAGCCGACAACTTAAGAGGGACAGCCATTCTTCCTCGAAACTTCTTCCGAGGGAGGGCGTCCCGTCTATGTTGGCGACCGATCGAAGCGAGAACCAGTGGCGCTCACCGCGTCGGTGGAGTGGCATCTAGGCGCGTCCTCTGAGTCGGTCAACAGGAAAAAACAGACCTTCTCAAATTTCTTGCCTGAACGGCCTGAAACGCCCGAAAACAGGGATTATCACCCGTTATGCCAGCGCTTCCGCCTCCCATGTTTCGGTCTCCACCTGCGCCTGCGCGGCGCGGGCGTAGCGCGGGCCGGACGCCGCCCCTACGGGGAAGAGCGCATCGACCGCCGCCAGCAGATCCGCTGGCCAGTCACGCGACAGGGTCGCCAGATCCTCATCGAGATGCGCGATGCTGGTCGTGCCGGGGATAGGCACGATATGCTCCCCTCTGGACAAGACCCAGGCGAGGCACAACTGCGCCGCCGTGCACCCCGCCTCCCCCGCCAGCGCCCGCAGCCGATCATAGAGAGCAAGGTTGTGCGCCAGATGCGGCGGCCCAAATCGCGGCATCTCGGCGCGCAAGTCGCCTTCAGGCACGCCCGCGTCGCTAACCCCGCCCGCGAGCAGCCCGCGCCCGAGCGGCGAAAAGGCGACGAAGCCGATGCCCAGCTGCGCGCACGTCTCCAACACCGCAATCTCCGGATTGCGCGTCCAGGGCGAATATTCGGTCTGCACCGCCGCGATAGGGTGGACCGCATGGGCGCGCCGGATCGTCGCCGCCGCCATTTCCGACAGTCCGATCGCCCCGATCTTCCCCGCCTCCACCGCGCGGGCGAGCGCGCCGACCGATTCCTCGATCGGCACCCGGCGGTCCAGGCGGTGCAGATAATAGAGGTCGATATGATCGACCTTCAGCCGCCGCAGCGAATCCTCAACCACCCGCGCGATCGCTTGCGGCGATCCGTCGAGCCCGCGCCTGCCGTCAATCTCCGCCAGCACGCATTTGCTCGCCAGCGTGAATTCGCCGCGCCGATGCATCAGCGTCCGCCCCAGCAGCTCCTCATTCGCGCCGAAACCGTAAATGGCGGCGGTGTCGAAGAAGGTGACGCCCGAATCGAGCGCGTGCAGCAGCAGCGCTTGCGCCTGCGCGGCGTCGGGGCGCGGCAGATAGGCGTGGGACAGGTTCATGCAGCCCAGGCCAATGGCGGAGACGGAGAGCGGCCCGATCGTCCGGGTCGGCAGAAAAGAAGCCATGCTGAAAGTCCTGAAAATAAGCGGGTTCGGGCGGGAACGCGCCTTTATTCCGCAGCTTTCAGAGCAAGGCAACCGATGTGCGGCTGACCCAGGTTGGAGGGAGCCGTTGGCGGGGCGCATCCTTAGTGCGGTAAGATTGCGGAATTGAAGGATTTCTGCGATAGCTTCAGGAAATGAGCTTCAACTTCGCGCGCGGGGGCAAATATGAACGCAGTCGTTGACCAGATCGGCGATCTCGCCGAGGCTGGTGAAAAGATGGTCGAACGGCTGCGGCGCAAGGCTTTTCTGCCCGACAGCCGCAAGGAGCTCAACATCCGTTTCGGCATTGCCGAGGCCGCGCAATTGCTTGGCTGCTCCACGAATCGGATTCGCATGGCGGAGGATGACGGCCGCCTGCCCCCTGCCCCGCCGACCGAAAATGGCCGGCGCCCCGGCTATAAGGTCGAAGAGCTGCTGAACATGCGCCAGGTGCTGGGCGCCAGTCCCGAACGCGCGCCGCTCGACATCCCCGCGATTATCGCGGTCCAGAATTTCAAGGGCGGCGTCGGCAAATCCACCGTCACCACGCATCTCGCCCATTATTTCGGGGTGCAGGGTTACCGCGTGCTGGTCGTGGATTGCGACAGTCAGGCGACGACGACGACCTTGTTCGGCTTCAACCCGCATTTCAACATCCAGCGGGAAGAGACGCTCTACCCCTATCTGTCGATCGACCCAACGCAGGTCGACCTTCTCTATGCGGTCAAGCACACCGCCTGGCCCAATGTCGACCTGATCCCGTCCAATCTGGAACTGTTCGATGTGGAATATGAGCTGGCTGCAGCGGGCAGCGACGGCGGCTCGGTGCTGGCCGCGCGGTTCCGCAAGCTGAAGCAGGGGCTGATGGACCTGGCCCGCCATTATGACGTGGTGCTGCTCGATCCGCCGCCGGCGCTGGGCACGATCAGCCTCGCGGTCATGCAGGCGGCCAATGCGCTGCTGGTGCCGCTGGCAGCGACGACGCCCGATTTCTGCTCGACCGTCCAGTTTCTCTCGATGATGGATCAGGTCATCGGCCAGCTGCAAGAAGCGGGGATCGAGGTCGACTATCAGTTCGTGCGGCTGCTCTGCTCGAAATTCGACAGCAATGATCCCAGCCATTCGATGGTCCGCGCGATCATGGAGCAGAGCTTCGGCCCCGCCCTCCTCCCCATCCCCATTCTCGACAGCGCCGAAATCAGCCACGCGGCGCTGCGCATGATGACCGTCTATGAGCTGGAAAAGCCGATCGGCACGCCGCGCACCCACAAAAGATGCCGCGCCAATCTGGACGAAGCCATGGGCCAGATAGAGGCGCTGGTGCGCCAGGGTTGGGGCCGCGTCGCCCCGGCGCGGGAAGAGGATATCGTCAATGCGGCATAATCCTCTGTCCTACAGCCACATGTTCACTTTATGTTCCTATCCGATTCGGACTGCGCCGGTCAAGGGGCCGGTCAGGGGGGATGAATATGGCGCGTAAGCAATCGGACTATCTGGCGGCCCTGCTTTCGGAAGAAACAGAAGGCGCGCCTCCGCCGCCGCCACATGCCGGCGAGATTGATGTGGCGGAACCCGCCCCCTCCCCTGCCCCGGCGCGGCTCGACCGCGCGCGCGGGACGACGCTGCTGGGCCGGGAATCGGCGCTGGCGCGTCTCGCTTCGGGCGAAGTGCGGCAGGTCACACAATTGCTGCTCGATCCCGCGCGTGTGCGTATCTGGCGCGGCAACGCCCGCCTCTATGGGCATCTCACGGAGGAAAATTGCCGTGAGCTGATCGACTCGATTGTCGCGGAGGGCGGGCAGAAGGTCCCCGCCGTGGTCCGCCGGGTCGAGGATGATCCGGACCATGATTATGAAGTGATCGCGGGCACGCGCCGTCATTTCTCGATCAGCTGGCTGCGCAGGCACAGCTATCCCGACATGATGTTCGTGGCGCAGGTCGCGCAGATCGACGATGAAGCGGCCTTCCGCCTCGCCGACCTGGAAAATCGCGCGCGTAAGGACGTCACCGATCTGGAGCGCGCGCGCAACTATGCAGAGGCGCTGACCACCCATTATGGCAGCCACCTGACCCGCATGGCCGAGCGGCTGAAACTGTCCAAGGGCTGGCTGAGCAAGATGATCAAGGTCGCGGGGATTCCCGATCCGATCATCGACGCCTTCGCCTCGCCCGCCGATGTGCAGCTCAAGCCCGCTTATCCGCTGGCGCAGGCGCTCGATAATGCGGTCGCGGCGATGGCGATCGGCGCGGAAGCCGCGACATTGGCGACGACACAACGGGAACGGCATTTGGCCGGCGCGCCCGCCATCCCGGCGGCCGAGGTGCTCAAACGCCTGCTCGACGCCCCGCGTTCGGCGGAGGCTCCGCCCAAGGAAGAGCCCTTCACCTGGACCACGCGCTACGGCCGCCCTGCCCTGACCGTGCAGTCGGTAAACCGGCAAGGCGTCACCATCCGCCTCCACGCCGGATCGGGCGCGGACATGGAAACGCTCGCCACTGCGCTGCGCGACACGCTCGAACATCTGGAGCGGCAGGGACAGGGTTTGCAGCGGTGACGCGGCCTGGGGGGGATCATCGCAGCGGGCCTGTTTCCCCGGGGAAACAGTGTGTGGGACGAGGTCTGTTTCCCCAGGGAAACACCCTCGCCCTCGCCCCCTTCGTCATTCCCGCGAAGGCGGGAACCCATCTCCCTCCCTCGCCCCCATTTCGTTCATCAGGGAAGCGCGCGACTTCTAACGCGCGACACACCCCCCTGCCCTTCCCCAGGACCAGCCCATGACCCGCGCCGGCAAGACCGAAGTCACCGACCAGTTCGAGCTGTTCCTGCCCTATATCGCGGACATGCCGCTGCGCGACCAGCGCGAGATGATGGAGCGCCCCTTCTTCAGCCTCGCCAAGTCGAAGCGGGTGAAGCCGATCGACTATACCTCCCCCGACGGCAAGGCATGGGTCCATGTCTCGGCCAATCCCGATTATGGCATGGCGACCATCTGGGACGCGGACATCCTGATCTACTGCGCCTCGGTGCTCGCGGACATGGCGCGGCGTGGCCTCAACGACGTGCCGCGCAAGCTGCATCTCATGCCCTATGACCTGCTGCGCGCGATCCATCGTCCGACCACGGGTCGCGCTTATGAACTGCTCGGCCAATCGCTCGACCGCCTCGTCTCGACCACGATCAAGACGAACATCCGCGCGGAAAACCGGCGCGAGGCGACCTTCAGCTGGCTCGATGGCTGGACCCAGCTGGTCGACGAGCGCACCGAACGCTCGCGCGGCATGACCATCGAACTCTCCAACTGGTTCTATGAAGGCGTGCTGATGCAGGGCGGGGTGCTGTCGATCGACCGCGCCTATTTCGACCTGACCGGCGGGCGCGAACGCTGGCTTTACAAGGTCGCGCGCAAACATGCCGGCGGGGCAGGGGAGGGGGGGTTCGCCATCTCCATGCCCACCCTGTTCGAAAAGTCGGGCGCGGAAGGGGCCTATCGCCGCTTCAAGTTCGAGATCGCCAAGATCGCCGAGCGCGACCCGCTGCCCGGCTACACCTTGCTGCTCGAACAGCCCGACGGCAAGCGCGAGCCGTCGGTGCGGATGCGCCGCCGCTCCGGGGATATGCTGTCAGCAGCAAGCCCCTCGGCGACACCCTCTCTCCGGACACGGAAGGGGGCGGCCACAGCGGCAACCCCAGTGGCGCCCGCCGCGCCCATCACCCTGCTCGCCGACGCGTCTCCCCGTCCAGCTTTCGCCCACGCCGCCGCCCCGGAGGAGCGCGAACCCCTGTTCGACGCCCGCGACGTCATCCGCAACGCCGTCACCGGCCTCAGCGCCCGCGCCACCGCTGGCGAGATCACCGACGCTACCCTGAACACCTTGCGCGCCCAATGTCCGGGCTGGGACTATCAGTCGCTCCACCAGGAATTTCGCGACTGGCTGGAGGCTGACCCCGCGCGAACGCCGGTCAATTATCAAAAGGCGTTCATCGGCTTCGTCCGCCGCTTCCACGAAAAGAACCGCCACCGCCTTTGATTCGGGACCGTTGCCGTCCGCCCCTTCGAAATCACCCCGCCTCATCCATGATGACCAAGGGCTGCCGCCGGGAAAAGGGATGGGGGCTCCAACCGTTCCCGAAGTGTCGGGTTGAAAAACGCCTCACCGCGCCCACCACTCCAAAGCATCGCCACCCGATCAACCACCCCCAGCTTTTGAACGTCCTTCGCCACACCCCCAACGGAACTGATTCAATCAACCACGCCGTCACACCGCTTTACCGACCCCATCGACACTCCAGGAACGCACTTCGCTCCTTCAGGAACGCTTACCCGACATTTCAGGAACGGTCGGCTCGACATTCCGGGAACGGAAATTCGACATTCCGGGAACGGCCTCAAGCTCCCGACTCGCGCTATCCCGCCTGAATCCGCCACATTGCGGACGGCCTAACCTTCTAACATTCCTATTAAACCCTCTAACCTACACAGAGTTTTCTGCGAAATGGGGAAGGGGGATGAGCCTGATCCCGCCAGGTCAGTCATCACCGCATTCAGGCGCGTGGGGCTCCCTCGCTGGCCCGCATCGCCTCCACCTGCGCCACCAGCTTGGTCGCGCCCTGGTGCGAAATGTCGAGCAACCGCGCCACCGCCATCTTGCTGAGCCCCGGATAGGCCAGTTCCAGCCGCATCAGCAGCGGCGCCTTGCTCCGCTTCGTCACACACGTCGCGGGCAACCGCGCCAGTTGCGCCTCGATCCGGTCAAGCTCGGCCAGCCCCTCACGCGCCTGCCGCCCGATCATCGCCGCCAATTGCTCCGCCAGCGCATCCGCATCCTCGGCCAGGAAACGCGGCAGGCCGACAAAGGAGGGCAGCCGCCGTAACGCCAACCCCGACGCCTCCAGCGCGCCGGGGACATGGCAGGCGACGACCCAGAGAAGGTCCGCCCGCCGGGGATCGATCCGCAGCTGCCGCCCATCGGCGGTGGTCAGCAACTGTCCCGCCGCCAAGGGCGCCTCCAGCCCTCGTGCAACCTCCAGCAGCCGCTGGGCCACCCCATGGAGCGAGGCGGCAGGGTAGGGGGCCTCCAGCCGCTCCTGCACGGAACGCCAGGCCGGTCCGAAGCGCACCAGATACTCGGCCGCCCACGTCCGCGCTTCCTCGCGGTCGTCGAGCAGCCTGCGCGAGATGTTGAGCGTGGCGCGGGCGATCGGATCGCGTCGGCCTTCGGTGGCGGACAGCGCGAAATGGACCAGCGCCGCGACCGACAGCGGATCGTTCAGCCCCTCGCTGTAGCGGGGCGGGGGCGTGCGCCCGCAGATCCAGTCCTGAAGTTCCTTGACGGCGACGGGCACGCCTGCGAAACTCGCCAGCGCCGCCGCTCCCCGCAGCCGCGACCGCGCTAGCCATATGTCCGTCGCCGGACTATTGGCGAGCCGTCCGTCGAGCCGACCCAGCAGCAGAAGAGCCTGCTCGGGAGAGGGAGGGAAAAGGGGCATTTCCCGCCTATAACCTGACCATCGATACAACCAAACTCCTATGTTGGTTGTATGAGGTCGGAGGGCGGAAAAGAATGAGCGGCGCGGCTCGATAATCCTACAACATCATGGGTTAAATCGGAATCATCCCACCTCCGTTCGGGCTGAGCTTGTCGAAGCCCTTCCTTTCTTGAAGAGAAAAAGAGCCCTTCGACAGGCTCAGGGCGAACGGGAGGAAAACTGATCCCCGATTTTACCGCATGATCCAACGCGCTCCGCCCAACACCCGAACGAAAACAGGCCAAACGCCCCGAAAATTACCTATGCCGCTATTTGCGCCTCACAGCCTCACAGGGCGCTGACCAGATCACGATAGTCCACAGGTCATCGGAGCGCCATTTCGTTGTCTGACGGGGCTCTGGGGCCGCCTAATTTTTAGGCAGTCCACCTCTCGCAAGCGCACCGGCCGTGGCTCGAAACAGCAACCGGGCCGTTGCACTACTATGCAACGGCCCGGCCCGCGTCCTTCATCGATGGGGAGCGTCGCTCCGTTCGTCTATTCTGCCGATGAAGCGGCGGGGGTCGCCTTCGCCCGCGACTTGGCCGGGGCCTTGGTCGCCGCGGGCTTGCTCACCTTTGCAGGCTTGGCCGCCTTCGCGCCGGGCTTGGCCGATTTCTGCGCCGGCGCCTTGGCGGCGGGGGCCTTCGCCGCCGTCACCGGCTTGCGGCCCAGGCCCAATCGGGTCGCGACCGCGCGGCGCGCTTCGGAATAGCTCGGCGCGACCAGCGGATAGGATTTGGGCAGATTATAGCGTTCGCGATATTCGTCGGGCGTCAGTCCATGGGTCGCCAGATGCCGCTTCAGCGTCTTGTACGGCTTGCCGTCGATCATGCTCAGGATATGGTCGGGCGAAGCCAGGCTTTTGCGGGCCGATACTGCCGGTGTGTAAGTCGCCGCCTGCGTTTCGACCGAACTGGCGGCCGGATTTTCAGTCAAGGCGGCCCGCGTCGTGCGAATGAGATCGGCAAGGCCTTCGCCCGGGACCGTATTGTTGGAGACGAACGCGCTTAAAAGCTGGACGGTGAGCGTTGTGATGTCAGGTGTGTTCTCGTCGGACATTGGCGCGTTTCCCCACAGTGAATAGATGGGACGACCTTGTGCGCTGTTCCTATTCCAAAGTAAATCACAATTGGGGCAGGGCGATTGAGTCCTTCTGTCTCCTTAAAGGACAGATGCGGCCCCACCGCCCGTACTATTTGGTGGTCACGCCGCTTCATCAATAGCGGAACATATCAAAGTTGGGCGATGCGGCGTTCGACATGACGACATCCCGCTTTGACCTTCATGAGCGCAAAAAAAAGGCCGATCCAAAAAGGACCGGCCTGTTGAGTTGTTGGGAGAGGGCGCCTGAAAGGCGGGGGCCATGGCGGCCCGGCCCTCTCCTGAAAACAGATCGACGGGGCGACGGCGTGTCGCCCCGATCGCCTTAGCCGTTCAGCGCGTCCTTGACGGCCTTGGCGGGGGTGAAGGCCAGCTTCTTGGAAGCGGCGATCTGGATGGTCGCGCCGGTCGAGGGGTTGCGGCCTTCGCGGGCCGGCTGATCCTTGACCTTGAACTTGCCGAAGCCGTTCAGCGACACTTCGTCGCCCTTGGCGGCGGCGCCGGCGATGGCGGCGAACACGCCGTCGACATATTTGCGGGCGTCGGCCTTGGTCAGGCCATGCTCGCTGGCGAGGGTTTCGGCGAGTTCGGAATTGTTCATGGATGATCTCCCTTTCGTGGACGGTGGGTGTTAACTTGTAAGAACGGGCGCAACTAGCCCGCTTTTTCGCGGAAAATGCAATGGTCTACGCGGTTTCCGCGCGAAAAAAAGTCCTTAATGGCCCGATATGGGACCTTCCCCGGCCCATCTCCGCTTCATCAGCCGGTCGATCAGAGCCCGGTCCTTCATCACCACGCGCGCCGCATTATGCCCCGGCGCGCCGGTCACGCCCCCGCCCGGATGAGTCCCCGCGCCGCACATATAGAGGTCCTTCACCGGCCCGCGATAGGCGCCATGGCCCAGCACCGGGCGCGCCGCCCACAGTTGGTCCAGCGTCATATTGCCATGCATGATATCGCCGTCGACCAGCCCGAACCGGCGTTCCAGATCCAGCGGCGACAGGCTTTCCCGCGCGATCACGGAAGCCGCGAAACCGGGCGCATAGGCGTCCACCGTGGCGATGATATGGTCCGCCGCCGCCTCCCGCTCGTCATCCCAGTTTCGTCCATCGGGCAGCACCGGCGCGAACTGCTGGCAGAACAGGCTGGCCACATGCGCGCCCGGCGGGGCGAGGCTGTCGTCGATGATGGAAGGGATCAGCATCTCGATGATCGGCTCCTTCGACCACCCCTCGCGCTTCGCATCCATATAGGCGCGGTCCATATAATCCAGCGTCGGGGCGATGATGATCCCCGCCTCCAGATGCTCGCCGGGGCCCGGCAGGCAGGTGAAGTCGGGCAAAGCGGACAGCGCCACATTCATCCGGAACGTCCCCGATCCGGTCTTGAAGGCGCGGATGCGCTTCACGAAATCGGCGGGCAGGTCGCTTTCCCGCATCATCCGTTCATACAGCAGCTTCGGCCCCACATTGGCGATGACGCAGCCGCCCATCACCTCCTCGCCGCTGGCCAGCCGCACGCCCACCGCGCGATCGCCATCCACCAGCACGGTTTCGACCGGCGATTCCAGGCTGATCTCCACCCCCATGGCGGTGACGACCCGCGCCATGATGTCCGTGATCGCCCCCATGCCCCCGACGCTGTGCCCCCATGCGCCTTTCTTCCCATTCACTTCGCCCAGCACATGGTGCAGCAGCACATAGGCGCTGCCCGGCGTGTCGGGGGAGGCGTAATTGCCCACCACCGCGTCGAAGCCGAACCCCGCCTTCACCGCCTCGCTTTCGAACCAGCCGTCCAGGAACCCGCGCGCCGATTTGGTGAACAGGTCCAGCACATCGCGCTGCTGCTCGATCGAAAGCCGCGCGACCGAGCGTCCCTGCTTCAATGCCGCGACGATCATCGACAGCCCGTCGCCGGCATTGGGCGGGGCCTTCAACATCAGCCCGCGCAGCACGTCCGCCACCACCTCCAGCGCGGCATAATAAGCGGGCAGGGCGGCGGCGTCCTTCGCGCTGAATTTCGCGAACTCCGCCTGCGTCTTGCTGAGGCCGCCACCCAGCTTCAGATAGCGCCCGTCGGGCTGGGGCAGGAAATTGGCGATCGGCCGCTCGATCACGCGATAGCCATGATCGGCGAGCTTCATGTCGCGGATCACCTTGGGATGCAGCAGGCTGACGGTATAGCTGGCGACGCTGTTGCGGAATCCGGGGTGGAATTCTTCCGTTACCGCCGCGCCGCCAACAATGGCGCGTCGCTCCAGGATGCGCACCTTGTACCCCGCCCGCGCGAGATAGAAGGCGCAGACGAGGCCGTTATGCCCGCCGCCGATGATGAGGGCGTCGTATTTCATCTACTTAAGCCCCTCCCCTGAAGGGGAGGGGAAGAATGGCTCCACCCCAAATCCGGCCTTTCCCGTAACCGCGCCTCCGGGATCACCTCCCGCACTCTCCCACAAAAATGCCGCAGCGCGACTTCCTCCTCACTCAGCGGCCCCACCGAAAAACTCTCCGAAGCCAGCCCCGCCTGCACCCGCTCGATCAGCGCGCTATCCTCCGCATTGACCTGTCGGTTGATCCGCCAGTTGAGGTATCGCGCCGCCTTCATCTCCCTGCGCGCGTCCGGCAGCGCATAGGGCACCTCCCGGATCAGCGCCTGCGTCGGTGAAATCGGCAGCCATTGCATGAAGTCGATCTGGTCGGGATAGATGTCGAAGGCGATGTTGGGCCACAGCTTGAAATAGGTCCAAAGTCTCTGCCGCTCGGGTGGCAGATGCGGCGCTTGCGGCAGGAAATGTTGATAGGCCCGCTCCGACAGGTGACTGGACGGACGGTCGGTGATCGTCCCCCACATCTTGTCGACATGCTGGCTGGCTTCCACGCCATAGCCATCGCCCATCAGCCGCCTGAGCCCCGGATGCGCGACCGTGATGTGCAGCCCGTCGGAATAATTGTCGCCGATGATCTTCCAGTTCACCGTTCTTGGCCGTAGCGTCACCCGGCCCAGCGCGCGCAACTGCTCGAAGCGATAGGCCGCGATCTCCTCGACATAGGGGGCCATCATATGCGCGACCGAAGGGCCGCCGTCATTCTCCAGCCGGACGAACAGGAATCCGTGGAAATCCTCGACCTCGACCGGGGCCAGCCCATGCGCGCCCATGTCCAGCGCGCCATAGCCCGCCCTTCGCGGCACCCCGGTCAGCCGCCCCGCGCTGTCATAGGTCCAGCCATGATAGGGACAGGTGAGACGCTTCGCGCAGCCCGACGGCTGGTCGACGATCCGCGCGCCGCGATGGCGGCAGACATTGGCGAAGGCGCGGACCATGCCGTCCTCGCCCCGCATCACGATCACGCTCTCGCTGATATAGTCCAGCCGGTGGAAATCGCCGGGGGCGGGGATGTCGCTGACGTGGCAGACGACCTGCCAGGACGGACGGAAGATGCGTCTTGTCTCCAGCGCCAGAAATTCCGGATCGCGATAGGTCCAGCCCGGCAGGCTCCATCCCGCGTCGGGATCGGCATCAGGCTCGGGGGCAGGGTAGGGGAGGGAAGGGCAGGGGTCGGGTTCGCGCTCCATGTCCAATGCCGCGGCCTCTCCGGTATGAAGTTATACAACCGTATAACAAATACCTCCGGCGCGGCAAGGGCTCCCCCGAAAAATCGCTGCATTTCGCTATTTCATCCGCGAATTTCCGCCCTATCCGCCCGCCCATAACGCCGCGCCAGCACCGCGCAGGCCATCAGCTGGATCTGGTGGAACAGCATCAGCGGCAGCAATATCGGCCCCACCGCGCTCGCCGGAAACAGCACGCCGGCGATCGGCACGCCCGTCGCCAGGCTCTTCTTCGACCCGCAAAATTGCAGCACCACCGCATCCTCCCTCGGCAGTCCCATCGCGCGTCCCAGTCCCCAGGTGACCAGCAGCACCACCGCCAGCATCGCGACGCAGATCCCGGTCAGCAGCGCCAGTTCCTGCCCCGACACCTTGCGCCACAACCCTTCCACCGCCGCGGCGCTGAACGCCGAATAGACGATCAGCAATATCGACCCGCGATCCATCCGGCCCAGCATCGCCCGGTGGCGCGTCACAAAGCCCTGAGACAGTGGCCGCGACAAATGCCCCAGCAGGAACGGCAACAACAGTTGCAGCACGATCCCCTCCACCGCCGATAGAGAGATCAGCGACCCGCTCCCGCTCTTCTGCATCAGCAGCGCGACCAGCAGCGGCGTCAGCACGATGCCCAGCAGGTTGGAAAAGGACGCGCTCACCACCGCCGCCGCCACATTGCCGCGCGCGATGGCGGTAAAGGCGATGGACGACTGCACCGTCGAAGGCAGCAGCGTCAGGAACAGCAATCCCGCCCGCATCGCCGGCGGGATCGCGCCCACTTGCTGCGTCGCGATCCCCATCAGCGGGAACAGCAGGAAGGTCGCGCCCAGCGTCGCCAGATGCAGCCTCCACGCCTTCGCCCCGCTCCAGATCGCGGCGCGCGACAGCTTCGCCCCATGCAGAAAGAACAGCAGCACGATCCCCGCATCCGCGACGATCGACACGATCCGCGCTCCGTCTCCCCGCGCCGGCATCACCGACGCCAGCGCCACCATGCCTACCAGCAGCAGCAGGAAGGGATCGAACATTTCGCGCAGACGGTTCATGCGATCGGCTCTACGCAGCATGGCCGGAAAAGGATAGACGGCCCCGGAGCGATGCGCTTAGAGCGAGATGACTTAAATCGGAATCACCCCACCTCCGTTCGGGCTGAGCCTGTCGAAGCCCAATCCTTTCTTGAAGAAGATGGGCCCTTCGACAAGCTCAGGGCGAACGGGAGGAAATAGATCCCGATTTAACACAGGGACGGCAAACACAGCGAAGGCAAGGATCATGAGCGAGGGCATCGAACGCATCGAACGCGACGGCGTGGTGGAAATCCATATCGACCGCCCCGACAAGAAAAACGCGCTGACCGCCGCCATGTATCGCGCCATGACCGCCGCGCTCGCCGA
>DASVOF010000065.1:0-6859 GCA_036383495.1 Sphingobium sp. | reverse complement strand
GCACAAGCCGGGCTTTGCGCCCACGCAGGAGAATTTGCCTGCCTCAACCGTTGAGCCCGGCGCGTCGCGGCCCTAGATACTCGCCAACTCAAGGAGATACTCAACATGGCTACCAAGGCAGTCACCGACCTCAGCTTCAAGGCGGATGTAATCGACGCCGACAAGCCCGTGCTTGTCGATTTCTGGGCGGAATGGTGCGGCCCCTGCAAGATGATCGGCCCGGCCCTGGAAGAAATTTCGGAAGAACTGGCCGACAGGGTGACGATCGCCAAGATCAACATCGACGAAAATCCGGACGCGCCGGGCCAATATGGCGTGCGCGGCATTCCGACGATGATCCTGTTCAAAAATGGCGAACCCGCCGCGACCAAGGTCGGCGCTGCGCCCAAGAGCGCGCTCAAGGGCTGGATCGAGAGCCTTCTCTAAAACTTGCCTACCTCCCTTCGGTTCGTGCTTCGCTCGAACCGAACGGGAAGGGGATCAGCGAAACAGCTTGTCCGCCGCCAGATCCCACAATCGCGGCGACGATGCGCCCAGCAGCCCCCGCCGCAGGTCGCCCACCCTGTAGGGCGATCCGTCCAGACGCTGACACCGTCCGCCTGCCTCGTTCAGGAACAGCGTCCCGGCGGCATGGTCCCATGGCAGGGTCCGGGCAAAGACCGATACGTCATTCTGCCCCAGCACCAATCGCGGATATTGCTCCGCCGCGCAGCGCGGAATATCGACCAGCGCGAATTGCCCTTCGGACCGGCGCTGAATGTCCGCGCGCTCTTCAGGCGTCATGAAATAGACGGCCAGCGCGGCGACCGGCAACGCATCGCCACTTTCGCGCGCATGCACCCGCTCGCCGTCGATATGGCTGCCCGCGCCCAATGTCGCGTGGCACAACCGCCCCGTGAGCGGGTCCAATATCCATCCCGCAAGCGTCGCCCCGGCGTCGGCCAGCGCGACCATGATGCCGAAGGGCGGCTTGCCTGCCGCGAAATTGCCGGTGCCGTCGATCGGGTCGATGATCCAGTTCAACCCTTCGCCCGCCCGCTCCAATATGGCGGGATCGGCGGCGCAGGCTTCCTCGCCAATGACGCCGGCTTCGGGCAGGATCGCAGACAGCCCTTCGGCCAGCCGCAATTCGCTTTCCTTATCGGCGATGGTGACGAAATCGTCGGCGGCCTTCTCGCTGATCTCCTCGGCCGCGAGATTCTGGTAGCGCGGCATCACGATATCGCGCGCCACCGTCCGCATCAGCGTGACGACCCGATCATGTAGTTCCACCGGCATCAGCTTCGATAATCCGCGTTGATTGAGATGTAGCCATGGGTCAGGTCGCAGGTCCAGACCGTGGCTCGGCCCTCACCCAGCCCCAGGTCGACCCCGATCACGATGTCCTGCCCTTCCAGATGTGCGGCGACGGGCGCTTCGTCATAGTCCTCCACCACCAGCCCGCCGGTCGCGACCTGCGTCGCGCCGAAACGGATCGACAGCTTGTCGCGGTCGGCAGGCTCTCCGGCCTTGCCGATGGCGGCGACCACACGCCCCCAATTGGCGTCCTGCCCGGCGATGGCGGTCTTCACTAGCGGTGAATTGGCGATCGATAGGGCGATGCGATGCGCGCTGGCGTCGCTTTCCGCGCCCTCGATCGTGATCTCGACAAACTTGGTCGCGCCTTCGCCATCGCGCACCACAAGATGCGCCAGTTGCAGGCAGAGGTCGCCCAAAGCCGCCTGAAACGCGTCCGCGCCCGCATCGTCCATCGACGCGATGGGCGCATTGCGCGCCCTGCCGGTGGCGAAGGCCAGCACGGTATCGCTGGTGGACGTATCGCTATCGACCGTGATGCAGGAGAATGTCCGCTTGTTCGCGGCCGACAGCATCTGCTGCAACAGGGCTGGCTCGATCGCCGCGTCGGTGAAGATATAGCCCAACATGGTCGCCATGTCGGGCGCGATCATGCCCGAACCCTTGATGATCCCGACCAATTCGACCCGCTTGTCGCCGACCATCGCGCTCACATGCGCGCCCTTGGCGTAGGTGTCGGTGGTGCCGATCGTGTTCGCCGCATCCTCCCATCCGCACGGCTCTGCGACGAACGCCGCTTCCAGCCCGGCCTCCGCCTTATCCACCGGCAACGGCACACCGATCACGCCGGTCGAGGAAATGAAGACGTCGGACGGCAGGCAGGCGAGATGGTTGGCGACCTTGGCCGCGATCGCCTCCACGGCGGCGCGGCCGCGATGCCCGGTGAAGGCGTTGGCGTTGCCCGCATTCACCACCAGCGCCCGCGCCGATCCCAGCGGAATGGCGTCCCGGCACCATTCGACCTCGGGGGAGGGACATCTGCTCTGCGTCGTCACACCCGCGACGGCGGTGCCCTCAGCCAGCTCGACATAGGTCAGGTCGCACCGGTCCCAACTCTTGTAGCGCGCCCGCGCCACGCGGGTCCTCACGCCATTGATTGGCGGAAGGTCGGGGAAGTTTTCGGGGGCGAGGGGAGAACGCTGGGTCATGTCGGCGGATTAGCGCATATGGAGCGGGGGTCAATCATTCCTGGCGCCTGAGAACCCCAACATGCTGATCAATTGACTATCCCTTGGCCAAACCCTAAATCGCCGCGCATGTCCGTGCGCGTCATCTCAATGAGGTGCGCGACCCCCTTTTGTCAGGAACCTGCATGTTCGGCGCACTTGCCAAGTCCATCTTCGGATCGTCCAATGACCGTTATGTAAAGTCGATGGGCAAGATCGTTGAACGCATCGCCTCATTCGAGCCGGCCATTTCCGCGCTCAGTGACGATGATCTGGCCGCGCAGACCGTGAAATTCCGCGAGCGGCTGGCGCAGGGTGAAACCTTGGACGACCTGCTTCCCGAAGCCTTCGCCACCGTGCGGGAAGCGGCCAAGCGCACGCTGGGCCAGCGTCATTATGACGTGCAGATGGTCGGCGGCATCGTCCTTCATCGCGGCGAGATCGCGGAGATGCGCACCGGCGAGGGCAAGACGCTCGTCGCCACGCTGGCGACCTATCTGAACGCGCTGGAGGGGAAGGGCGTTCACGTCGTCACGGTGAACGACTATCTCGCCACGCGCGACTGCGACTGGATGGGTCAGGTCTACCGCTTCCTTGGCCTCACCACCGGCGTCGTCGTGCCGAACATCAGCGAGGATCAGCGGCGCGCGGCCTATAACGCCGACATCACCTACGCGACCAACAACGAACTCGGCTTCGACTATCTGCGCGACAATATGAAATATGACCGCGCGTCGATGGTGCAGCGTCCCTTCAACTTCGCCATCGTCGACGAGGTGGACTCGATCCTGATCGACGAAGCGCGCACGCCGCTCATCATTTCGGGGCCGACCGACGACAAGTCCGAACTTTACGTCTCTGTCGACGCCATCGTGAAACGGCTGGTCGAGTCCGATTACGAAAAGGACGAAAAGCAGCGCACCGTCATCCTGACCGAGGACGGCACCGAAAATATCGAGCGCATGCTGGAGGATGCGGGCCTGCTCGAGGGCGCGAACCTCTATGATTTCGAGAACACCGCCGTTGTCCACCATGTCAATCAGGCGCTGCGCGCGAACGTCATGTTCCGCCGCGACATCGATTACATCGTCAAGGACGGCAAGGTCATCATCATCGACGAGTTCACCGGCCGCATGATGGAAGGACGCCGCTGGTCGGACGGCCTGCACCAGGCGGTCGAGGCCAAGGAAGGCGTGCAGATCGAGCCTGAAAACCAGACGCTCGCCTCCATCACCTTCCAGAATTATTTCCGCATGTATCCCAAGCTGGGCGGCATGACCGGCACGGCGGCGACCGAAGCGACCGAATTCTACGAAATCTACAAGATGAACGTCGTCACCATCCCGACCAACCGGCCGGTGCTGCGCGTCGATGAAGAAGATACATTCTACAAGAATCTGGAAGACAAGTTCCGCGGCATCGCCAAGACCATCAAGGTTCATGCCGAGCAGGGCCAGCCCGTCCTCGTCGGCACGGTGTCGATCGAGAAATCGGAAATGCTCTCCGAATTCCTGAACCAGGAAGGCGTCAAGCACGCCGTGCTCAACGCGCGCTTTCATGAAAGCGAAGCGCATATCGTCGCGCAGGCGGGCCGCAAGGGCGCGGTGACCATCGCTACCAACATGGCGGGCCGCGGCACCGACATCAAACTGGGCGGTAACCTAGAGATGCGCGTCGAGGACGAACTGCGCGACATGCCCGAAGGACCGGAGCGTGAAGCCGCGATTGCGCGCATCGATGCCGAAATCGAAGCGGAAAAGGCCGAAGTGCTCGCCGCCGGCGGCCTGTTCGTGCTGGCGACCGAACGGCATGAAAGCCGCCGCATCGACAACCAGCTACGCGGCCGTTCGGGACGTCAGGGCGACCCCGGCCTGTCGCGCTTCTACTTGAGCCTCGACGACGACCTGATGCGCATCTTCGGCCCGGACACGATGTTCGCGAAGATGATCCGCTCGAACCTTGAAGATGGCGAAGCGCTGCCCCCGTCCAAATGGCTCAGCAAGGCGATCGAAACCGCGCAGAAGAAGGTCGAGGCGCGCAACTACGACATCCGCAAGCAGGTCGTCGAATATGACGACGTCATGAATGACCAGCGCAAGGTCATCTACGAACAGCGCAGCGACATCATGGACGCGGAGACGGTGGACGATGTCGTCACCGATATGCGGCATGAGACCGTCAACGATCTGGTCGGGGCATCCTGCCCGCCGGGCGCCTATCCTGAGCAATGGGACATGGATCGCCTGAAGGCGCGCACGGCGGAAATCCTGAGCCTTGAGCCCGATTTCGACGCATGGTTGGGGGAGGACGCGGTCGATCCCGAAATGCTCGAGGAACGGCTCAAGACGCTCGCCGACGAGGCGGTGGCCGAGAAGGTCAGCCAGATCGAACCCGAAAACTGGCACATGATCGAAAAGAGCATCCTGCTCCAGAGCCTGGATCATCATTGGAAGGAGCATCTGTCGACCCTCGACGCGCTCCGCCAGGTCGTGCACCTGCGCGCCTATGCGCAGAAGACGCCGATCAACGAATATAAGCAGGAAGCCTTCGCCCTCTTCGAACGCATGCTCGGCAACATCCGCGAGGATGTGACCGGCTCCATCGCCCGCGTTCAGTTCCGCATGGAAGAAGCGCTGCCGGAATTCGACCTGCCGGTGCTGCCCGATTTCATCACCACGCACATCGACCCCTTCTCGGGCGAGGATAATAGCGGAGACATCGACGCGGGCCGGTTCGGCGGCGTCACCACCACCATCCCGCGCCCTCCGCTGGCCAATGTGCAACCGGGCGAGTTCGCCAATCTCGACATCAGCCGCAACGCGCCATGCCCCTGCGGTTCGGGCCAGAAATACAAGCACTGCCACGGCGCTCTCGCTTGATTTCAATTAGGCGGGGCGGGGATCACTTAATCCCTCTCCCTTGAGGGAGAGGGCTGCGCAGACTTGGCAGCTTGCTGCTTGCTGCTTAGTCGTAGCCGGGTGAGGGTGATGCGATCCCCCGGATCTCCCCGCTCCCCCTCATCCAACTCCGCCTAGGCTCCTTCGTCGCCAAGGCTGCGTATCCTTCTCCCTCAAGGGAGAAGGAAGGCTGTACGCGCTCAACCGTCCCGCCGCCCGGCATCGCCGCCATGCAGCTTCGCCCACAGCTGGGCCGTGCCGGCCTCCTGCGCCTTGGTCACATATTGCGCCGCGACCAGCCATCCCTTGATCGGCCGCATTGGCAGCACGGTCGTCAGGATCAGCACCGGTATGCCCACGGCGATATGCACCCAAACGGCGGGTCGAGCCAAAATCTCCAGCATCACGATAAAGACCACGCCGGGCACGCAGGCGAACAGCTGGACAAACACGGCTGGTCCATCAGCGGGATCGGCGAAGCTGTAATCCAGCCCGCACATTTCGCAGCGATCCCTCATTGTCAGGAATCCGCGGAAGATATGGCCTTCCCCGCACCGCGGACAGCGCCCGAACGCCCCGGTCTCGATCGCGGAGCGCGGCTTCCACGGAGCCTCGGCCGGGACTGTCGGTTGCTGGGGATCGATATCCATCATCATGCCCTTCATTTCGCCGGGCCGATGTGATGCTTCTGGCGGGAAATGCAACCGGACCTTTTGCCCTATCGAACCCATGCAACAGTGCAGTTGCGCCGACGTCGCAACCAGAAAGTCAAAGGACGTTACGGAAACGCGACTTTATACCCTTCGGCAGATTGCCGATGGCTGCAAACAATGCTAAGGGCGATCCCGATTTGGATGCCCGACAGCATACAGATCGCGCCCCCGGCATCCCTTGCTCGGGGGCGCTTTATTTTTTCAGTCCGGGAAATCGCGCATATGCGCCTTTCCCTGGTCAGTGCGCCCGTCTGTGCGACCCTGTTTCACCCGGGACTTCATACTTCTCCATCGCGTCATACAGCACCTGGTCGGGGCAAGACGCGGCAAGCGCCCGAACCTTGTACCGCAACGCCAGTTCACGATGAGCGGCGATCTCGGCCGCCGACGCATGCCGCGAAAGGGCGTCATTGGCTTTCGCTGCTTCTTCACGCGCGCGCCGGAACAAATAGCGTGCGTCGTCTGCGTCGATCGACATCGCAACCTCCCATGGAGAGGGTCCGGTATAGCATGCCGCTACGGCGCTCTCCTTAACGAGAGTTAAGAGGAATCCTTGCCTGCGACCGCGTAGGCGTAAATGTTAAGGGGATGGCGGACAGGGTGGGATTCGAACCCACGGTGAGCGTAAACCCACGGCGGTTTTCAAGACCGCTGCCTTAAACCACTCGGCCACCTGTCCGTCGCTTGGCTTCCTAGCGAACCGCGCGGCCAAGCCAAGCGCAAAATC
>DASVOF010000064.1:0-14011 GCA_036383495.1 Sphingobium sp. | reverse complement strand
CCCCTGTAAAGCGCGTGTGTAAAATTTGTTGCGCGGGCGACTATGAAGCGTGCGTCAGGAGATACGGGACTTGAAATCCTCGTAGGAAAAGCGGCGGATTTCCTTGAGTTCGTCGGTCTCCGAGTTCCACAGCCAGATGGCGGGAAGGGGCACGCCGTTGAATGTGTTGGTCTTTACCATCGAGTAGTGCGCCTGGTCGAGGAAGGCGATGCGGCGTCCCGGATTCGCGCCGCCGGGGACTCGATAGTCGCCGATGATATCGCCTGCGAGGCAGGAGGGACCGCCGAGTCTGGTCGGTTGGCCTTCACTTTCCTCGTGCAGCATGGCTGGACGGTAGGGGGCCTCGATGACGTCGGGCATGTGGCAGGTGGCGGAGATGTCGGTGATCGCGACGGGCATGCCGTTGTCGATGACGTCGAGGATTTCGCCGATCAGAATGCCGGCGTCGAGGGCCATGGCTTCGCCAGGTTCTAGGTAGAGCTGGAGGCCGGTTTCGGCCTTGATCCGATGCAGGAAGGCGATCAGGTCGTCGATCTGATAATCGGCGCGAGTGACATGATGGCCGCCGCCGAAATTCAGCCATTTTAGGCCGCCGACATGCGGCATGATACGCGATTCAATCGCGGCCCAGGTGCGCTCCAGCGGCAGGAAGTCCTGTTCGCACAGATTGTGGACGTGGAGGCCGTCAACGCCATCCAGATGTTCGGGACGCAACTGATCGATGGGGAAGCCCAGGCGGCTGTGCGGCTGCGAGGGGTCGTATTTGGGCACTTCCCCTTCCGCGTGGAGGGGATTGATGCGGAGGCCGATGTCGAAGTTCACACCGTTCATGCGGGCTTCTTCGATGACGGGCCGCATGCGCACGATCTGACCGGGGCTGTTGAAGATGACATGGTCTGAGATTTTGAGGATTTCGGCCAGGTCTTCGGGCTTGTAGGCGGCGCAGTAGGTCGCGACTTCGCCGCCATATTCCTCACGGCCCAGACGAGCTTCGTAGATGCCCGATGCGCAGACGCCGTCGAGATATTCGGCTACGACGCCCCCAAGCGACCACATGGAGAAGGCCTTGAGCGCGCCGAGGACCTTGATCCCGGCGCGCTCGCGTATGTCGGCGAGGATCGAGAGGTTGCGACGGATCGCGGCCTCGTCCACCACGAAGGCGGGCGAGGGGACGCGGTTGAGGTCGAAATGCGCGAATGCGGCGGGGTCGCCGGCTTTGGTTTCCATCAACGGTTCTCCGTCACCCCAGCGCAGGCTGGGGTCTCAGGCGAGAGGGCGCGGCGTAGCGGCATGAGATCCCAGCTTTCGCTGGGATGACGTTTTCATCTTTAGAAATCCAGCGGTCCCGCCAGTTCCTTCACCTGCCAGGGCAGGCCATGCTTGTTGAGCATGTCCATGAAGGGATCGGGATCGAACTGTTCGATGTTGAACACGCCTTCCCCTTTCCATGCTCCAGTGAGCATCATGGCCGCGCCGATCATCGCGGGGACGCCGGTGGTGTAGCTGACCGCCTGGTTGCCGGTTTCGGCATAGGCGTCCTCATGGTCGCAGATGTTGTAGACATAGACGGTCTTTTGTTGACCGTCCTTCTCGCCGGTCGCGATGTCGCCGATGTTGGTCTTGCCCTTGGTCGTGGAGCCAAGGCTCGACGGTTCGGGGAGAACGGCTTTCAGGAACTGGAGCGGGATGATTTCCTGACCATTGTAGATCACCGGATCGATGCGGGTCATGCCGACATTCTGGAGCACTTCGAGATGCTTCAGATAGGCGTCGCCGAAGGTCATCCAGAAGCGGATGCGCTTGATTTCCGGGTAGAATTTGGCGAGCGATTCCAGTTCCTCATGATACATGAGATACATGTTCTTCTCGCCCACGGCCTCGAAGTTGAAGGCCTGCTTATGCTTGAGCGCGGGGCCTTCGACCCACTTGCCGCCTTCCCAGTGACGCGACGGAGCGGTGACTTCGCGGATGTTGATTTCAGGGTTGAAGTTGGTGGCGAAATGCTGGCCGTGGTCGCCGCCGTTGCAGTCGAGAATGTCGAGCGTGTCGATGCGGTCGAGCAGGTGCTTCTTGATGTAGGACGCGAAGACGCTGGTCACGCCGGGGTCGAAGCCCGAACCCAGCAGCGCCATGATGCCCGCTTCCTTGAAACGTTCCTGATAGGCCCACTGCCAGCCATATTCGAATTTGGGCGTGTCGCGCGGTTCGTAATTGGCGGTGTCGAGATAATCCACCTTGGTCGCGAGGCAGGCGTCCATGATGTTGAGGTCCTGATAGGGCAGGGCCAGATTGACGACAAGCTTGGGCTGCACCTTTTCGATGAGCGCGATGGTGGCGGCGACGTCATCGGCGTCGACCTGCGCCACGTCGATGGTGACGCCGGTGCGGGCCTTCACCGATTCGGCGACCTTTTCGCAGCTGATGATGCGGCGGCTGGCGAGCGTGATATGGCTGAAAATGTCGCTGTTCATCGCCATCTTGTGAACCGCGACAGACCCGACGCCGCCCGCGCCGATGACCAGAACCTTGCTCAATTCAACTGCTCCATGCGTTTGCCGCGCCCGACGCGCGAAAGCGCCCATATAGGGAGTTGGCGTTACAGCGCAAAGTCAGAGGTTAGCGTGCCTCCAATTCACCGTCATTCCCGCGGAGGCGGGAACCCATCTCCCATAAGAATGTGCCTGGCGCAGCGTCAGGAGATGGGTCCCCGCCTGCGCGGGGATGACGGTATGTTTTGAGGTCCTCAGAAACTCGCGCCGTCGACCATCTTGATGCTGAGCGCGTCGAGATCGACATCCGGCACGCAACGCAGGTTGATGGCCCGCATGGCTGAGCCGTCCGGGCCTATGCCATGTGCGAAAGCCTGCGCGCCGCAGACATTGCAGAACTGGTGCGTGATCCGGTGCTTGTAGAATTGATAGTCGGTCAGCTTGTCCGCGCCGCTATCAAGCGTGAACTGGTCGGCGGGCACGAAGGTCAGCAGGAACCCCTTGCGGCGGCAATGGGAGCAGTTGCAGGACATGGCTTCGGTGGGGGCGTCGGCGGTTACGGTGAAGGTGACCGCGCCGCAGTGGCAGCTTCCGGTGTAGGGCATGGGGGCTCTCCTTTTGGGGTTATAGCAAGCGACGGCATGTTGACGCTGGTAGAAGAACTATTCTACCTCTTAACCTCATCATCACTCAATCTTCGGTATCCGATCGGCATGCTGAAAGAACTCGACGCTATGCTTGATATGCCGGTCACGCTCTTTGGTGTGCTGGCAGTGGGCGCATTCATAGGAGTGATCTTTGAGAAGGTGTTCGCGGCGATAGATCGGGACAAGCGCCGGGCTTATTGGCGCGGACGAGATGCCAACAAACCTCGCGTGCAAAATGGTCGAGGGCCATTGATCGATAGGTTGGCAGCCAATCAGAAGAAGGACTCAACGGAGTTGGCGGCTGATCAGCTGAAAGTTGTGATGAATGCCGATTTTCAGTGGCGTGTGCTGCTAAACAAGCCAGAGCGCCGCCTTTTGAGTTGCATCGATCAAGTGCTGGCAGAGGAAAGCCCCGGTTGGCGCGCCATGGGACAGGTTTCTCTGGGAGAAATTCTCTATAGCCGCGACAAGGACGCGTTTTGGGCAATCAATGCTAAGCGCGTCGACTTGCTCATTGTGGACCGCGATTGTCGCCCGCTTCATGCCGTGGAATTCCAGGGGACGGGGCATCATGGAAGCCCGGAAACGGCAGCGCGGGATGCGATTAAGAAAGAGGCATTGCGTCGTGCCGGCATCGGTTACGTGGAAGTGGTGAGCGGTAATACGCCATCAGAAGTGCGTGATATGATCCGCAAATTGGCCGGTGAGCGTAAAGTCAAACCGGCTTCTCCTTCAACTTAACTCACCAACGGGGAGGGCGCAGAGGTCTTCCTCGGCGTCGAGCAATATGTTGTAGAGGAAGATGGGATGGGCCCGGCCGGTTCCGCAAGGGTCATCGAGCCGTAACCCCATCGTCACGCGAGCGACATGTGTCTGTCCTACGCCGCCTGCTGAACAGGACTGGCGGCAAGGAGGCTTCCCCATGGCATCGACGGCTCACCGCAACATCACCCGCGCGGTGCACCGCTATCGCCATTTGTCGAAGCAGGGGCTGCTGGAGCGCGCGTTCACCTTTGCGTTCCGGGGGCTCGTCTACGCGCAGATCTGGGAAGATCCGGAGGTGGACATGGAGGCGCTGGCGATCACGCCGGATTGCCATGTCGTCACCATCGCGTCGGGCGGGTGCAACGTGCTCAGCTATTTGACGGCCGATCCGGCGAAGGTCACGGCGGTGGACCTGAATACCGCGCACATCGCGCTCAACCGCTTGAAGTTGATGGCGGCGCGGACGTTGCCCGACCATGCGGCGTTTCACCGCTTCTTTGCGAAGGCGGACTGCAAGGAGAATGTCGCGGCCTATCGCGAGCATGTCGGGCCGCAGCTGGACGACGCGACGCGCGCCTATTGGGAGGGGCGCGACCTGATCGGGCGGCGGCGGATCGGCGGATTCGCGCGGGGCATCTACCGTCAGGGGCTGCTCGGGCGTTTCATCGGCGCCGCGCATCTGCTGGCGCGGCTGCATGGCGCGAACCCCAGGCGAATGCTGGAAGCCGCGTCGCGCGAGGAACAGCGGGCGATATTCGAGGAAGAACTGGCGCCGGTGTTCGACAGCGCATTTACGCGATGGCTGACGAGTCAGCCTGCTTCGCTGTTCGGGCTGGGCATCCCGCCCGCGCAATATGAGGCGCTGGCCGGGGATGCGCGCATGGATGCGGTGTTGCGGGCGAGGCTGGAAAAGCTGGCCTGCGGCTTCGACCTTAAGGACAATTATTTCGCGGTGCAGGCGTTCGGGCGCGGCTATGCGGGAGGAGATGGGCCGTTGCCGCCCTATCTTCAGGCGGGCCACTATGATGCGGTTGTGGATCGCGCCGGGCGAGTGGATGTGCGGCATGTGAATTTCACCGACTTCCTCGCATCGCAGCCGGCGGGATCGGCGGATCGCTACGTGCTGCTCGACGCGCAGGACTGGATGTCGGACGACCAGCTCAATGCGCTGTGGGCGCAGATCACGCGGACGGCGCGGCCCGGCGCGCGGGTGCTGTTCCGGACGGCCGGGGAACCGAGTATATTGCCGGGGCGCGTCGCCGACGCGGTTCTGGAACGGTGGGAGTATCAGGCGGCGGCTTCGCTGGATTACACCGCGCGGGACAGGTCGGCCATTTACGGCGGCGTGCATCTATATGTGTTGGGGGATGCGTGATGTCGGGCGGGCATGACCGGCTGATGGACGCCGTCTATCGGCGTCAGCGGCATATCTACGACCTGTCGCGCAAATATTATCTGCTGGGCCGTGACGGCCTGATCGCCGATCTCGCCCCGCCACATGGGGGAGCCGTGCTGGAGATCGGCTGCGGCACGGGTCGCAACCTGATCGCGGTCGGCAAGGCTTGGCCCCAGGCGCGGCTCTACGGCGTCGATATTTCGGAGGAAATGCTGGATACGGCGCGCAAGGCGGTGGCGAAGGCCGGGATGGCGGATCGGGTTGTGTTGATGCGGGGGGACGCCTGCGGGTTTGATCCGCAGGCGTTGTTCGGTCGTGCGCGGTTTGAGCGGGTGTTCATCAGCTATGCGCTGTCGATGATACCGGATTGGCAAGGCGCGCTGCGGCAGGCGGCGGGATGCGTTGCGCCTGCGGGCAAGCTGGAGGTGGTGGATTTCGGGCAGCAGGATGGTTTGCCGGGCTTTTGGAAGCGGGCGCTGTTCGGATGGCTGGCGCGCTTTCATGTGTCGCCGCGCGCTGACTTCAAGCGCGTGCTTGAGCGGCTGGCGGAGGATATGGGAGGCTTTCCACATAGCCGGACGCTGTATCGCGGCTATGCGGTGAGGGGCGGGTTGATCCGGGTTTGAATCATATCAGGCGAGAGGTCGCAGCCTAGCTTCACGAGATCCCAGCTTTCGCTGGGATGACGACGTTAGGCCGCCTTGCGGATTTCCAACTCCAGCCGGTCCCAGATTTCGACCAGCGCCGAGACGAGGTCCTGCATCATCTCTTCCGTGTGCGCCGGGCCGGGGGTGAAGCGTAGGCGTTCGGTGCCGCGCGGGACCGTCGGATAGTTAATCGGCTGCACATAGGCGCCATATTCGGCGAGCAATATGTCGCTGATTCGCTTGGCCTTGACCGGATCGCCCACCATCAGCGGGACGATGTGGGTGACCGACGGCATCACCGGCAGGCCCGCATCCGCCATCAGGCGCTTGAGGGTCGCGGCCGAAGCCTGCTGCCCTTCGCGTTCTTCGTTCGATTGCTTCAGGTGCCGCACGCTCGCCAGCACGCCTGCGACCAGCACGGGCGAGAGCGAGGTGGTGAAGATGAAGCCGGGCGCGTAGGAGCGGATCACGTCGACGATCATCTGATCGGCGGCGATATAGCCGCCCATGACGCCGAACGCCTTGCCCAGCGTGCCTTCGATGATGGTCAGGCGATGCGCGACATCGTCGCGTTCGGAAATGCCGCCGCCCCGCGCGCCATACATGCCGACCGCATGCACTTCGTCCAGATAGGTGAGGGCGTTGAATTCGTCCGCCAGATCGCAAAGCGCCGCAATCGGGGCGATGTCGCCGTCCATCGAATAGACGCTTTCGAACGCGATCAGCTTGGGCGCTTCGGGATCTTCGGCGGCGAGCAGCTCGCGCAGATGGTCGACGTCATTGTGCCGGAAGACGCGCTTTTCGCAGCCCGAATTACGGATTCCCGCGATCATCGAAGCGTGGTTCAGCTCGTCCGAAAAGACGATGCAGCCGGGCAGCAGCTTGGCGAGCGTCGAGAGCGTCGCTTCGTTGGACACATAGCCCGACGTGAAGAGCAGGGCCGCTTCCTTGCCGTGAAGGTCGGCGAGTTCCGCCTCCAGATCGACATGATAATGGGTGTTGCCGCCGATGTTGCGGGTGCCGCCGGAGCCCGCGCCGACATCGTGCAGCGCCTCTTCCATCGCGGCCACGACCTTGGGATGCTGACCCATGGCCAGATAGTCGTTGGAACACCAGACGGTGATCGGCTTGGGCCCATTATGGCCGTGGAAGCAGCGCGCATTGGGGTAGGCGCCCTTGTTCCGCAGGATATCGATGAACACGCGGTAGCGACCTTCGCCGTGAAGCCGGTCGATCGCCTGCGTGAAGATATGCTTGTAGTTCACCTAAGCCCTAGTCCCTTGTGGCCCGCGTCCTTCCGGCGGTGCGTTTACCTGCTGCGCACCGCTTTTACCAGCGATAACCGTTCGCAGCTTCAGGGAGAATAACTATCACATTGATAGAGGAATTCGCCATTGGACGAAAGGTCCCACCCGGTCAAAGGGCCTCCATCTGGTCCAGCCCATAATCCGCAAGCGCCGGAGCCAGCGTCGCGACATGGCTGTCGAGGCGCGTGAAAATGGCCTTTCCGGGCACAGGGGCGCTGGGCCAGTCCTGACCCTGCGTCAGATAGGCGACGCGGCGGGCGATGCCCTCTCCACCATGAACGAAGCGAAGGGGATGCGGCGCGGCTGCGGCCAGTTCGGCTTCGACCAGGGGGAAATGGGTGCAGGCCAGGACGACGGTGTCCATGCGGTCCCCGCCCGGTTGGTCGAGCAGCCCGGCAAGGGCGTCGCGGGCGATCGCCGGGTCGAGCGGCTCGCCGCGCAGCTTCGCCTCTGCAAGTTGAACCAGCGCCGCCGAGCCGTGCCGCAGCACCGTGCAGTCCGCGCCGAACTCCGCCGCCAGCCGGTCGACATAGGGTTGCCGCACCGTCGCATCGGTGCCCAGGACGCCGAAGACGCGGCTTTTCGATAGCAGCGCGGCGGGCTTGATCGCAGGAACGGTGCCGACCACCGGGATGTCGAGCGCGGCCCGGACGGCGGACAGCGCGATCGTCGAGGCCGTGTTGCAGGCGATGACGGCGATGCGCGGCCGATAGCGTTCGACCAGGCGCCCGAGCAGAGCGGGGACGCGGGCGGCGATTTCCGCCTCGCTCTTCGTGCCATAGGGGAAGCCCGCGCTGTCGGCGGCATAGACGATCGGCGCGTTGGGAAGCGCGATGCGCGTCGGGGCGAGGATGGAAAGCCCGCCGACGCCGGAGTCGAAGAACAGGAGGGGAGCCTTGGTTGCGACCTTCATCGTCGGCACATGTCGCGGCATGGGGCGGGGCTGTCAACATGATGAAGTGCATCTTCCTTCTCCCTTGGAGGGAGAAGGATACGCAGCCTTGGCGACGAAGGAGCCTAGGCGGAGTTGGATGAGGGGGAGCGGGCCTGCGGCCCGCGCGATCCGGTGGATCGCATCCCCCTCACCCAGCTACGACTAAGGCAGCAAGCTGCCAAGTCTGCGCACCCCTCTCCCTCAAGGGAGAGGGGTTAGAAGGTCCACCTCCGACAATCCCAACATCGCCATTGCCCGGCGCGCGGCGAACGCTATGGTCGCGCCGCAACCATAGCGGCGAGATCATGACTCCACCCTGGCTAATTCCAACCTTCGTCCTGCTGACCGGCTATCTTTTGGGCTCCATCCCCTTCGGCCTGCTGTTGACCCGGATCACCGGCGGCGGCGACCTTCGCAAGATCGGGTCGGGCAATATCGGCGCGACCAATGTGCTGCGGACGGGGCGCAAGGGGCTAGCGGCGGCGACGCTGTTGCTCGACCTGCTGAAAGGGGCGGCGGCGGTGCTGATCGGCGGGGCGCTGGTGGACGGCGGCGGCGCGATGGCCGGGGCCATGGCCTTTATCGGCCATTGCTATCCGGTCTGGCTGCGCTTTGCCGGCGGCAAGGGCGTGGCGACCATGATGGGGGTGATAACGGCGCTCTATTGGCCCGCGGGGATCGTTTTCGCGTTGGTCTGGCTGGCGGCGCTGTTCGGGACGAAATGGTCGTCGGTCGGCGGCATGTCGGCCGCCGTCAGCGCGCCGGTCGCTATGTGGTTCATGGGGCGGTTCGACCTGCTGCCGGTCAGCCTGGCGCTGGCGCTGATCGTGCTGTGGCGGCATCGGGAGAATATCGCGCGGCTGGCGAAGGGCGATGAACCCAGGATAGGCGCTTCCAAGGCCAGAGCGCCGCAGGAATGAGCGAACAGGAACGGTTCGACCGCCTGCGCCTGATCCGGTCGCCGCGCATCGGGCCGGTCACGTTTCGGCAATTGATGGCCCGTTTCGGAAATGCGGGTGAGGCGCTGCGCGCTGTGCCCGAGCTTGCCACGCGGGGCGGCGGCAAGGCGCGCATCGCGGACGCGGGCGTCGTGGAGCAGGAAATCGCGCGCAGCCGGGCGCTGGGCGCGCGCTACCTGTTGATGGGGGACCGGGACTATCCCTTCCTGCTCGACCAGATGGAAGGCGCGCCACCGGCCCTGATCGTGCGCGGGGACGTGGCGCTGACCGAGCGGCAGTGCGTCGCGATGGTCGGCGCGCGCAATGCTTCGGCGGCGGCCTGCCGTTTCGCCCGAACGCTGGCGCAGGATCTGGGGCAGCGCGGAGCCGTGGTCGTCTCGGGACTGGCGCGCGGCATCGATACGGCGGCGCATCAGGGGGCGATCGGCAGCGGGACCATCGGCGTCATCGCTTGCGGGATCGACGTGGTTTTCCCGCCAGAGAACGCGCAACTGCAGGAGCAGATGGCGAATGATGGCTTGCTGGTGACGGAGCATCCGCCCGGCACGCAGCCGCTGGCGCGGCATTTCCCGGCGCGCAACCGGATCATCGCCGGACTGGCGGCTGGAACGGTGGTGGTGGAGGCTGCGCCGAAGTCCGGCTCGCTCATCACGGCGCGACTTGCGGGCGAAGCGGGGCGAGAGGTCATGGCGGTGCCGGGATCGCCGCTCGACCCGCGCGCGCAGGGCTGCAACCAATTGATCCGGCAAGGAGTCACGTTAATCCAGAGTGCCGATGATGTGATGGAGGCGTTGGGGCCTATCGACAGTCGTATGCTGCGTTCGCCGGAGAGTCGATTTGCTGCGGGTCCGCCCGAAGAGGCAAGCGAGCAAGATCGGCAAAAAGTCCTTGGCCTGTTGGCAGTGGCGGCAACGCCCGTTGATGAAATAATTCGGCAATCAGGTTCATCTCCGGCCATTGTCCAAGCCGTCTTGCTGGAACTCGAATTGGCTGGACGGTTGGAGCGTCACGCAGGCAATCGCATCAGTTTGGTTGGATAACGAATTATGGAGTTATTGATCGCAGCTGGCGTATGTTTTTTGATCGGCAGCCTAGGCTGTTTCACGATTATGGTATTAATCAAGAAGCTATTTTCCTTGCGATACGGCTCATCCATTCTCGTCGGCACGATTATCTTTCCGATTGTTGTTCTCGCACTGTGCGTTCTTTTGGTCAGGTCTTGGCCACCAAATGTGGATGGCTTGTTGATTTTGGGTTTAAGTGTCTTAGCGATAATGACTTGCGTCTTTGGCCTTATCGGAGGTCCGTTGGCCTTCATTGCGGTTTTTAAAGAGGATGAATGATCGCTCACGACACAAAAGGATGCCACTTAGCAAGCATCTCCGGACAGCGAATTTCGCAGATTTCTGCGAGTTCTGACGTGCGTGCAACTGTGGATAGACTTATCCGCGAGAGCGCGATACTGGTTCAGAACGGAGCGGATGCGATCGAGGCGATCGGGGGTATCGATCCTCGCATGGTTCGACAGGGAAGCCTCGACTTCAGCGGCGAGCCGGTATCGTCGGATGTTGCGAATTCCGACAGGGCGACGGTCATGGGCTTGCTTGGGCCTGCGCCCGCGCCGGTGGATGAAGTCATCCGTCTGTCTGGCCTCAGTCCCGCGATCGTGCAGACGGTGCTGCTGGAACTGGAACTTGCGGCGCGGTTGGAGCGCCATGCGGGAGGACGGGTGAGCCTGTCGTGATGGCGCTTGACGCGGGCCTTTCCCGCCTTCCAGACTCGCGCGTGTACGTGAAGACCTTCAATACCGGGGCATGAATGCAACTAGTCATCGTTGAATCGCCGGCCAAGGCGAAGACAATCGAGAAATATCTGGGCGGGGATTTCCACGTTCTCGCCAGCTATGGTCACATCCGCGACCTGCCGCCCAAGGACGGGTCGGTGAACCCGGACGATGGCTTCGCCATGAGTTGGGAAAATTATGGCGACAAGGGCAAGCAGCTGAAAGCCATCAGCGACGCGGCCAAGAAGGCGACGCGCCTGATCCTGGCGACTGACCCTGATCGCGAAGGGGAAGCGATCAGCTGGCATGTGCAGGAAGTGCTGCGGGCGAAGAAGGCGTTGCCCGCGACGGTGGATCGCGTGACGTTCAACGCGATCACCAAGGCGGCCGTGCTGGACGCGATGGCGAAACCGCGCGCGCTGGATGAGGACCTGATCGACGCCTATCGGGCCCGGCGGGCGCTCGATTATCTGGTGGGCTTCACGCTGTCGCCGGTGTTGTGGCGCAAGCTGCCCGGCGCAAAGTCCGCCGGACGCGTGCAGTCGGTCGCGCTGCGGCTGGTCGTGGAGCGCGAGCGTGAGATCGAGAGCTTCGTCGCTCAGGAATATTGGTCCGTCGCGGCCGAGATGGAGCAGGGCGGGCAGGGCTTTACCGCGCGGCTGGTGCGCTGGCGGGGCGAGAAGATCGACCGCCTGACCATCGGTAAGGAAGGCGACGCCATGGCCGCGAAAGCGGACGTGGAGGCGGGGCGCTTTACGGTCGAGAAGGTCGAGACCAAGCCGGTTTCGCGCAATCCTCCCGCGCCGTTCACGACATCGACGTTGCAGCAGGAGGCGGCGCGCAAGCTTGGTTTCTCCGCCAGCCATACGATGCGGATCGCACAGCAGCTCTACGAGGACGGCGCGATCACCTATATGCGGACCGACGGTGTGCAGATGGACGGCAGCGCCATTTCCGCCGCGCGCAAGGCGATCGCGGAGCGCTATGACGGCGGATATCTGCCGGAAAAGCCGCGCCAGTATCAGACCAAGGCCAAGAATGCGCAGGAAGCGCATGAGGCCATCCGTCCTACCGAATTTTCGCGGGACAAGGTGGGTTCGGGCGACCACGCGCGGCTTTACGACCTGATCTTCAAGCGGGCGCTGGCGAGCCAGATGGCTTCGGCGCGGCTGGAGCGGACGACCATCGACATGGCGGACGGGACCGGGCAGCATGGGCTGCGCGCCACGGGTCAGGTGGTGATCTTTCCGGGCTTCCTGGCGTTGTATGAGGAAGGTCGGGACGACAGCGAGGATGACGACAGCAAGCTGCTGCCGCGTCTCAGCGCAGGCGATGCGCCGGCCAAGAAAAAGGTGACGGCGGAACAGCATTTCACCCAGCCGCCGCCGCGCTTTTCCGAAGCCAGCCTTGTAAAGCGGCTGGAGGAATTGGGGATTGGGCGTCCGTCCACCTATGCCTCGACGCTTCAGGTGTTGAAGGACCGCGACTATGTGCGGATCGAAAAGAACCGCTTTTTCGCCGAGGAGAGCGGGCGGCTGGTGACGGCGTTTCTGGAGCGTTTCTTCGAACGTTATGTGTCCTACGACTTCACGGCGGGGCTGGAGGACGAGCTGGACGAGATTTCCGGCGGCCGCGCCCAGTGGCAGGCGGTGCTGGAAGCCTTCTGGCGCGACTTCAAGCCCAAGACCGCCGAGGTGATGGAGCAGAAGCCGTCGGACATCACGGCGGAACTGGACAAGTTCCTGGAGCCGATGCTGTTCCCGCCCAAGGCGGACGGTTCGAACCCGCGCGCCTGCCCCATGTGCGGCGACGGGCAATTGTCGTTGCGCGGCGGGCGGTTCGGGGCGTTCATCGCCTGCTCCAACTATCCCGAATGCAAATTTACGCGGAAGTTCGGGCAGCCGGGCGGAAGCGATGGCGGTGACGACAAGGGGCCGGAGGTGCTGGGGCAGCATCCTGAAACCGGGCAGGATATCGTCAGGAAATCGGGGCGCTTCGGCCCCTATATCGAGATGGGCGAGGGCAAGGAGGCCAAGCGGGGCTCCATTCCCAAGGATCTGCCGGATGGCGAGATGACGCTCGACTGGGCGGTGAAGCTGCTGAGCCTGCCGCGCGAGGTGGGGCTGCATCCGGAGACGGGCAAGCCGATCGTGGCCAATATCGGGCGTTTCGGGCCGTATCTGCTGCATGACGGCAAATATGGACGGCTGTCCTCCACCGCCGAGATTTTCGAGGTGGGGATGAACAGTGCGGTCGCCAAGCTGGCCGATGCGGCGAACAAGGGCGGGCGCGGGGCGTCCTCGCGCGAGCCGCTCAAGGTGCTGGGCAAGCATCCGAGGACTGAGGCGGAGATCAAGCTGATGGCGGGGCGCTATGGGCCCTATGTGACCGATGGCGTGACCAATGCGACGCTGCCCAAGACGATTGAGCAGGATGCGTTGACGCTGGAGGAGGCGGCGCAGCTGATCGACGCGCGGGCTGCGGCGGCGCCGGCCAAGAAGGGGAAGAAGGCGCCGGCGAAGAAAGCCGGGGCGAAGAAGCCTGCGGCCAAGAAGGCGCCGGCTAAGAAGAAGGCTGAGGTGGAGTAGCCCTCCAACCATCGTCATTCCCGCGAAGGCGGGAACCCATCTCCTGATGGTGACTGTTGCAAGGACATCAGTTGGGTCCCCGCTTTCGCGGGGATGACGAACAGTGTTTCAGTCAAATGCGATCACACCCTAGCCCCGCGGCTTGCTGAACCAGAACGGAGGCATCGCGCGTTTGCGTGGCCAGATTTCGTCGAGCGTATCGCTCTCGTAGAGGCGTCCGTTCTTCATGACCTGCCGGATCGACAGCGTGTTCGCGATGCCATCCAGCGGGTTGCGGTCCAGAATGACGAGGTCGGCATATTTGCCCGGCTCGAGGCTGCCGAAGTCGGCGTCCCGTCCGATCGCGCGGGCACCGTCGATCGTCGCGGAGCGCAGCACTTCCAGCGGCGTCATCCCGCCCATGGCATAAGCCTGCATTTCCCAGTGAGTGCCGAGGCCCGGGACTTCGCCATGCGCGCCGAGGCCGAGCAGGCCGCCCATTCGTGCGAAGCGGGCG
>DASVOF010000063.1:0-6547 GCA_036383495.1 Sphingobium sp. | reverse complement strand
GGCTTCCGCTTGGGGGTTGCGGGGTCTATCAGGCGGTTATGCGCAGCGTCCTTTCCCTGCTTTTGATGCTATGCGCCTGTTCGGACAGCAGCGATGTTCTGGAGCAATTGCCCAACAGTTCGATCGCGGGAGCGCCGCGCGAGGATATGCCCGAAACAAGGCTGGAGGCGACGCTGACCCGACCGGTGACGATCGGGGAGGATGGTCCCCGGCTGGACGCCTGTGGTGCGATGGGGCAGGCGGCGCGCGTCGGCACCGGCGGTCTCGTGATCCGGGCCGCGCCCTTCGCCGAAGCGCGGGAAGTCGGCCGCATGGGCGAGGGCGCGCGCGCCCATGTCTGCACCCGCAGCCTCGATCAGAAATGGCTGGGCGTGATAGTGCCGCCAGCCGCGCCCGAAGGGGCGAACGCCACGGCTGCAGTCGACTGCGGGGTGTCCGATCCGGTCGATCATAAGCGGGCCTATGACGGCCCTTGCCTCAGTGGATGGGTGTCGAGCGCGGGGATAAGGCTGGTCGCTGGCTGATCTCCGGAAGAATTGGCCTTTCACAAAATAGCCAATATCTATAATTGGCATTGGTTTATCAGATAATGGATCGATGCCCATGTCCACTTCCGTCTTGCGGCCTCCCTCTCTGCTGCGCCTGCTGGGCGCATGGCGCGCGGAGGACAGTGTGGAGCCGGCCTATCGCCAGCTGGCGCAGGCGCTGCGGATGCTGGTGCTCGACGGACGCATCGGCCTCAACGTCCGGCTGCCGGGCGAGCGGGAACTGGCGGCTGCGCTGGGGCTGAGCCGCATGACCATCGCGGCGGCGTTCGATCGCTTGCGGGACGAGGGCTTTCTGGAAAGCCGGCAGGGTTCGGGCAGCGTGACCCGCCTGCCGCCGGGGCGCATCGAGCCTGATCTGCCGGACATCGATACCGCGTCGGGTGGCAACCTCCTCAACTGGACCCATGCCGCGCTGCCTGCCGCATCGGGCGTCGGCCGCGCCTGTCAGGCGGCGGTGGCGCGGTTGCCCGCATTCCTGGGCGATCTGGGCTATGATCCGCTGGGCCTGCCGCCGCTGCGCCGCGCGATAGCGGCTCATTTCGAACGGCGCGGCTGCCCCACGACTCCCGATCAGATCATGGTGACGAACGGCGCCCAGCAGGGCTTTTCGCTGCTGGTGCAATGGCTCGCGGGGCCAGGTGACCGGGCGGTGATCGACAACCCCACCTATCATAACGCGATCCAGGCGTTGCAGCGGGCGAATATCGTACCGGTGCCGGTGGGCTTGCCGCGGCAAGGATGGGATATCGACGCGATGGACGCGGCCTTCCGCCAGACGAGTCCGCGCTTCGCCTATGTCATCGCCGACTTTCACAATCCCACCGGGCGCAGCATGGACCCGGCCACCCGTCGCGCGCTGGTCGCCGCGGCCACGCGCAGCCATACGCCGCTGATCATCGACGAGACGATGGTGGAGATGGGGCTGGATTTCGCGCCCCCGCCGCCGGTCGCGATCCACGATCCCTCGGGACGGCAGGTCATCACTATGGGATCGGCCAGCAAGATTTTCTGGGGCGGGCTGCGCGTCGGCTGGATCAGGGCCGATCCGCAGACGATCGCGGCGCTGGGGCGGCTGCGCACGACGATGGACATGGCGAGCCCGGTGGTGGAGCAGCTTGCGGTCGCGCAACTGATCGACAGCCAGGAAGGGCTGGGGCCGCGCGCGGAGATGCTGCGGGCGCGGCGCGATCATCTGATCGGCGAGATCGAACGCCGCCTGCCGCACTGGCGGGTCGAATCTCCCGCCGGCGGCCTGTCGCTATGGGCGGAACTGCCCCGCGCCGAAGCGACGGCGCTCGCCGCGCTGGCGGAAAGTCATGGCGTGCGGATCGCGCCGGGACCGCGCTTCGGGGTCAGCGGGGCGTTCGAGCGCTTCCTGCGGCTGCCCTTCACCTTGCCCGAGGAGCAGCTGACCATGGGCGTCGAGCGGCTGGCCGAAGCCGATGCGCGGCTCCACGCGCGCACGCCCAAGGCGCGCGATTCGCTGGCGGCGGCGTTGGAGGCGGATCGGTTGATTTGACCTCCTAATCCTCCCCATCGCGAGATGGGGAGGGGGACCAGCCGCAGGCTGGTGGAGGGGAGCGCCGCAGGACGCCATAGCGTTCGCCCATTTCCCCTCCACCACCGCCTTTGGCGGCGGTCCCCCTCCCCACGCTACGCGTAGGGAGGATTTAGAAAAAAGGCCGCGCGGGAATGTCCCGCGCGGCCTTTTTTGTCAGTCTCAAGCCGGCTTAGGCCTTCTTGTCCGCCTTGTAGCGTTCGATCGCTTCCAGAGTGATGCGCTTTGCGTCTTCCGCGCCACCCCAGGTGCCGATCCGCACCCACTTGGTCTTTTCCAGATCCTTATAGTGGGTGAAGAAATGCTCGATCTGCTCCATGACGATGCCGGGCAGGTCGCCCTTCTCATCGACGTCGCTATAATAAGGGAAGGTCTTGTTGTCGGGGACGCAGACCAGCTTCTCGTCGCCGCCGGCTTCGTCTTCCAGGTTCAGCACCGCGATCGGCCGCGCGCGCACGACGGAGCCGGGCACGAAGGGCGAGCGCGCGATGACCAGCGCGTCGAGCGGATCGCCGTCGGGCGACAAAGTGTGCGGCACGAAGCCGTAATTGGCCGGGTAGCGCATCGGCGTGTGCAGGATGCGGTCCACGAACAGCGCGCCGGACGCCTTGTCGAACTCATATTTGACGGGCTCGCCACCCACGGGAACCTCGATGATGACGTTCAGGCTGTTGGGCGGATCGTCGCCGACCGGGATCAGTTCGATATTCATGACTTAAGCCCTTTTAAGCATGTGAGCGTTCGGATGATTATGTCTTCGGTTTGAGCAGCCGGTCCAGGCTGCCTTCACCCTCTCCTGTCTTTTCGAGGCGCGGATAGCGCAGCCCGCCTGAATATGCGAGCGTCAAAGTGCGATAATATTTATCCTGCTTGAGGATAATCTGCATCGGCTTGCCGCCCTTGATCGCCGCCTTGAAGACATCGCCCGAATATTCGTCGCCATTGATCGCGACGATCTTTGCGCCGGTCACCAGCCCCGCCTTGAAGGCCGCGCTGTCCCAGACGACGTTGGAAATCTCGCCGTCGCCCTTGACGATCAGGCCTAGCCCAAAGCTCTGGTCGACATTCTTGCCCTCCGCCGCCTTGGTATAGGCGTTGGGCGTGTCGCCATAGACCAGCCTGTAGCCGCCCAGCGTGAAGCCGCCCTTTGGCGTCTCCTTCGTGGTGCTGTCGACATATTTCGCGAAGAAGCCCGCCCAGTCATAGGGCGCGACGCCGTTCAGCGTCCGGATCACCTCATCGCGATTATAGACGACCTGTCCCCAGTCGCCGGGGTTGATGCCGAAAAAGGCCCTGGCGAAATCATCGAGGCCCTTCGCGCCCTTGCTCTGCTGGCGGATGATCGCGTCGGCCTCCAGCCAGATCATCAGCCCTTCATTATAATAATCCTCCGACCGCTGCCAGCTCGACCAGCCCTTGGGGCGGCGGGCGGAGATGATCGGGTCGTGGGTCGTATCCTCCATCGGCCGCCATTCGCGCCCCTTCGTCGTGTCGAGCTTCGCCGCGATATGGGCATAGGCGTCGAGCGTCTCCTGTTTCGTGAACAGCCCCGATCGCGCGCCCAGCACATAGCCCCAGAATTGCGTCTGCCCTTCATAGACCCACAGCAGATTATCCTGCATCGGCACGTTGAAATCGGGCGTCCACAGCAGGTCGGGGCGACGGAACTTGCCGTCCCAGCTATGGGTGAATTCGTGCGGCAGCAGGTTGCGGTCGAGCAGCGCCTCGCCCTCGCCCCATTTCTTGAAATAGCCCGGCTCCACCTGATTTTCCGAAGAGCGGTGATGCTCCAGCCCGATGCCGCCCATCTCGTCGGTGATGGCGAACAGGAAGTCATAATGGTCGAAATGATAGGCGCCGAACAGCGCGCCTGCTTCATCGACCAGCTTCTTGTGCTTTGCGATCTGGTCCGGCTTGGCTTCCAGTTCGTCGGCCTCGTCGGCGATGATGTTGAGCGTGACGTTATTGCCAAGGTCGACCGGCTTGAAATAGCGCCCGGCGAAGACCGGCGAATCCTGCAACGCTTCATAGTCGATGGTCTCGTAGGTCACGGTCGACCCGGCCCTCTTGCCGCGCAGCGCGGTCGCCGCCTGCCAGCCGTCGGGATAGGTGACGCTCGCCTGCACCGGAATCTGGCGGGTATAATAGCCCGCCGGGTAGAGCGAGACCGACTCCCACTGGATGTTCAGCATCTTGGGCGTCACCACGACGCGGCCCTGGCCGGATTGGGTCGCGGACAGGAACTGGAACTGCGCCACAATCTGCTTCGTCCCCTGCGGCACGTCGACCACGAAGCCATAGACGTTGAGCGGATCGCGCTTCCACGCCAGCGGCTTGCCGTCGGCGGTGAAGGTAAGGCCGCTCAGCTTCTCGACCTGTCCGCGTGCGGCGTGATTGCCCGGCAGCCATTGCGGCATCAGCAGCGTCATCGGGCCGCTGGACGCGACCGGAATCGTCTCACGCACGCGGAAGATGCGCTGCACCGTGTCGCTGGCGTCGACCTCCAGCCGGATCGCGCCGCCCGGATAGGGAATGTCGCGGGGGGCGGGACTGGCGTCGTTGACCGGCAGGGCGGTGGGCTTTGACCTTACGGCATCCTGGGCGACCAGCGGGCCGGCGATGACGGTCGAAAGCAAGAGAGCGGCAGCAAGGCTGCGGATCATGGGCATCTCCAAAAAAAGCGTGAGGCTGGAACGCCTTATGGAGCCAGCATGACGAGGCGAAATGCCCACGTCCACCCCCAAGAAGGGCTGCGACAATATGTCATGAAAAAGCGCGTTTCCTTAGGGGCGCTTTGCCGCTAAAGGCGCATCCCCATGGCTAAAATTGAAACGCCGCGCCTAAAGACACCCAATGCGGTGCGCGGCACGCAGGACATGCTGGGGGGCACGGAGCAAGCGTTCCAGGAACGTTTCGCGTATGTGGTCGCGACCTTTGACAAGGTGCGCAGGCTCTACGGATTCCATCGCGTGGAAGTGCCGGTGTTCGAAGCGACGGCGGTGTTCGCCCGCTCGCTGGGCGAAAGCACCGATGTCGTGTCCAAGGAAATGTACACGTTCGAGGATCGCGGCGGCGACAGCATCACCCTGCGCCCCGAATTCACGGCCGGGATCGCGCGCGCCTACATCACCGAGGGCTGGCAGCAATATGCGCCGCTGAAGGTGGCGACGCATGGACCCCTGTTCCGCTACGAACGCCCGCAAAAGGGCCGCTTCCGCCAGTTCCACCAACTCGACGCCGAAATCATCGGCGCGGGCGAGCCGGGCGCGGACGTGGAACTGCTGGTGTTCGCCGACCAGTTGCTCAAGGAACTGGGCGTGTCGGAGGGCGTGGCGCTCACCCTCAACACGCTGGGCGATGCGGATAGCCGCGAGGCGTGGCGCGCCGCGCTGGTGGCGCATTTCGAGGCGCATCGGGAGCAGCTTTCGGAAGAAAGCCTCGAACGCTTGGCGCGCAATCCGCTACGCATCCTCGACAGCAAGGACCCGCGCGATCGCCCCGTTGCAGACAGCGCGCCGGGCATCGACGCCTACCTGACCGACGAAGCGCACAGCTTCTTCGAGAAGGTGACGTCCGGCCTCCAGGCGGCTGGCGTGGACTATCACCGCAACGACAGGCTGGTGCGCGGGCTCGATTATTACCGCCACACTGCGTTCGAGTTCATCACCGACCGGCTGGGCGCGCAGGGCACCGTGTTGGGCGGCGGGCGCTATGACGGGTTGATCGAGAATCTGGGTGGGCCTTCGACCCCGGCGGTCGGCTGGGCGGCGGGGATTGAGCGGCTGGCGATGCTGGTGGATGCGCCCGAGATTGCCAAAATCAATGTCGCAGTAATCGTTGAGTCAGACGATCTGATCGCGTGCAGCTATGACGTAGCGAGCAGACTTTGGCGATCCGGATTGTCCTGCGAAATTACTGCGACTGGTTCGCCCAAAAAGCGTTGGGAAAAGGCGACCAAATTTAAAAATCCAGACATTGCCATTTCTCTGTCTTCTGTGACCGAAGGTGGACGGCCCAACCTGCGCATTCGCTATTATGCAAAATATCCTCAGATACAGATGCCCACCGACGAGACGCTTCAAGGTCTTTTTGGTGCGGGCTATGATTTGCAGATTGAACAGAAGCCCGTAACTCTTTGGGCAGATCGTCCGCGCTAATGCACATCTCCGCCGAACGCATCGCGCAGATCGAGGCGCGCCGGGACGAGGTGCAGGCGTCGATGACGCGCGCCGACCTGCCGCCGGAGGAGTTTGTGCGGCTGTCGAAGGAATATGCCGAGATCGAGCCGGTCGCCCGCGCCGCGCATGAAGTGCGGCGGCTGCGGCAGGAACTGGGCGCTCTCGAATATATGGCGGGCGGCGAGGATGCGGACGCCGACGCCGCGATGCGCGAAATGGCGCAGGAGGAAATGCAGCTGATCAAGAGCCAGCTGCCCGAGGCC
>DASVOF010000062.1:0-10002 GCA_036383495.1 Sphingobium sp. | reverse complement strand
TTGGCGAAGGGCTCGCGATCCGCGACGCCTTCGATGCGGGCGAAGCGGGGGTTGCCGATGCCGCTCTCGCTCAGCGCCTTGCGCGTGGCTTCGGCGCGGGCGGAGGAGAGCATCCAGTTGTTCATCGTCTGCCCCGCGCTGTAGGGCAGGCCGTCGGTATGGCCGCGCACGATCAGCGGGTTGGGCATGGTCCTGATGACGCCCGCCACCTCGTTCACCAGCCCGCGCGCCTGCGGCAGCAGGCGGTCGGTGCCCATGGCGAACATGGCGAAATTGGCTTCGTCGATCAGGTCGATGCGCAGCCCTTCGCGCGTTTCGGTGAAGCGGACATTCTTGCGCAGCTTGGCCATGCCATGCTTGCGGGCCATGCGTTCTTCGATCTGCTTCTTGATCTGTTCGAACTTAGCGCGGTCGGCGGCGCGGGTGGCCTTGCCGCCCTGGTCCTTCGTCCCCGTCGCGTCGCGCGGAATCGTGATGGCGAGGTTGCCCTGACCGCCGGTGGTCGGGTAATTTTCCTTGGCTATCATGGAGTCGCCGCCGAACAGGCCGCTGGAGCCGGCCGAGGCCATTTTCAGGTCGACCAGCGTCGGCGTGAAATAGTCGGCCAGGCCCTTGCGCTGCTTTTCCGTGGTCGCGCCCAGCAGCCACATCAGCAGGAAGAAGGCCATCATCGCCGTCACGAAGTCGGCATAGGCGACCTTCCACGCGCCGCCATGATGGCCGCCATGACCTTCGACGATGATCTTCTTGACGATGATCGGCCGGGGTTCGGGTTCGTTCCCGCCGCGCTTTTTTTCCGCCATGGCTTATTTGCCCCGCATGCCGTCGAACACTTCGGCGAAGGCCGGCTGGTTGGCGTGGGTCAGGCTGGAGCGTGCGGCCTCGATCACCAGCGGCTGGGGATGGCCGTGCAGCGAGGCGACGATGATCTGCTTGACGACATGATACATCGATCCGTCCGCCTCGATTACCGCGCGGCAGCGATTGGCGAAGGGGCCGACCATGCCATAGGCGAGCAACACGCCCAGGAAGGTGCCGACCAGCGCCGAACCGATCATGCCGCCCAGGATCGCGGGAGGCTGGTCGATCGAGCCCATGGTCTTCACCACGCCCAGAACCGCCGCGACGATGCCGAGCGCGGGAAGCGCGTCGGCCAGGCCCTGGAGATTGTCGGCGGGCTTCAATGATTCGTGATGATGCGTCTTGAGCGAATTATCCATCACCTCCTCGACCGCATGCGGATCGAGCGTGCCGGAGGAGACGACGACCAGCCGCAGCGTGTCGCTGATCAGGTGGATCAGCGTCTTGTCGCCCATCAGGCGCGGATATTCGGAGAAGATGGTGGAGCTGGCCGGGTCCTCGATATGCGGTTCGAGCGCGACCGGGCCTTCGACCCGCAGCGTCTTCATCAGGCGCGAGACGAGGAAGATGCAGTCGAGAAAGTCCTGCTTCTTATATTTGGGGCCCTTGAACACCTTGCCAAGGCCGCCGCCCAGCGCTTTCAGGTCCGCGCCGGAGTTGCCGATGATGAGCGCGCCGACGGCCGCGCCGCCGATGATGAGCATCTCATGCGGCAGGGCGTGGAGAACCGGGCCGATGTCGCCGCCTGTAAAGATGAAGCCGCCAAACACCATGGCGAGCAACACGACCAGGCCAATGATTGCGAACATGCTTATCCCCGAAATTCTCGCCCTGTGGCGATCTTGGCGCGCCGAACGGGGCGCTTCGTCAGATGGTTAATACGGATTGGTTAGCGCGAGGTTTAGGACGGGAGGTTTTTTGGTCTTTTTTGGGCGCTGCTTTGAGGAAAGCTGTGAGGTGCTCCTGCGAAGGCAGGAGCCCAGTTCAAACGTCAGGACTGGGTTCCTGCCTTCGCAGGAACACGGCAGTGCTTCCGGGCTGCCTTACCGGATCAAGTCGAACAGCGTCTGCTGGTTGATCCGGGCGAAGGCCGATTGCGCCGCTTCGAGCTGGAGCAGCTTGGCCTTCACCGACGAAATGACTTCGGTGAGGTCCGTCGATTCGAGGCCCTGGCGGCGCTCGCTCAGGTCCAGGTTCACCGTGGTCAGGCGGTCGCCGATGACGTCCAGCCGGTCGCCGCGCACGCCCTGCTTCGCCTGTTCGACGACGATATGCGTCTGTCCGGCCTTGACGCCGCCCAGGGCGGCGACGAGATCGGCATCCGTGCCGCTTTCGAGCGCGGTGACTGTTTGCGCCAATATGCCGTCGAGCGACATGGGCGTCCCGCTGACATCGATCCCTTCGGACACTTCCTGACGTGTGCCGACGACCGCGAGGTTGAGGCCCCGGCTTACCGGCACGAGAACGCTTTGCGTGTCGTCGAACACCGGCACGCCCTGATAATCCTGCTGGGTCAGGAGCGAGCCGACCGTGGTGCGGATCGTCTTCATTTCCTCGACGATCGCCGCGCGGCCCGAATCGTTAAGCGACCCGTTGCGCGCGGACGTGACCAGTTCCTGCGCCCGGACGAGCAGCGTGGTGATCTGTTCCAGATTGGCTTCGGCATTGGCGGCGCGGGTCGCGCCATAGCTGACGTTCGCCTGCCAGGCGGTCTGCTGCGCCTGCGCCTTGCCGATTTCCGACACCTGCACCCAGGCGAGGGCGTCGTCGGACGGCTTGGTGAGTGTGACGCCGGTCGAAATGGCGGTCTGCCCTTCGACGATGCCTTGCGAAAGCTGCTGCTGCCGACGAATTTCGGCGATCAGCGTCTTGTTGGTGATGCCTACCATGGGTCAGCCCTTTTCAGATGATCTGCAGGATCGCATCGACGGTTTCCTTGGCGATCTGAAGGATTTTCGCGGAGCCGGAATAGGCTTGCTGGAGGCGCAGAAGCTCGGCGGCTTCCATGTCGAGGTCGACGCCGCTCACCGCTTCGCGCGCGGCGATCGCCTGATCGCTGCGGCCCTGCGCGGTGGTCTGTTCCGCCTTCACGGATGAGAGCAGGTTCGCCTGCGTCGCGATGATCGAGGTCCAGCCCTGCTCGACGCTGCCATTGCCGCGAAGAGTGGTCGAGACGTTGAGGAGGTTGCCGTTGAGCTTGCCGTCGGTCGATCGGGTCGCGAGCGCGGCGGGATCGGTGATGAGAGCCGCGACGCTGGCCGCGCCGCCGCCATAGGAGAGGAGCGCGCCGCCTGCCGCCCCGGCATCGGTGCGGCCCTGCGCGTGCCAGGCGTTCATGTCGGTCACGAACTGCTGCGCCAGCGTGTCGAGGCTGGCGCGGCGCTGCGTCGCCGTGGCGGCGGCGGAGAAGAGACCGCCCAGCGTGCCGTTCGACGGCGCGGTGAGCGCCGCGCCGCCGCTGGTCGCGAACGCCAGCGTGCCATTGGCGTTGACGGTCAGCGCAACCGGGGTGGCGCTGTTGCCCTGGACCAGCGTCTGGCCGTTGAAGCTGATCTGCGCCTGATCGTGCGCGCCGAAGCTGATGTCGACATTGAGGTTGGCCGACAGCGTGTTGAGCGCCATGTCGCGGCCGTCGAGCAACTGCGCATAAGCCGACGTGCCGGGCTGGGCGCGCAGCAGGCTGTTGTTGATGTCCGCAAGCTGGGAGAGAGAGCGGTTGATCGTTTCGACCGACGCCTGGGCTTCGGTCGCGATGCCGCCGGATATCTGGGACAGGTCGGCGGCGGTGCGCTGGAATGCTTCGGCGACGCGGCTGACGCTGTCGAGCGTCGTGACGCGCAGCGACGTGTCGTTGGGGCTGGCGGCCAGCTTGTCGATATTCTGGAACATGCCGGTCATCAGCTTGCCGATGCCCGTGTCGGTGTCGTTCAGCCCGCTTTCGATGTCGCTCATCCAGCGCAGGCGCGCCGTCGAGTTGCTGAGCGCCATGCCGGTGTAGCGGACGGCGGCGTCGAGATAGGGGTCGGCGGCGCGGTTGACGCCCGCGACTTCGGTGCCGCCGAAATTGGCGCGCGGGATGTAGGTCGACATCGTCGAGGTGGATGATCCGGATTCGACGGTCGCCAGCGAGCGGCGCGAATAGCCGTCGGTGCTGGCGTTCGCGATATTTTCCGAAATCGCCGCCATCGCCTGGCGATAGGCGCGGGTGCCCGAAGCGCCGATGATGAAGAGGTCGCTCATTCGCCCTTATCCTGCGCAGGGGCAGGCGCCTGGGCCGGGGCCGTGCGACCACCATATTGGCGCAGCAGTATTTCGGCGATGCCGAGCGTGCCCTTTTCCGCCAGGCTGTCCGCCGTGCGGGCGTCGCTCATGTCGCGGAACTGGTCGCTCGCGCTTGAATCGAACAGGCCGTCGCCGGGACCGGCCTGACGCATCGTGCCGATCATCTGGCGCAGGAAGATCGCCTCGAACTGCCTGGCGGTCTTTTCCAGCTGCGCCTTCTGCGGCGATGTGGCGGGCTGTGCCCCTGTCGAAATCGAGTTGATCTGCATCACAACACCACCAGTTCAGCCTTCATCGCGCCCGCCTGCTTCAAGGCTTCGAGGATCGCGACCATGTCGGCGGGAGAGGCTCCGAGGGCGTTCACCGCCTTGACGATATCGGCCAGCGACGCTCCGCCTTTGAAATTGACCATCGGCTTCTTCTCCTGCTCGATCGAGATCGAGCTGGACGGCTCCATGGCGGTGCGGCCCTGTGAGAAGGGCGCGGGCTGGACGACGCGGGGGGATTCGTTGACGCTGACGGTCAGTTTCCCGTGCGCGACGGCAGCGGGATGGATCCGGACCGCGCCGTTGATGACGACGGTCCCCGTGCGGGCGTTGACGATCACCTTGGCGGGCGCGTCGGCGGGCTTGATTTCGATATTTTCGATCATGCCCATCATCATGATGCGGTCGGTCGCGCCGGGCGCGGCGTCGATGTTCACCGAAACGGCGTCGGTGGCGTGGGCGCGATTGTCGCCGAAAGTGCGGTTGATGCCGTCCGCAACCCGAAGGGCGGTCGTAAGGTCGGCTTCGGCGAGGTTGAAGGTCAGCGTCGGCGCGGTGTCGAAGCCGGTCGCGACTGCGCGCTCGACCGTCGCGCCGCCGGGGATGCGGCCAGCGGAGGGAATGTTGACCGATACCTGGCTGCCGTCCGCGCCGGAAACGCCGAGACCGCCAACCGCAAGGTTGCCCTGCGACATGGCGTAGATTTCGTTATCCGCGCCGCGCAAAGGCGTCATGATGAGCGTGCCGCCACGCAGCGACTTGGCCTTGCCGAGCGCGGAGACGGTGATGTCGAGGCGCTGGCCGGGCTTGGCGAAGGCGGGGAGGTCGGCCGTCACCAGCACGGCGGCGGCGTTCTTGAGCGCGGGATTGACGCCCTGCGGCAGCGTCAGGCCGAAGCGCGAAACCATGCCCTTCACGCCCTGCGTCGCATAATCGAGGCTGTCGTCGCCCGTGCCCGCGAGGCCGACGACGATGCCGTAGCCGGTGAGTTGGTTGGGGCGCACGCCCTGGAATGTGCCCAGGTCCTTGATGCGTTCGGCGTGGGCGGGGGTGGTGAAGAAGGCGAGGGCGGCGAGAAGGGCCATCGCAGCACGACGCATCGAACCCCTCTCGTCATTCCCGCGAAGGCGGGAATCCATCTCCTGCCGCATCCCCAGTCGATAGATTGGGAGATGGGTTCCCGCCTTCGCGGGAATGACAGAAGAAAGAATGGGAATGGCGACGTTAAGAAGGCGAGCCATGAGCGCGGTCCGTTCCATCAGAAGGGGCTGATCATCGAGAAGAAGCGTTGCAGCCAGCCCTGGCGGCTTGCGCGGGCGATTTCGCCCTTGCCGGTGTAGATGATCTTGGCGTCGGCCACGCGGGTCGATGCGATGCGGTTGTCCGGGCTGATGTCAGCCTGGCGGACGAGGCCGCTGATCTGGATGAACTCGTCGCCGCGGTTGAGCGTCAGCGCCTTCTCGCCCTTCACCAGCATCGTGCCGTTGGGATAGACCGCCGCGATCGTCACGGTGATCTCGCCGCTCAGCGCGTTGGACTGGGTCGCCCCGCCCTTGCCGGTGAAGCCCTGCTCGCCGCTCGCGCCGATGTCGCTTGCCGAGAAGAGTTTGGAGAGCGGGCCGGTGCTGGGCGGCGTCAGGCCGATGCTGCCGCTGCGGCTGGTGTCGGCGGTGTTGCTCTTGGTCGCCTGCGTGCGTTCGACCAGGACGATGGTGATGATGTCGCCCACGCTCGTCGCGCGCGCGCCACTGGTCAGCGGGGTGTAGCCCATCGACGCCTGGAAGATGGAACCGTTCGCGACGGGCGCAGGGGGCTGCGCGACAATGGAGGGGGCAAAAAATTGCCGCTCGGCATCGCGCTTTTTGCCGGCCATTGCCGGGGAGGCGGCAAAAGCCACCAGCGCCAGAGCAAAAACCGCCGTTCGCCCTGAGCTTGTCGAAGGGCTTTTCTTCTCTTTGAAGAAAGGAAGGGGCTTCGACAGGCTCAGCCCGAACGGATTATGGGGCGAGGTCATCAATCCGCTCACAGCTGCTGATTGACGTACTGGAGCATTTCGTCCGTCGCCTTGATCATCTTGCTGTTCACCTCATAGGCGCGCTGCGTTTCGATCATGTCGACCAGTTCCTCGACAACATTGACGTTCGAGGTTTCCAGATTGCCCGAGCGGATCATGCCGCGACCGTCGAGGCCGGCGACGCCCACCTGCGGTGTGCCGCTGGCCGCGCTTTCGACCAGCAGGTTGCCGCCGATCGGCTGGAGGCCTGCGTTGTTCATGAAGCTGGCGAGTTCGATCTGGCCGAGCTGGGTGGGTTCGGCCTGGCCCTGAAGCGTGGCCGTCACCGTGCCGTCATTGCCGATGGTGATGCCGGTCGCCCCTTCGGGCACGGTGATCTGCGGGATCAGCGGCAGGCCGTCGCTGGTGACGATCGCGCCCTCCGCCGTGGTGCTGAAATTGCCGGCGCGGGTGTAGGCGATGGTGCCGTCCGGGCGCTGGACCTGGAAGAAGCCGGAACCCTCGATCGCCATGTCGAGCGCGTTGCCGGTCTGCTGCAACGTGCCCTGCGTATTGATCTTGCTCGTGCCCTGCATCGCGACGCCCGAGCCCAGGTTCAGGCCGGTGGCGAACTTGTTTTCGCTGTCCGAATTCGCGCCCGCTGCGACCATCTGCTGATAGGCGAGGGTTTCGAAATCGGCGCGGTCGCGCTTGAAGCCGGTCGTGTTGACGTTCGCCAGGTTGTTGGCGATCACGCGCATCTTCGTGTTCTGCGCGTCGAGGCCGGTGCGGGCGACGTGAAGGGCTGCGTTGGTCATCGTCTCGTCTTCCTTGCGAAGTCAGTCTTGCTGCACGAAAAGCAAGGTTCGTGCCAAATTAACCATCAAGCCGCATGAGCGACGCGCCGCCATCATCCAGCTGCTTGGCGGTGTCGATGAGCTTGACCTGGGTTTCCCAGGCGCGGCTCGCCTCGATCATGTCGACCAGCGCGGAAGTCGCGTTGACGTTGGAGCCTTCCACCGAGCCCGACGTTACGGTGGCGAGCGGGTCGGTGGGCAAGACGCCGCCATTGGTTTCGCGGAACAGCCCGTCTACGCCCTTGGCGATGCTGGAGCCGACCGGGCGGACGAGCTTCAGGGCGTCGATCCGCTGAGGGTTGGACGCTTCGCCGCCCTGGGGCACGCCCCAGATGCTGCCGTCCTGCGAGATGGTGAGGCTGTCCATCGCGGGTAGCGTGATCGGGCCGCCTTCGCCCAGCACGGGCAGGCCGTCGCCGGTGGTGAGCAGGCCGCTGTCGCTGACTTTCAGGTCGCCCCGGCGCGTATAGGCTTCGCTGCCGTCGGCGGCCTGAACGGCGAGCAGGGCGTCGCCGTTCATGGCCACGTCCAGCGGGTTGCCGGTTTCCGTGACCGCGCCCTGCGCCATGTCGGACGCGATCACCTGTTCGGACGCCTGCGCCCGCGTGTCGAAGCCATCGCCCTTGATCCAGCGCGTCTCCGCGTTCGCGATCTCCGCGCGAAAGCCAACCGTGTTGACGTTCGCGAGATTGTTGGAGATCGCCGCCTGCCGCGCCATCGCGCCGCGCATTGCGGTGAGTGCCGTGTTGACGAGCCGATCCATGGGTGAGTCCTGTTCTTGCGGGTGCCGAAGTTTTTTCCGTCATCCCCGCGGAGGCGGGGATCCATCTCCCGGACGCTGCACTTGGCGCTACGTTGGGAGATGGGTTCCCGCCTTCGCGGGAATGACGGTGTAGGGGTTAGGTGCGCATGTTCACGATGGTGGTCGACAGCGTGTTCGCCGCTTCAATCGCCTTCGAATTCGCCTGGAAGTTGCGCTGCGCCGAGATCAGCGCGACCAGTTCCTCGGTGATGTCGACGTTCGCGCGTTCCAGCGAACCGGAGCGGACCGAGCCGTAAAGGCCGCTATTGCCGATGCCGAAGCGCGGCACGCCGCTGGCCGAGGTGGAGGTCCAGTGGGCGTCGCCCTGCTGGCGCAGGCCGTCCTGGCTGTTGAATGCGGCCATGGCGGTCGTGCCCAGATAGACGGTCGAGCCATCGGCATAGACGCCGGTGATCTGGCCGTCCTTGCCCACGCCGACGCTGTTCAGCTGGTTGCCGGTGCCGCCTGCGGGCCAGTTGGTGGGCACCTGAAGATCGGACAGATCGCCCGAGGTCAGCGTACCGGCGGCGAGATCGGCGGCGATGGCCGCACTGGGCAGACCCGTGGTGGGATCGACGGGGATGACCTGGACCCGCGCGCCCGTGGTGTCGACCACGAAGCGGTCCTCGGTCAGCGAGAGAGCGCCGTTACGGGTAAAGCTGACCTGGCTGTCGCCGGTCCGCTTGACGGTGAAGAAACCTTCGCCGGTGATGGCGAGGTCGAGCGTCTTGTCGGTGCCTTCGATCGTGCCTTGAGTGAACTGCTGGGTGATGCCCTGCACGCGCGCGCCCTGGCCCGCGACCTGGGTCGTCGTCTGCATCGGCGCGGCGGCGAAGATGTCGCCGAACACGGCCTTGCTCTTCTTGAAGGCGGTGGAGTTCACGTTCGACACGTTATTGGCGATGGTCGCCAGATCGGTCTGGGCGGCCTTCAGGCCGGAAAGCGAGATGTAGAAGGACATGGCGTTGCTCCTTGGGTGAAAAGGATTTGGTTGAAATCAGGCGAGTGAGAGTGCGTCGTTCGGGCTGTAGGTGCCCAATGCGGTAATGAGCTTGGATGCGCTGCCGTCGGCGGGTGACTGGACGGCGGCGATGGTCGCCCAGCTGGCGACGCGGCTGGGGGCGGCGCCGTTGACGCGGATTTTGAGCGCGTCGGTGGCGACCCGCTCTCCCGCATCATTCTTGCCGTCCCAGAAGAAATTGACGTCGCCGGCGGGCTGGTTGCCCAGATCGAGCGTCTTGAGCACATTGCCGCTGCCGTCGATCAGGTCGACGCTCGCGCCGCTGGTCGCGTCCTTGAAACTGACCTGACCGATATAGTGGCCGGTGGCGTCGGGGGCGACGATGTTGCTCTGGACCAGCATCGACTTGCCGATCCAGCTGGCGGCGTCGCCCAGGCGGCTGCCGGTGAGCTGCGAAGCCAAGCCTTTCAGCGTCTGGTTCATTTCCGCGATGCCGCTGGAGTTGGTGATGGTCGCCATCTGCGAGACCATCTGCGCGTTATCCATCGGTTCGAACGGGTCCTGCGTCTGCATCTGCGCGGTGAGCAGGCGGAGGAAGTCCGCCTGACCCATTTCCGACTTGCCGGTGCCGACCTTGGCGTATGGATTATAGGCGGACAGGCCCGCGCTGTCGGTGACGGTTGAGGTCGTGCTCATTTGCCGATCCTTATGGTTTCGAGCATCAGTGACTTGGCGGTGTTCAGCACCTGCACATTGTTCTGGTACATGCGGGCGGTCTCGATCATGTCGACCAGCTCCGCGCTGCTATCCACCGCCGCTTCCCACACATCGCCATTCTTGTCGGCGAGCGGGTGGTTGGGGTCGTGGCGCTTGGTCGGCTTGGCGTCGGTGGTGATGACGTTCGCCACCTTGACGGTGGAGACGCCGGGGCTGTCGGTAACCGACTGGAACACGGGCTTGATCGCGCGATAGGCTTCCGC
>DASVOF010000061.1:0-25296 GCA_036383495.1 Sphingobium sp. | reverse complement strand
TGCCGGATGCAGGATTCGAACCCGCGACCTTCGGTTTACAAAACCGCTGCACTACCCCTGTGCTAATCCGGCATGCCCACTGGGCGGAAAAGCGCCTTACTATCAGATGACGCCGAACGTCCAGCCCTCCGTTGCGGCGATTTGCGGATCCAGCGGCGCTGGCGTCCACAGGCTGGGGCGGGGCGCGGCGTTGCGCAGCCATGCGGCGGTGACGATCGCGTCCGCGCCATGATCGTCGGGCGGCGATCCTTCATGCGGGGCGGAGCACAGCGCCAGCAATGCGTGATTCAGCGCCGCGAGGTCCCGCATCTTCGTGCGCCCCTTGGGCCGACCGGCGGCACGTGCGGCTATGCTGGTATAAATTTCAACCACCAGCGATCCGCTCCATGGGGCGGGATCGAAGGGCCATACCGGAACATGACGGCGCACATGGTGGAGCAGCCTCATGCCCGCGAAGCTCGCCTTGGCGACCTGCGCCGCGCCTATGGCGTCAAATACGGTTGAAGGCTTGCCGCCACCGCCAGCATTATAATGCGCCTCACAGACTCGATTGTGCATGAAATCGGCCTTCACCCCATCCGCCTTGCCGAAATAGAAGTGACGTCGATGGGTTCGTTCGAGCAGGCTCGTCGCCCCAAGGTCAGGATCGTCACATATGCTGTCGACATAGGCCCAGAAGTCTGGTCCCGTCACAGGGACTTTATCGCCCGGCAAATAGGCGCCGCGCGCAACGAAGGGCGGCGCGAAGCTGAAGTCGAAGCCGAACAGCGTGGGCGCTTCGGTCGCCGCCGTCAGGAGCCATTGCGCAACGGACGTCCGCGACCACAAGCCCCCTTGTGGCGGGGGGATCAGGCGCGGCACAGATTCTCCAACTGCGCATAGGGCAACGGCGATGCCTTTGTGCCGTTCGCCTTTTGCGCCCGACCAGTCGATTGCGGCATAGCGGGTGAAGCGGGGCGTCATGTTGATCGGCGGGTCATCCTTGCCGCTCTTCCCTCAACCGCGTCCAATAGGCGATTCGTTCGCTCACCCGCGCTTCGAAACCGCGATCGGTTGGCGCGTAGAAAATCTGGGGCGTCATTTCTTCGGGCCAGTAATTGTCGCCGGAAAAGCCTTCCACGCTGTCATGATCGTATTGATAGCCTTTGCCATATCCCACATCCTTCATCAGCCGCGTGGGCGCGTTCAGGATATTCTTGGGCGGCGTCAGTGATCCGGTATCGCGGGCGGACTTCCAGGCGGATTTCATCGCGGCATAGGCTGCGTTCGATTTGGGCGCCGTCGCGCAATAGAGGCACGCCTGAACGATCGCCAGTTCGCCCTCGGGGCTGCCAAGGAAATCATAGGCGTCCTTGGCGGCGAGGCACTGAATTACGGCCTGCGGATCGGCGAGCCCGATATCCTCGGTCGCGAAACGCACCAAGCGACGCAGCACATAAAGCGGCTCTTCGCCAGCGGTCAGCATCCGTGCGAGATAATAGAGCGCCGCTTGTGGGTCGGACCCGCGCAGCGATTTATGCAGCGCGGAAATGAGATTATAATGCCCGTCGCGATCCTTGTCATAGACGGCGACGCGGCGATGGAGCAGCGCGGAAAGCCCAGCAGGGTCGAGCGGCTCCGGAATGTCGATCGAATAAAGCGTTTCAAGCTGATTGAGCAGAAAGCGTCCATCGCCGTCCGCGCTGGCGAGCAGCGCTTCCCGCGCCGCCGTCGTCACGGGCAGCGAGCGGCCCATCAAGCGTTCGGCACGACCCAGAAGCTGCTCCAGCGCGGCTGCGTCCAGCCGGCGCAGGATCAGCACCTGCGCACGGGACAGGAGCGCGGCGTTCAGTTCGAAGCTGGGATTTTCCGTCGTCGCGCCGACCAGCGTGACCGTCCCATCCTCGACAAAGGGCAGAAAGCCGTCCTGCTGAGCGCGGTTGAACCGGTGGATCTCATCCACGAAGAGGAGGGTCTTCTCGCCCCGCCGGCCATGTTCCTTTGCGGCGGCGAAGACCTTCTTGAGGTCGGCCACGCCCGAAAACACCGCCGAAATCGGTTCAAAACGCATGCCAACGGCATCGGCCAGCAGGCGCGCGATAGTGGTCTTGCCCGTGCCCGGCGGCCCCCACAGGATGATCGAGGACAGACGGCCCGCCGCGACCATGCGGCCGATCGCGCCTTCCGCGCCGGTCAGGTGATCCTGCCCGACCACATCGGCCAGCGAGCGCGGACGCAACCGGTCGGCGAGCGGGGCATGATCGTTCGCATGCTGGGGAGCGTTTTCGGGATCGGATGCAAAAAGATCGGTCATCGCACCCGATATAGGGAAGAGGCGGCGCTCAGGGAACCGGGCTGGACCGCAGCGTCGCTCCGTGCGACCGCTGCCGGATCACGCGGATATAGGTGTCCACCAGCGCCTGGTTCACCTGGTCCCATCCATAGTGCTCGGCCTGCGCCATCGCGGCGGCTCCCGCCTGGGCGCGCGCGTCCGCGTCCGTGCAATAGGCGGCCAGCGCGTCGGCGAAAGTCCCGATTGCGCCGGGGCGGATCAAGCGTCCGGTGACGCCCTCCGTCACCAGGCTTTCGCTGCCGGTCGCGCGGGCGGCCACGGTGGGCAGGCCGCAGGCCATCGCTTCGAGCGTCACATTACCGAAGGTTTCGGTGATGGACGGGTTGAAGAGGACATCCATGCTCGCGACCGCCCGGCCCAACTCCGCGCCCTTCTGAAATCCGGTGAAGACGGCGTTCGGCAAGCGGTTCTGGAACCAGGCGCGCGCCGGACCGTCGCCGACGATCAGCACCTTGTGCCGCACATGTTTGAGCATCAACTGGTCGATCGCGTCGGAAAAGACGTCCAGCCCCTTTTCCATCACCAGACGGCCGATGAAGCCGATCACCGGCTCGTCATCGGCGATCCCCATGGACTGCCGCCAGGCGAGATCGCGGCGGCCGGGGTGGAAGATTTCCCGGTCTATTCCCCGCGTCCAGATGCCGACATCATAGCTCATCCGCTGTTCGCGCAGCAATTGCGCCATCGACTCCGAAGGCGCGACGATCGCGTCGCAGCGTCGGTAGAAGCGGCGGAGGAGCGATTCGATCGTGGGCTCCAGAAAGGCGAGGCCATAATAGCGGGGATAGGTTTCAAAGCGCGTATGGACCGAAGCCACCGCGGGCAGCGCCCTCTCGCGCGCCCAGCTGACGGCGCGATGACCGAGCGGATCGGGGCTGGAAACATGAATAAGATTGGGCTGGAACGCCTTGAGATCGCGCCGGACACGGCCAGACATGCGATAAGGTACACGATATTCGCGACGCCCCGGAACCGCGAAGGAGGGCGCGCTCACCAGATCGCCGGTCGGCTCGAACGCCGGAGCGCGGGTGGTGGGGGAATAGACGCGCACCGCCGCGCCCTGCCGCAGCAGATAGCCGACGAAGCGGTTGAGCGCCTGGTTCGCGCCGTCCCGCACATAATTGTAATTGCCGCTGAAGAGCGCGACGCGAAGCCCGGTGACATCCATCCGCCGCCCTTAACGCAGGCTAACGCAAAACCCAAGGGAACCGCATCGGGAGAACGGTATTTTACATGCCGTGGCGGCGAAGTATGAAGCTGGCTTCCAAACTCAGCCGCACCTGATCTCGCCAACCGCTAAAGCTCGTGGCATAGAGGCGGAATGGCGGAATATATGACCATCGAAGCCTTGCTGACCGGCAAGCCGCGCCCATTCCGCGACTCCGACCATAGCGCCATCGCCAAGCAGCCGGTGTCCGGGAGCGTCCGCATTGGTTGGCAGGGGCTGGATGGCGACGCCGTGGGAGACAGGGTTCATCATGGCGGTTGGGACAAGGCGATCCACCTTTATCCGCACGACCATTATGACTGGTGGCGGAAACGCAAGCCGGCTCATCCGTTGCTGGCCGCGTCGGGCGCATTCGGTGAGAATATCGCGTCGCGCGGCATGACGGAGGAAGATATCTGTCTTGGCGATCGCTTCACGCTGGGCAGCGCCATCGTGGAGGTCAGCCACGGCCGCCAGCCCTGCTGGAAGCTCGACCACCGCTTCGGCGATCGCGACGTGATGGCGACGATCGTCAAAACGGCGCGATCAGGCCTCTATTTCCGCGTCCTGCGCGAAGGCGAGGCCGAGGCCGGCGCCCGTATGGAATTGATGGATCGGCCGTTGCCGCAATGGTCGATCGCCCGCGTCTTCCGCCTGCTCATCGGCGGCGGGCACAAGGGCGAGCCGGACGCCGTTCGTGCGCTGGCGGAGATGCCGGTGCTGGCCGAAGCCTGGCGGGATAGGGCCAGAAAGCTTGTCGCCCAATAGGATTTGGGTGAAGCGGCTAATTAACCTCTCAGATCAACGCATTGAATTCTTGCAGAATATCCCGGTATAGCTTCCGCTTGAAGGGCACGATCAGGTCCGGCAGCGTTTCAGGCGCGGCCCATTTCCATTCCCGAAATTCGGGATGGTCGGTCTGAATGTTGATGTCGCTGTCACTGCCCAGGAAGCGGGCGAGGAACCAGATCTGCCGCTGGCCGCGATATTTCCCGCCCCACAGCTTGCCGATCAGTTCGGGCGGCAGGTCATAGAAATGCTCATCCTGCGCCGTCGCGATGATTTCGACATGGTCGCTGGCGATGCCGGTTTCTTCCGTCAGCTCGCGCAGGGCGGCCGTCTTGACCTCCTCTCCGTCGTCGATCCCGCCTTGCGGCATCTGCCAGGCGTCGACTTCACTGTCGATGCGCTGACCCACGAAGACTTTGCCATCCATGTTGACGAGCATGACCCCGACGCATGGCCGGTATCCTAGTTCTGCAACGTTCGGCTCTGACGCCATGATGTCCCCTGATGATGTCCCTGGCGGCGGTTTGTCGCTCGTCGCCTATATGCGGGGCGAGACTAAGCGGCTTAACCGCGCTCGTCCATTGACCAAAATCAATTGCGGCCTTGTTCGGACCACTTTTCGCGTCGAACGGGGGCGGGGGATTGGAACCGGGGCATTTGGGTGGCATTTCCTGGGTGGTGTCTGATCCCGTCATCCTTTGGCTTCGCCAGGACCTGCGCCTGTCCGATCAGGCGGCGCTTGCCGCCGCATTGATCGAGGGAGCTGTGATTCCCGTCTATATTTTGGACGACGCCCTGCCCAGGCAGTGGAAGATCGGCGCGGCCCAACGCTGGTGGTTGCACCACAGCCTGACGAGTCTGGACGAAGATCTGCGGCGGAGGGGTTCGCGCCTCGTCCTGCGCAGGGGCGACTGCGTCGACGAACTGGCTCAAATCAGTCGCGAGACGGGAGCGCGCCGGGTCCATGCGCTATCCCATTATGAGCCTTGGTGGCGCAACGCCGAGAAGGCGGTGGCGCGGCAACTGGACCTTCAATTGCATGACGGTGGACTGCTCCTGCCTCCGGGGGCCGTTCGCTCCGGGAGTGGCGGGCCTTATCGCATCTATACGCCATTCGCTCGCGCGCTGATGGAACATATGCCTCCGGCAAAGCCGGGCGTAGCGCCATCGGACATCGCGTCGCCATCGACATGGCCCCGCAGTGATTCGCTCGCCAACTGGGCGCTTTTGCCGACCCGACCCAACTGGGCCGCTGGTTTCTCCAACGACTGGACGCCTGGCGAGAAGGGCGCGCATGACAATCTCGCGGCCTTTGTTGACGAGGCGGGGGACTATGACACGGCCCGCAACCTGCCTTCCCGCGAAGGCACGTCGCGATTGTCCCCGCATCTGCATTTCGGCGAGGTTTCTCCCGCCCAGGTCTGGCATAGCGTCAGCGCCGCGCCGGGCGACACGACCACTTACCTCAAGGAACTGATCTGGCGGGACTATGCCCATACGCAGATATGCGCGATGCCGACCTATGGCTCGCAAAATGCGCGGCCGGATTTCGATCATATGCCCTGGCGGGACATGGTCGAGGCGAAGGAAGACTTCGCCGCATGGAAGCGGGGCCGCACCGGCTATCCGATCGTCGACGCCGGGATGCGGCAGCTGTGCACGACGGGGTGGATGCACAACCGCGTCCGGATGATCGCCGCAAGCTTCCTCATCAAGCATTTGCTGATCGACTGGCGGCATGGCGCGCAATGGTTCTGGGACACGCTGGTCGACGCGAGCTACGCCAACAACAGCGTCAATTGGCAATGGGTCGCGGGCAGTGGCGTGGACGCCAATATTTTCTCCCGCATCATGGCCCCGCTCAGCCAGTCTCCAAAATTCGATGCGGCTGATTATATCAGGCAGTGGGCGCCGGAATTGGCGCATTTGGACGACAGGCTCATTCATGATCCCGACTCATTCGACGCGCGGCCTTCCGCTTATCCGGCGAAACGCATCGGGCACAGGGAAGCGCGGGAAAGGGCTCTGGCGGCCTATCGACAACAAAGGGCATGATTGCGAAACGATCGGCCATGGGCCAGAGGTGACAGCATGAATGCAATTGACCCCCGGCGCGGCAGGCGCGCTTTGTCTGTCCGTCGCCCGTCGACTGATCGGGCGCAGGGTTGGATGTCGCGGTTGATTGGTCCGCAATTCCACCGGTTGCTGGACCGGATTGATAGCCGGCTCGAACGAGGAACGCTGGAAGCGATGCTGCCCGACGGCAGTCTGCGCGTCCTGGGCGGTCGGGCTCCCGGTCCGGAATGCGAGGTCCGGCTGGTCCGCTGGCGCGCGCTCCTGCGACTGATGGCGGGCGGGTCGTCGGGATGGTATCGCGCCTGGACCGCCGGCGAGTGGACCAGCCCGGATTCGGTTCCGCTATTCGCCCTGTTCATGGCGAACGCCACGGCGCTCGGCACGGTTGCGCGGGCGAGCGGACCGGCGCGGTGGATGGGCAAGGCGCTTCACTGGGCGCGCAGGAACAGCCGCAAGGGTTCTCGCAGGAACATCGCCTTTCATTACGACCTCGGCAATGATTTCTACGCGCTGTGGCTGGACCGGAACATGCATTATTCCAGCGCCTTGTTCCGGGACCCTGATGACCGGATTGAAAGCCTGGAACGGGCGCAGCAGCGGAAGGTCGATGCGATTCTGGACCGGCTCGACCTCCATGAAGGATCATCCTTGCTGGAGATCGGCTGCGGCTGGGGCGGCCTAGCTGAACAGGCGATGGAGCGGCAAACGATCCGCTATGACGGGCTGACGCTCTCGACCGAGCAGGCGGACTATGCGCGCGACAGGCTGGGGTCGGGCGCGAACATCTTGCTGACCGACTATCGCGATGCGCGGGGGCAATATGACGCCATCGTCAGCGTGGAAATGGTTGAAGCGGTGGGCCAGCGCTATTGGCCTGCTTATATCGACGCCATCGAGCGGCTGTTGAAACCCGGTGGCCGGGCGGCGATCCAGTATATCCTGATTGAGGATGAACTGTTCGAGCATTACGCCCGGGCGGCGGACTTCATCCAGACCTACATCTTCCCAGGTGGAATGCTCATTTCCGAAGGCCGTTTCCGTGCGCTGGCGGAGGAGCGGGGGCTGCAATGGCATGATGTTCACTACTTCGGTGACCACTATGCCGAAACGCTGCGGCGGTGGCGCGAGCGGTTCGATAGGGCTGTCGAGCAGGGCCTTCTGCCGCCAGGTTTCGACCAGCGCTTCGTGGCGCTGTGGCGTTATTATCTCATATATTGCGAAGGCGGGTTCCGTGGGGGAACGATCAACGTGGCTCAGGTCACGCTGACCAAGCCCGGCTGATGCTCAATCGAGGCGGCAGTGATACCCGTTCGGCTGGTCCGCAAGGACTAGATCGACAATCGCTCGCCCGACTACCTCGGGACCCTTGAGCGTTGCAGGATCCTCGCCCGGGAAAGCGCGGGCGCGCATGGCGGTGCGAGTAGCGCCTGGATCGACGATATGGGTGCGGATCGCGGAAATGTTCTTCACTTCCTCGCCATAGGCGCTGACCAGCGTTTCCAGCGCGGCCTTGGAGGCGCCGTAGGCCCCCCAATAAGCGCGCGGCGCAGTCGCGACCGACGAAGTAAGCGCGATGACCCGCGCATTCGCGCTCGCTCGCAACATCTGGTCGAAGGCGGCGATCAGCGCCTGGGGCGCCGCGATGTTGAGCGTCAGCTGTCGCGCGAATTCCTTGGCGTCAATGGCGGGCACCGCCGCCAGACTGCCCAACGTCGCCGCGTTCAGAACCATTATGTCGAGCGCCTGCCAGCGGCCTGAAATCGCCTGCGCCAAACGGCCGATGCTTTCGCCGTCGATCAGGTCGAGCGGCGCGATCGTCGCGCTTCCTCCGGCCTGATGAATGCGCTCCTCCACTTCCTCCAGAGCGCCAGGGGTGCGCGCGGTCAGGATCACATGCGCGCCGGCGGCTCCCAGCGCTTCGGCCGTCGCCGCGCCGATGCCCCGACTGCCGCCCGTGACCAAAGCGAGTTTACCGGAAAGAGGGAGGTTGGACATGAGGCATCCCATTTGCCCCTGGAGCATCAAGGGGGCTGTTCAGTTTGAAAGGAGAGGGTGGCCAGCCTGTTTGAGCAGCCGCCCCGGAGCCGGATTGGAGCGTCAGACGACCCGTTCGGCGAGCAGTTCGAGCTGGTTCTTTACCACGACATCATCCTGGTCGGTGAGCGTGGTGGGATAATCGCCGGTGAAGCAGGCATCGCAATATTGCGGCCGGATGTCGGCGCGCTTGGCTTCACCCAACGCCTTGTAGAGGCCGTCGATAGACACGAAGGACAGGCTGTCGGCGTGGATGAATTCCTGCATGCCGCCAACGTCCAGCCGATGGGCGAGCAGCTTGGTCCGTTCCGGCGTGTCGACGCCGTAGAAGCAACTGTGCTTGGTGGGCGGGCTGGCGATGCGCATATGCACTTCCTTGGCGCCCGCTTCGCGCATCATCTGCACGATCTTTAAGGACGTCGTGCCGCGAACGATCGAATCGTCGATCAGGACGACGCGCTTGCCCGCGATCAGAGCCCTGTTCGCATTATGCTTCAGTTTCACGCCCAGGTGGCGGACCTTGTCGCCCGGCTGGATGAAGGTGCGCCCGATATAGTGGGACCGGATGATGCCCAGTTCGAACGGGATGCCCGATTGCTGGGCATAGCCGATCGCGGCCGGAACGCCGCTGTCGGGCACGGGAATGACGAGATCGGCGTCTACCGGATTTTCGATCGCCAATTGCGCGCCGATCGCCTTGCGCACCGAATAGACGCTGGCGCCGTCGACGATCGAATCGGGGCGGCTGAAATAGACATGTTCGAAGATGCAGGGGCGCGGATGCGTCTCGCCGAAGGGGCGATGGCTGCGGATTTCTCCATCATGGGTGACGATGACCAGCTCGCCCGGATCGATCGAACGGATATGCTCGGCTCCCACGACGTCGAACGCGACGGTTTCCGAAGCGAAGATCGTCGTATCGCCCAGCTTGCCCATGACCAGCGGCCGGATGCCCAGCGGATCGCGGCAGGCGATCATGCCTTCGGGCGTCATGACGATCAGCGAATAGGCGCCTTCGATCTGCTTGAGCGCATCGATGAACTTGTCCAGCAGCGTCCGGTATGTGGACGTCGCGACCAGATGAATGATGACTTCCGTGTCGGACGTCGACTGGAAGATCGAGCCGCGACGGATGAGTTCGCGCCGCACCTTCATCGCGTTGGAGATATTGCCGTTATGGGCGATCGCGAATCCGCCCGAATTCAACTCGGCATAAAGCGGCTGCACGTTGCGCAGCGATGTTTCGCCGGTCGTCGAATAACGCACATGGCCGCATGCTACGCCGCCGGGCAGGCCGCGAATCACTTCGTCGCGGTCGAAATTGCCGGCGACATGGCCCATCGCCCGATGGGTATGGAAATCATGGCCATCCCAGCTGGTGATGCCGGCGGCTTCCTGCCCGCGATGCTGGAGCGCGTGCAAGCCAAGGGCGACGATCGCCGAAGCGGTTTCAGCGTTGAATACGCCGAAAATGCCGCATTCCTCACGCAGCTTGTCGTCGTCGAACGGGTTAGTCGTAAACATGGGTGAGAGCGGGTCCATAGCCGATCCTGTTCGCCTCAAGGGGCGTTCCTGCGCGCATATAGGGTGTCGATGACCGTTTGTCGCCTGCTTGTAACAAAAAAGCGCCGTCGCACGTTCAATCCGGGATTTTCGCGTAGCTGGCGCTGGATCAAAGCCCCACTGGCATTGAGGGAAGCGCGCGGCTAAAGAGCCTCTCCAAATGCACCGCTTCGCTAATCCCACCCGCTTCCTGAAGATCGCACGACCGCTGACCGTCTGGCTGTTCTGGCCGGGCCTTGCGCTGCTCCTCGCTGGAGCCGCCTGCGGCCTGTTCGTGACGCCCCCTGACTATCTGCAGGGAGAAACAGTCCGTATCCTCTACATCCATGTGCCTGCCGCATGGCTGGGGATGGCCGGATGGACGGGCATCGCCCTCGCCGCGCTCATGCAGCTTGTATGGCGGCATCCGCTCGCCGCCATCGCGGGACGGGCGATCGCCGCGCCGGGGGCGCTGTTCACGGCCATCTGCCTGACGACGGGTTCGATCTGGGGGCGTCCGACCTGGGGCACATGGTGGGAGTGGGACGGCCGAATGACGTCCATGCTCGTCCTCCTCTTCCTGTATCTGGGATATATCGCCCTCGCCAACGCCAGCGCCCGGCAGGATGAGGGAGGCGTCAGTCCGGTCACCGCGATTTTCGGCCTGGTAGGCGCGGTGAATATCCCCATCATCAACCGTTCGGTGGTGTGGTGGAACAGCCTGCACCAGGGGCCCAGCATCACCATGCGCGGGTCCAGCATCGATGTGTCGCTGCTCTGGCCGCTCGGGCTCACGCTCATCGGGTTCACCCTGCTCTTCGCCGCCATTGTGCTGATGCGGATGCGAACCATTTTGGCGCGCAACAAGGTCGAGGCGCGGCTGCGGCGGCTGGCGCGAGGATAGAAATTATGAATCAGTGGCCTTTCGTCATCGGCGCTTATGCGCTGACATTCGCCGGCACGTTCCTGCTGTGCCTGACGTGCTGGCGCGCCATGCGCAACGCCGAGGCGGAAGCGCATAGATTGTCGGAGCGGTCATGAAAGCGAAGCACCAGCGGCTGATATTGGCGCTTGCCGCCTTGGCCGCCCTGATCGGCGCGGGCCTTCTGGCCGCGTCCGCCTTGCGTGACGAGGCGGCCTATTTCTACACGCCGGGCGATGTCCGGGCGAAGGGTGTCGAGCCGGGCAAGGCCATTCGCCTGGGCGGCATGGTGGTGAAGGGCAGCCTGAAACGCGCGCCCGACGGCGTCACGATCCGTTTCGATGTGACCGATGGAAAGGCGACAGTCCCGGCGGTTTTCAAGGGAATCGCACCTGACCTGTTTCGGGAAGGGTCGGGCGTGGTGGCCGAAGGAGCATTCGATAACGCCGGCGCCTTCGTCGCGACCAACCTGCTCGCCAAACATGATGAGCGATATATGCCGCGTGAGCTGAAGGGCATGACTTATGACGAGGCGACTCATCAGATGAAATCCGAACGGTGAAGTTTGTCACCATGATCCAGTCGCTCGCACAGCCGGGACCAGCCGCATGATCGCAGAAGCGGGTCTCGTCGCCTTGTGGCTGGCCGCCGCGCTGGCGCTGCTTCAACTGGCGCTCGCCCTTTTCGGCCTCGCCGGCGGGAAGAGCGAATTGCTGGGCGCGGTGCGGCCCGTGGCGGTCGCGCAGGGGGTGCTGACGGGGGTCGCCTTCCTTCTGCTCATCACCTTGTTTTTGCGATCCGACATGTCGGTGCTGCTGGTCGTCACCAACAGCCATTCGATGAAGCCATGGCTCTACAAATTCGCCGGAACCTGGGGCAATCACGAAGGGTCGATGCTGCTGTGGGTCACCGTGATGGGCGTCGCCGGCGCGGCGGTCGCCCTGTTCGAACGCGCCCTGCGCCGTGATACGCATATGGCGACGCTCGGCGGTCAGGCGGCGATCAGCCTGGGCTTTTACGCCTTCCTGCTATTCGCCTCCAATCCCTTTGCTCGCATCAATCCCGCGCCAACGGATGGGCAGGGGCTCAATCCGCTGTTGCAGGATCCCGGCCTCGCCTTCCATCCGCCCACGCTTTATCTTGGCTATGTCGGCCTTTCGGTCGCCTTTTCCTTTGCGGTCGGGGCGCTGCTTACCCGGCAGGTGGATGCCTCCTTCGCGCGAGCCATGCGCCCGTGGGTGCTGGGGGCCTGGATACTCCTGACGCTGGGCATCACGGCGGGAAGCTATTGGGCCTATTATGAATTGGGCTGGGGCGGTTGGTGGTTCTGGGACCCGGTCGAGAATGCATCGCTCATGCCCTGGCTGGCTGCGACGGCGTTGCTTCATAGCGTGACCGTGCTTGCGACCCGCGACGCGCTGAGGGCCTGGACGGTCATGCTTGCAGTCATCGCCTTTTCGATGTCGATGGTGGGTACTTTCCTCGTTCGCTCAGGGATATTGACCAGCGTCCATGCCTTCGTCGTCGACCCGGAGCGCGGCACTTTCATCCTGGTCCTGCTGGGCATCTATATCGGCGGCGCGCTGGCGCTGTTCGGCTGGCGCGTCGGTGCCGTGCGCGAGGGATCGCCGTTCGAGCTGGTCAGCCGCGAAACCATGCTGGTCGTCAACAATCTGTTCCTGTCCGTCATCCTTGGTCTGGTGCTGATTGGAACGCTCTACCCGCTGATGACCGAAGCGTTCGGGCACAAGGTTTCGGTAGGCGCGCCTTATTTCGATCGCATTGCGGGGCCGATCGCGCTCATGCTGATGATCGCCATGGCGGCGGGACCATTGACGCGCTGGCGGAAAGATCGAATCGGCGAGGTTTCAGGACGCATGATCGTCCCCGCGGCAGTCGGCCTTGTCGTCGTCGCGCTGCTCGCTTCACTGGCCTGGGGCAGGATGGGCGTGTTGCCCTTCCTGGGGCTGGTCGTTGCGCTTGCGGTGGGGGCGGGCAGTCTCGCGCCATTGTGGAAACGTAACCTGCGCCGCACGCCGCTCTTCACCTGGGGCATGGTGATCGCCCATCTGGGCTGCGCGGTGAGCCTTGCCGGCATGGCCTGCGATTCGGCCTTCACCGTCGAAAAGCTCGCGGCGGTGCGGCCCGGCGATGTCGTCGAGGCGGCGGACTGGAAGCTGCGTTTCGTCCAGATATCGCCGCTCGCCGGTGACAATTGGACGGCGCTGCAAGCGGATATGGAAGTGAGCCGGGGCGATGGAATGCCTGTTGTCCTGCATCCCCAGTCCCGATTCTTCGCCTCGCCGCCGACCACCACGACCGAAGCCGCCTTGCTCACCCGATGGAATGGGCAGCTTTACGTCGTGCTGGGTCAGGAGGCCGATGAGGGCCGCTGGCAACTGCGCGTCTGGTGGAAGCCCTTCGTCACCCTGATCTGGCTGGGCGGCGTCCTGATCGCGCTCGGCGGCGCGCTGGCGCTGGTTGGCCGGGAACGGCGCGGTTGGCTGCTCAAGTGGCGCGCGAGGACGGCGGCGGCATGAGGAAGCTGTTGATCTGGCTACCGCTGGCGCTCTTCCTTGCCTTTTTCGGGCTGTTCGCCAGCGGGCTGTTGAAGCCCGATGATCGCATCATCACCTCCAAGCTGGTGGGGCAGAGGCTTCCCAGCTTCTCGCTGCCCGCAGCGGCGAGCGACAGGCCCGCACTCGCCAGCGCCCAACTGGTGACGGGCAAGCCCCGGCTGCTCAACATCTTCGCCAGCTGGTGCGTGCCGTGCGCCGCCGAAGCGCCGCAGTTGATGGCGCTCAAGCAGGCGGGGGTAGAGATAGACGCCATCGCCATTCGCGACGCGCGCGCCGACGTCGACCAATTTTTGAACCGCTACGGCAATCCCTATTCGCGCATCGGCCTTGATGCGCGGAGCAGCGTGCAGATCGCGCTCGGTTCATCGGGCGTGCCGGAAAGCTTCATCATCGATGGCAAGGGGCGCATCGCCTATCAGCATGTGGGCGACATTCGTGCCGATGATGTGGCCATGATCCTCCAACGGATGGAGGAAGCAAGATGAAGGCTTTGTTTGCCCTGCTCGCACTGATGCTGAGCGCGCCGGTCTTTGCCCAATCAGCGCTACCGCCTGCGCCCTATGCGGATCGCCAGATCGCGGACCCCGCGCTGGAGCGAAAGGCAAAGGCGCTGATGGAGACGATCCGTTGTCTCACCTGCCAGAGCCAGTCGATCGCGGACAGCAACGCCAGCATGGCCGCGGACATGCGATCGCAGATCCGGGAATGGATCATGGCGGGGGAAGAGCCCGAACATATCCGCACCTGGCTGATCCAGCGTTATGGCGATTGGGTCAGCTATGAACCGACCGCCGATCCGGTGCTCTGGCCCCTGTGGGGCGCGCCGCTGCTGCTGATCGGGCTGGGCTTGCTGTTGCTGCGCGGCAGGATCAAGGGGAGAAATCGGTCATGATGGGTTGGGTCATCGCGGCTGGTATCTTCCTCTCGTTGATACTGGCGCTGATATTCGTCGGCCGGATTCCTCGCGCCGCCTGGGAGATTACGGGGGCCGCACTGTTGTTGGGCCTGGCCGGCTATGCCTGGCAGGGCAATCCGGGACTGGCGGGTTCGCCGCGTGAGGTCGCCAAGGGAGATTCCGGCGCCGAATTTGACGAGCAGCTGGCGGAGCAGCGGCGTGGCATGGCGGAGCGTTATGGGCCGGCGGGTCAGTGGCTTTTGCTGTCCGACGGACTCGGGCGGCAGGGCAAGACGAAGGAGTCGGCCAATGTGCTGCTCGCCGGGCTGAAGCAGACGCCGAATGATCCCAATCTGTGGCTTGGGCTTGGTAACGCGCTGGTGGCGCATGCTGGCGGCGTCGTCTCACCCGGCGCTGACTTCGCCTACCGCCGGGCGATGGCCATCGAACCCGATGCCCCGGCTCCCCGCTATTTTTACGGGCTGGCGCTGGTTCGTGCAGGGCAGTTGCAGGCGGCGAGGGAGCTTTGGGCTCCCCTGGCCGAAAGCGCGCCGGCAGGATCGAGGATCAAGGAGGAACTGGAGCTCAACATCGCCCGTATCGACGCGATGCTGAATTCCGGCGGTCGGGCGCAGTGACGAAATAAGCGCCGCTCATTGCGCGGGCCCCATCACCATGATAGGGCGCGGCGGTTTTTGGGGGATGCCGGATATGATCGGCTCGCCCTCGCTCTGGTGTCGAAAAGATCATGACGATTCGGCGTTTGCTTCATGGCTGATCAGATCGCGACCGGCATAGCTTCGCCTGCCGAAGATGAACAACATGGGCATGGCCATGCCGGGCAGAAGGCCACGCTGAAGCTGGTCGTCGGCGCGATCGGCATCGTCTTTGGCGACATCGGCACCAGCCCCCTTTACGCCTTTCGTGAAACCTTCGCCGGCCACCATCATCTGGCGCTCGATCCCGACCATATATTGGGCGTGATCAGCCTGATGTTCTGGTCGATGATGCTGGTGGTGACGTTGAAATATGTCACCATTATCATGCGGGCGGACAACAAGGGCGAGGGCGGCAGCCTGGCGCTGCTGGCGCTGATCAACGGTCAGACGAAGACGCAGCGATGGTCGCGCGGGATCATATTGCTGGGCGTCTTCGCAACGTCGCTCTTCTACGGGGACTCGATGATCACGCCCGCCGTGTCGGTGCTGTCGGCGGTTGAGGGCCTTGCGGTCTATAACCCCGCTCTGGCGCCGGCGATCCTGCCTGCTGCGGTCGTGATCCTGGTTGGCCTGTTTTGGATACAGGGTCTGGGCACGAACCGCGTGGCGACGTTGTTCGGGCCGATCATGCTGCTCTATTTCGTCACGATCGCGGCGCTGGGCATCATCAGCATCGTTCAGACGCCGGGCATCCTCTACGCGTTCAATCCCTATTGGGCCGTCATGTTCTTCGCGACCGACCCGTTGCCCGCCTTCCTTGCGCTGGGCGCAGTGGTGCTGGCCGTTACGGGAGCCGAGGCGCTTTATGCCGACATGGGGCATTTCGGCCGGAACCCGATACGCGTTTCCTGGCTGGCTTTCGTGCTTCCCGCACTCATGATGAACTATATGGGGCAGGGGGCGCTCCTCTTTCGCGAGGGCGCTGCGGCTTTGCACAGCCCCTTCTATCATCTGGCGCCGCAATGGGCTCAGCTTCCCCTGATCGGGCTTGCCACGCTCGCCGCCATCATCGCCAGCCAGGCGGTGATTTCGGGCGCTTTTTCGGTAACGCAGCAGGCGATCCAGCTGGGCTTCATGCCGCGCCTGCGCATCGCCCACACGAGCGCGTCGACCGCCGGGCAAATCTATATTCCCCTCATAAACTGGGGATTGATGGTCATGGTGATCCTGCTGGTGCTGGTGTTCCAGACATCGTCCAACCTGACGGCGGCCTATGGCATCGCCGTCACCGGCGCGATGTTCATCGACAACCTGCTGCTTACGGTCCTGTTGTATCGGCTCTGGAAGTGGCGCTGGTATTATTCCGCCCCGCTGCTGGCGATCTTCTTCCTGGTCGATGGGGCCTATCTGGCCGCCAACTTCACGAAGGTGCCGGACGGCGGCTGGTTCCCGCTCCTGATCGGCTTCGTGGTCTTCACCCTGCTCACGACATGGTCGCGGGGACGTCGACTGGTGCAGGATCGGCTTCGCGAAGCGGCCATGCCTATCCCGGTGTTTGTCGCGTCAGCCGCCAACAGCGCGGTTCGCGTGCCCGGCACGGCGGTTTTCATGACCTCCACGTCGGAGGGCGTGCCCCATGCGCTGCTGCATAATCTGAAGCACAACAAGGTGCTGCATGAGCGCGTGATTCTGTTGACGGTCAAGATCAGGGACGTGCCGGTTGTCGAGGATGACGGCCGGTGCAAGCTGGAAGACCTTGGCCGGGGATTTTTCCGTCTGGTGCTGCAATATGGCTTCATGCAGGAACCTGACGTGCCCGCCGCGCTCAAGAATGTCTCCGGTTGCGGCCATGCCTTCAAGATGATGGACACAAGCTTCTTCCTGGCGCGGCAGACCTTGCTGCCCTCCGCCAAGCCCGGCATGCCGCTATGGCGCGAGAAGATCTTCGCGTGGATGCTGCGAAATGCGGAAAGCGCGATGGAGTTTTTCCGCTTGCCGACCAACCGGGTCGTCGAGCTGGGCAGTCAGGTAGAGATCTGAACAGCAAAAGGGGCGCGGCCTATAGGCCGCGCCCCATGTCATTGCCGCCGGTCCAGCCGATCAGGCCGCATCGCGATCCTTGTTGATGTCGACGATCTGACCGCCATTGATGGCGATCTTCTTCGGCTTCATCGCTTCGGGGACTTCACGGACGAGTTCGATGGTCAGCAAGCCGTCCGCAAGATCGGCCTGTTCCACGCGGACGAAGTCGGCGAGTTCGAAACGACGCTCGAAGCTGCGGTTCGCGATCCCCACATGCAGGAATTTCGACCGGTCGGGCGACTGCGAATCATCCTTGTGGCCGATCACCTGGAGCAGGTTCTGCTGCGCGGTGATGTCGATTTCCTCTGTCCGGAAGCCGGCGACGGCCAAGGTCACCCGATAGCGATCTTCGGATAGCCGCTCGATGTTGAAGGGCGGATAATTGTCCCCTTGCTGCTGCCGGTTGTTGTTTTCGATCAAGTCGAAAAGACGATCGAAGCCGACGGTGGAGCGGCGATAGGGGGTGAGGTCAAAACCACGCATTGTCATAGCCTCCTAAGAGCAAAATGAACATATCGGACCCGAAGCAGGCGTCCGATGATACGATGCCTGACCTCCGAAAGCGGCCGGTCAGGCGGTTTTGATATGGTTCGACGATTATGCGTTTCAAGAGTGCCGGACGATCATCCAGCGAGAATCAAAAGCGCCCGGATCGTGTTTTCACGATCCGGGCGCTAATGGACGATTGCTCGTCTCCCCCTTGGCCTGCATCGACCGCTTCTCAGCCCCCTAAGCTCGAAGCGGGACACAGTATCCCTGAACCACGGCCATTGACCTATGCTTCGCCGACGTTGCTATGGCTGCGGCAGGTCGCTGTCACGGGCTATTTCCAGCGACAGTGATTTTCCCGCCGCCCCTGTGGCTGAGGTGCAACAATCGGCAGCGCTTGCCGTCGCCCGATAGCCTGCTAGACGGGCAAGCCAGAAGCTACCAAAGGGCCGTTCGCGCTATCATGATATTATCCCGCTACGAACGCATGATAGCCAAGCGCTATCTGCTGCCCGGAAAGGGCGAAGGCTTCATCTTCCTCGTCGCCGGCATCAGTCTGGCCGCGGTCATGCTGGGCGTGGCGGCGCTCATCATCGTGATGAGCGTGATGAACGGCTTTCGGGCGGAGTTGTTCGACAAGATCGTCGGCCTCAACGGCCATGCGGTGGTTCAGGGATATGGCGGCCGCCTGCCGGACTGGCGGGCGGTGTTGAAGGAGGCGAAAGCGACCCCCGGCGTAACCAGTGCTACGCCGCTGATCGAACAGCCGCTGCTGGGCAGTTTCCAGGGGCGGGTGGAAGCCGTGCTCGTGCGCGGCATGGCCGTCAACGACATCAGGAACAATGCTACGCTGAAGGCCAAGGTGCTCGCCGGGAGCCTCAATGACCTGACGCCCAATGGAGGCAAGGTCGGCATCGGTTCGCGCCTTGCGGAAAATCTTGGCATCCAGCTGGGCGACAGCATCACCATCATCAACCCTGCCGGGCGGTCCACGCCCTTCGGCACGGTTCCGCGCCAGGTCGCCTATCAGGTGGCGGCGATCTTCGAAGTCGGCGTTTATGATTATGACAAGGCGTTCGTCGTCATGCCGATGGAGGATGCCCAGACGCTGCTGCTGCTGAACGACGTCGTCGGGATGATCGAGGTCGAGACCGTCGACGCCGATCAGGTCGGATCGATATTGCAGCCGCTCGCGGTCAAGGTCGCCGGGCGCGCTGTCGTCACCGACTGGCGGCAAATGAACGCCTCGCTATTTGAGGCGCTGGCGGTGGAGCGCGTCGCGATGTTCGTGGTGCTGTCGATCATCGTGCTGGTCGCCGTGTTCAACATCCTTTCGTCGCTGATCATGCTGGTGCGCGCCAAGACGCGCGACATCGCCATTTTGCGAACGATGGGCGCCAGTCGCGTGGGGCTGGTGAAGATATTCATGACCGTGGGAGTAACGATCGGATCGCTCGGCATGGCTGCGGGGATGGTGCTGGGCTTCACCTTCCTGTTCTTCCGCCAGAGCGTAGTGAACGCGATCCAGTTTATGACGGGGCAGAATCTGTGGGATCCATCCATCCGGTTTCTCACCGAACTGCCTGCCAAACCTGATCCGATCGAGATAACGATCATCTGCCTGATGGCGCTGATCTTCAGCTTCCTCGCGACGCTCTATCCGGCCTTCAAAGCGGCCAATACCGATCCCGTTCAGGTGCTGCGCTATGAATGATATTCTGAAAGTCACGGGCCTCAAGCGCAGCTTCACCCAGGGTGGCGTCACCATAGACGTGCTGCGGGGTATCGATCTCGTGGTTGGTCCGGGAGAGATTGTCGCGCTGTTGGGCCCGTCTGGCTCCGGCAAATCGACGCTGCTTCAGGCGGTCGGCTTGCTGGAGGGCGGCTTTGATGGTTCGATCCGGATCGATGGCGAGGAAGCGGCGAAGCTCGACAATGACGGGCGGACGCGCCTGCGCCGGGACGCGCTGGGCTTCGTCTATCAGTTCCATCATCTGCTGCCAGACTTCAACGCTGTCGAAAATGTCGTCCTGCCGCAGGTCATCCGCGATAAGGAGATGGCGGCGTCGCGAGCGCGGGCTGAATCGCTGCTCGGGTCGCTCGGGCTCGGCCATCGTCTCGAACATCGGCCGAGCCAGTTGTCGGGCGGCGAGCAGCAGCGTGTCGCCGTTGCGCGCGCGCTCGCGAACCGGCCCGCACTGATCCTCGCCGACGAACCGACGGGCAATCTGGACGAGCGCACCGCCGACGTCGTTCTCGCCGAATTCCTTCGGCTGGTGCGGGAAGAAGGATCGGCGGCCCTCGTCGCGACGCATAATGAGCGGCTCGCGCAGAAGATGGACCGCGTTGTTCGGTTGCACGAGGGATTGCTGGAAGAAGGTTAGACCCACGGCTGCTGAAGCACGATTACCCACAGCTTTTCTAACGACAAGGGCTGGCGTCGAATCGGCTTGGCGGCCTATCACCGCTCCATGCCCCATGCCGGTTTCGTTCCCCTTCGCATCTTTTCCTCCTTCACCATGCTGGAAGGCGCGATCGAGCCGAAGAAGATCGCCAAGCAGGCGCGCGCTTTAGGGTTCCCCGCCGCAGCCATGACGGACCGCAATGGCCTTTATGGATCGATGGCCTTTTCGGATGCGTGCAAGGGCGAAGGCGTCCAGCCGATCATCGGTGCGATGGTCGGGGTGCTGCGGCCGGGGCGTCCCGCCAATGCAGCGCCGGTGCACGATTGGCTAGCACTCTATGCGCAGGACGAGGCAGGCTATGACAATTTGTGCGCCCTGGTGTCCATGGCGCATCTCGACCGACCGGTCGAAGACGTCCCCCATGTCACGATAGAAACGCTGGCGGGGCGGACCGATGGCCTAATCGCATTGACGGCTGGCGGGGAAGGGGGCCTCGCGCGACTCTTCGCGGAGGATCAGCCGGAGGCGGCCTTTGCTTATGCCGACCGGCTGGAGACGCTCTTCCCGGAGCGTCTTTATATCGAGATATGCCGGAGGCTGGACCCCATCGAGGGCAAGGCTGAGCCGCATCTTCTAGACCTCGCTTACGCCCGCAATCTGCCGCTGGTGGCGACTAATCCGACCTGTTTTGCCGAACCCCATTTCCACGAAGCGCATGACGTCATGCTGTGCATCGCCGATAGCGCTTATGTGGAGACGCCGGATCGGCGGACCAGCTCGCCCGATGCGTGGATGAAGCCGGCGGCGGAAATGAAGCGGCTGTTCGACGATCTGCCCGAGGCGCTCGCCAACACGCTGGTGGTGGCGCAGCGCTGCGCCGTGGCCGCGCCCCAGCGCAAGCCGATCCTCCCCAGTCTCGCCGGCGATCGCGACGGCGAGGAGAAAATGCTGCGCGACCTGGCGATGGCGGGCCTTGAAGCGCGGCTGGAAAAGCTGGGCATCGCTGATGAGGATGCGCGCAGGCCCTATTTCGATCGGTTGAAATTCGAAACCGACATCATCGTCCAAATGGGTTTCCCCGGCTACTTCCTGATCGTTGCGGATTTCATCCAATGGGCGAAGGCGCAGGATATTCCGGTCGGGCCGGGGCGCGGATCGGGCGCGGGATCGGTGGTCGCCTGGGCGCTGACCATCACTGATCTCGATCCGTTGCAACTGGGCCTGCTGTTCGAACGCTTCCTGAATCCCGAACGCGTGTCGATGCCCGACTTCGACATCGACTTCTGCGAAACGCGGCGGGGCGAGGTGATCCGCTATGTCCAGAACAAATATGGCGTCGATCATGTCGCGCAGATCATCACCTTCGGTAAGCTGAAGGCCCGCGCGGTGCTCAAGGATACCGGCCGCGTCCTGCAGATGAGCTATGGCCAGGTCGACAGGCTCGCCAAGCTGGTGCCCAATCATCCGACCGATCCGTGGACCCTGGAACGCTCTCTGAACGGCGTGGCCGAGTTCAAGGCGGAATATGACAATGACGCGCAGGTGAAGCGCCTCATCGACTATGCGATGAAGCTCGAGGGCTTTCCTCGCCATAGCTCGACCCATGCCGCTGGCGTCGTGATCGGCGATCGGCCGCTGTCCCAGTTGGTGCCGCTTTACCGAGACCCCAGGTCGGACATGCCGGTCACGCAGTTCGACATGAAATATGTCGAAGGCGCGGGCCTGGTGAAGTTCGACTTCCTTGGCCTCAAGACATTGTCGGTGCTGCAAAAGGCCGTGCAACTGCTGGCCGGGCGGGGCGTGACGGTTGATCTCGAAAGCCTCAGCTGGGACGATCCAGCGATATATGAGCTTCTTCAGCGGGGCGACACGGTGGGCGTGTTCCAGCTGGAATCGGAAGGCATGCGCAAGACGCTGGCCGCCGTGCGTCCCACAAACTTCGGCGACATTATCGCGCTCGTGTCGCTCTACCGTCCCGGTCCGATGGACAATATCCCGATGTTCGGACGTCGAAAGAACGGGCAGGAAGATATTGAATATCCTCATATTCTTCTGAAACCGATCCTTGAAGAGACCTATGGCATCTTCGTCTATCAGGAACAGGTCATGCAGGCCGCGCAGATCCTGGCAGGCTATTCGCTGGGCGACGCCGACCTTCTGCGCCGCGCCATGGGCAAGAAGATCCAGGCCGAGATGGACGCGCAGCGCGCTCGCTTTGTCGAGGGGTGCGCGAAGAGCGACATTCCCGCCCGGAAGGCCAACGAACTGTTCGACTTGATCGACAAGTTTGCAGGTTATGGCTTCAACAAATCGCACGCTGCCGCCTATGCGCTGCTCGCTTATCAGACGGCCTGGCTCAAGGCGCATTATCCAGCTGAATTTTTTGCGGCGTCCATGGCTTTCGACATCCATCTGACCGACAAGCTGACGGTCTTCGTGGATGACATGCGCCGCATGGGGCTCAACTGTCTGCCGCCCGACATCAACCGCAGCCTCGCCGATTTCTCGGTGCAGGCGGTCGAGCATGAAGGGGACGATCCGCGTCTGGGTTACGCTGTTCGATACGCCTTGGGCGGGCTCAAGGGCGTAGGCGAAAAGGCGATGGAGCAGCTGGTCGCCGAGCGGGATGCGGGCGGGCCGTTCAAGTCGCTCGATGATTTCGCCGATCGTATCGAACCGCGCTTGCTCAATCGACGGCAGCTGGAAAGCCTGGCGGCGTCCGGAGCCTTTGACGATATACATGCGGATCGAGCCGGTGTGCATGCCGCCGCCGACACGATTCTCAGCGTGGGCGCCAGCGCCGCCGAGGCGCGGCAAAGCGGGCAGGGCGGCTTGTTTGGCGACGCGGAAACCCCGCATGCCGACGTGCGCATCCCGCCCCATCAGACATGGTCGACGGCGGACCGGATGGCGCAGGAGAAGGAGGCCTTCGGCTTCTACTTCTCCGCCCATCCGGTCGATCGTTACAGGCATCTAGCCGAGGCGCGCGGGGCGAAAAGCTATGGTGCGATCTGTGGGGAGCCGGTGGCCGAAGGTGGCCGCGCCAACGGGGTGATGGCGGCCATGGTCGAAGAAGTCCGCTGGCGCGAGACGCGGCGTGGCGCGCGCTATGCGGCGGCGACTTTCTCCGACAGCAGCGGCCAGTTTCAGGCGAGTTGCTTCGACGAGGATGCTTGCCGGGCGATCGAGGACATGGCGCGGGAGGGCGACTGCGCGTTGCTGATGGTCGAACTGGACCGTCTGCCGGGTGAAGAAACGCCGCGCGTCACGATCCGCGGCGTAGAGCCCTTTCAACAGCTTGCCACCGCATCCCGCATGAAACTCGTCATAGATGCGAGCGACCCGAAGGCCGTCGAGCCCTTGGCGCAATTGCTCGACCGCGCGAAGGGCGGACGGAGCGAGATATTCCTGCGCGCGGCTGTCGCCGATGGAGAGTTCGCAACGCTGTTCCTGGGCGATGACTATCTGGTTGGCGCTGATCAGGTGGATGAGATCGCCGTTATTCCAGGGCTTGCGATCCATGCATTCGATCGGATGGAGGCCAAGGCGGACGGCTACCGTGCCCGGAACAGGCGATCGCGGCTCCGACTGGCGGCGGGCTGAGGGCGCACCGATTACAATAATTGTAGCTGGGGACCTTGTGGCGGCTGGAACAAGTCCGTCCGCAGGATCAACTTCTCGCCAGTAAAACCGGCCCGCTGACGCGCCTTGGAGAAGCGGGTTCGGATCAGATCGGCCCAGACGCCCTGGCCCCGCATTCTCGTGCCGAAGTTCGGATCGTTATCGTGGTCGCCCCTGATATCTCTGATTATCGCCATCACTTTCCCCGCGCGATCGGGATAATGCTCGGCCAGCCAGGCGCGGAACAGGGGAGCGACTTCGTAGGGCAGGCGTATGGGGATGAAGGTGGCGTCGCGGGCGCCTGCTGACGCAACGCGAGCGACGATTGCTTCGATTTCATGGTCCGTGATTGCAGGGATGATGGGCGAGACGCTGGCCACGGCAGGGATGCCCGCATCAGCGAGCTGCCGGATTGCTTCAACGCGCCGAAGGGGGTGAGCGGCGCGCGGTTCGAGCGTCCGGGCGACTTTGGGATCGAGTGTGGTCACGGAAAGCATGACCGCGACCAGTCGATCCCTCGCCATCCGGGACAGAAGGTCGATGTCTCGCAATATCCGGTCCGACTTGGTCGTGATGAACAGCGGGTGCCTGCACTCCGCCAATATTTCAATGCATTGCCGGGTGATTTTCCAATCCTTTTCTATCGGTTGATAGGGATCGGTGTTGGTGCCCATGGCGATGGGCGCGACCGCATAGGATTTTTTCGACAGCTCCGCGCGCAGCAATTCCGGCGCGTCGGGCTTGGCGAAGAGCCGTGTTTCAAAGTCGAGGCCCGGCGAAAGGTCATGATAGGCATGCGTCGGCCGCGCGAAGCAGTAGATGCAGCCATGCTCGCAGCCGTTATACGGTTGTGTAGATCGATCAAATCCGAGGTCAGGGCTTTGATTATACGTGATAATTGTTTTGGGACGGATGACCTGAACAGTCGTGCGGAGCCTTGGAATCTCGCCATCCACTGCTTCCTGCTCGTCTAACCAGTCTCCATCTACTTCCCGCGCAGGCAAGCTAAAACGCCTACTCGTCAGATTGCTCGTTGCGCCTCTTCCACGTTCTATCCGCATCCAAAGAATGGAACATAATAGGAACATGGAGTCAATCAGAATGTCCCGAGGCGGATTGTGGGAGTTCCGATGTTGTCGAATAACTAGGGTCTATTTCGGGGTGGTTGACCGGCGATCGGAACCAGTCGTTCCCGATTTGCTCAGCTTCGACCTTGATGGATTTCACCTTATAAGGCGCGCAAGCAACTATCTCGACCGCGCTGGGGTCGAAGACGGCGATATTGAAACCCTCGTCCTCGCCAAACTGGCTCTTGTAGGCGATGGCATCGTAGCCTTGGCTGCGGAACAGCTCTGCCAGGATTTGGGTAGGGACATAATTTGCGGCATCGTCTGAGAGCGTGACGGGTCTAGAGAACGCATTGTCGATATCTGTCCAAACAGCCGATTTCTTTTCCGCCGCTGATGGCTCTGTGCCGGTCATATGGCAGTCGAAATTGACGAGAGTGAACGACGATTGGCCGTGACCTAGAGCATTATCCGACCTAACTGAATCGAGGGGGATTCCCTTGAGCTGGAAAATCTGATTCACCCTGCCAGCTGGACGAGGAGGCCAGCCTGGCATGACGAAGTCCATATCAGAGGATTTACGTTCGCGGTTGATTG
>DASVOF010000060.1:0-53731 GCA_036383495.1 Sphingobium sp. | reverse complement strand
GCCGTCAGCATCACCAGCGGTTCGGCCGTCTTGCCTGCGACCTTGTGCCGCTGAATGACGGGCACGGTCAGCCGCTTCATCGGCGCGGGCGTGGGATTGGCGCGGCTGGTGGAGGTGTCGAGCGTGAAGGTGGTGGACATGGATCGCGCTCTACCCCAGCGCGTCGGCGGGCGCAAATCGGGCGATATGTGCTCCTGCCTTCGCAGGAGCACATGCTCTAAAAAAGATGCGGGAGCGGCGGGCCTGCGCCGCTCCCGCTAGGGGGTGGGCCCTTTAGAACTGGGCCTTGACGGTCAGGCCATAGGTGCGCTGGTCGCCCGGCGTGCCGACGATCAGGCCAGTGCTGCCCGGCGCGACCTGAAGCAGTTCGAAATATTTGACGTTGAACGCATTGCGGACCCAGCCGAATATATCGATCCCACCTTCGGACCGGAAACCAAGACGGAAGTTGGACAGCGTATATCCCTTAATATCGGTCGCGGCCGACGGGGAGGGGTTGGACGAAAATTTCGTGCGCGAATTGCCGTCGAAGCCCAGATAGACTTCGCCTTCCTTGCTGAGCAGCGTGGCGGGGATATTATATTCCGCGCCATAGGATGCATTCCACTTGGAGACGCCGGCCAGCGGCGATCCCGAGAGGTTGCAGCTTACCGGGCTCAGGCCGCCCGGAGTGCCGGCAGGCGACGGCGTTTGGGCGCCCGTGACGGCGGTGCCGCCCGACAGACCCGGAGCGCAGGGCGCGCCCTGGAAGTCGATATATTTGGCGTCGGTGTAGGCGCCGTTGCCATAGACGCGGAACCGGTCGCTCGGGCGGATCGAGAAGTCCGCCTCGACGCCCTGCGTGCGCACCTTGCCGGCGTTGGCGAGGTAGCCGCGGGTCGTGCTGACCGCGCCGGAGTTCACCAGGACCTGGAAGTCCTTGATCTCGGTACGGAAGGCCGAAAGGTTCAGCGTCGCCAAGCCATTGAGGAAGGTCGACTTGATGCCGACTTCATAATGGTTGACCGACTCGGGCTTGATCGTCGCAACGTCGGTGCGCGGCAGGCCGTCCGCGCCGTTGGGCACGCCGTTCAAGTTAATGCCGAAGGATTTGAACGTCTTGGCATAGGTCGCATAGAGCAGGACGTCCGGCGTGACCTTGTAGCTGACGTTGAGGTCGTAGGAGAAGTTCCAGTCGCTGTTCTTGCTGGTGAAGCTCTGCGGGGTCAGCTGGTCGATCTGCGCGAACACGCGGGGGTTGTTGGCGGCGGTGATGACGTTGCCGTTCGCGTCGCGGGTGAACAGCTCCGTGCCCTGTCCGTTGAAGACGCGGCGGGTGAAGCCGCCGTCCTTCTTGTCGTAGTTCAGGCGGATGCCCGGCTGGATGGTCAGCTTGTCGTCGACCTTCCAGGCCAGCTGGCCGAACAGCGCGGCGCTGGTGTTCTTGAGGTAGATGGCGTTGTTGGCCGTCAGCCCGTTGAGCACGCTGGGATCGCAGGCGAGCTGGTTGGAGGCCGAGGGGCCGCAGCCCGGAGAACCAGCCGGAACGTTGCCCGGATTGAGCAGCCAGCGGCTGGCCGCGCTGCCAAGCTGCTCGGTGCCCTGGGTGTTGACGGTCTGGTGGTAAGCGAAGGCGCCGACCACGAAGTCGAACTGGCGACCCGAATGGTTGTAGCGCAGCTCCTGCGTATACTGGTCCTGTTGCGAGGGATTTTGAGACTTGGTGGTGATCGGCAGGCCGGTGAAGTCGCGGTCGTTGGCCGGTTGCCAGTCCCAGAAGCGCCAGGCGGTGACGGAGGTCAGCGTGCCCGGCCCAACATCCCACTTCACGCGCAGCGAAGCGCCGCCGATCTTGTTGCCGGCGTTGAGGTCGGCGTCCACGTCGGTCAGGCGATCGAAGGGATTGCGGCTGGCCACGGTGTAGCCCAGTGACTGCGACAGCGCATTATACTGGCGGTTCGCCGCGCGCTGGGTGGCTGTGGTCCGCGCGAAGACGGTGCCGCAGCATTCCGGGTCCTGGCTCGAATAGTCGCCCGCAAGCGTGATATCGAGATTCTCGTTGGGCCGGAACAGCAACTGCCCGCGAAAGCCCAGATTGTCCTGCTCGTTGATCCAGTTGCCGCTCGCCACGTTGAAGATCGTGCCGCGACGGCTGGTGCTGGAAATCGCGAAGCGGGCGGCGACGGTGTCCGACAGCGGGCCGGAGATCGCGGCCTTGGCCTGCTTGAACTGAAGGTTGCCGACGGTCACTTCGGCGCGGCCTTCGAAATCGAAGGTCGGCTGACGCGTCGTGATGTTGATCGCGCCGGCGGTCGTGTTCTTGCCGTAGAGCGTGCCCTGCGGCCCACGCAGCACTTCGATCTGCTGGACGTCCAGGAAGTCGAAGGTCGATGAAGCGGCGCGCGAATAATAGACGTCGTCGACATAGATGCCGACGCCCTGTTCGAAACCGTCATTGGTCAGGCCGAACGGCGCGCCGATGCCGCGGATCGCCAGCGTCGTGTTGCGCGGGTTGGACGAGGTGAATTGCAGAGCCGGCGTCAGCTGCTGGAGGCGGCCGACGTTGAAGCTGCCGGTATTGTCAATTTGTTCGCCACCGATGACCGAAATGGCCAGCGGCACTTCCTGCGCCGTTTCCTGGCGGCGACGCGCGGTGACGACGATCGCGTTGGAATCGGCGCCTGCGTCGGCTTCCGGCGATGCGGGATTGTTGACGGGAACGCTGTCCTGCGCATGAGCGCTGGACGCAATAAGAGATGCGCTCGCCACGCCGGCGAGCAACAGAAAACGCGCAATCATAAGATTCCCCTTCCGGATGTCCGGTTAATGTTGATCGCGGCTTTTCCGGCTATCCGGTCAAGGCCGTCTGGGAATGGTGTTCAATAGCGGCCCACCCCCTGCCGCTGCTATTCACTGCCTTGTCGGCAGCTTGTTCATGCAACCCTGCTTTGCCCCCGCGATCCCTTTCAGGCCGTGAGGCGAGTCTTTTCCGTCACGTCGATCTGCACCACCCGGGCGTCATGCACGGTGAGCGTGATCGACCCGAAGCGCAGTCCTTCAAGAACGCTGCGGACCTTGTCGATGCTGACGGCGATATCCGGGCGTTGCCCGTCGCTGCGGCCGTTGCGTGTAAATTCAATCGGTCGGCTATCACTCATAAGCACCTCATGTCCCGCTTCATATCTCAACTATTCTAATAGACAAAAAAGCAAAATTATGGGGCGCGCAAGTTTCTCTTGTCGCGCCCCGATAGGGTCAGCCGATCAGCCGCATTGCGCTCATCCTTCGCTCATGATGAGCCAGGGGTATGGCGGGTCGCATCTGGCGCATGACAGAGGCCTGGTCATGCGCATTGTCGATCAGCCGTTCCAGCAGGGCCTGACCAAAGCCCCATTGGTCGACGCCCGATTCGGCGTTGATATGGCCGCAAAGGCCTGCATCCACGAAAGTGCTGCCCCAATTTTTGGCGATGCTGTGGGCGCGTTCGAAAAAGATATAGGGATCGTTGCGGCTCGCCACGACGATGGAGGGGAAGGGCAGCTGCGCGCGCGGCGTCGGGCCGAACCCGCCGATCGTCTCGGGCGTTTCCATCCGATCGCAATCGGGCGGAGCGACCAACAGCGCGCCCGTCACCGGCCAGCCATAGGCCTGGCTCTGCAACGCGCCCCACCAGGCGACCGCCAGACAGCCCAGACTGTGCGCCGCCAGGATGATGGGGCCGTTGATTTCACGAATCGCGGCGTCGAGGCGCGTCACCCAGGCATTGCGGTTCGGGCTGGCCCAGCTGCCCAGGTCAACGCGCTGGCAATCGCCGCGCATTTCCTCCCACAATGTCTGCCAGTGCCCGGCTCCACTATTGTTGAGGCCCGGGATGGTCAGCACGACCGGTTGGCGCGCATCGCCCAGTTGTCCGAATCGCTCCATAGTCTGTCCTCGTCCTATGTTTCGAGCGACGATAATTCTATTTTTTAAGTAGACAATGGGCAAGCGGTCAAATGTGTCAGAATTTGGGCGACCGGATTCATCTGCCGTTCATGTGGCGGACATGCCCTTCGGACGCTCTGTTCGCTCCTGTCACCAAGGATATATCAGACCATAATATTGGAAGACGCTGCGCCCATAGGCGTCGTTATAATCGGGTCGCTCGTCGGGCAGATGGCGCGGGGCCTCGTCCAGCAAATCCTTGGCCAGGTCCACGACATAGCCGCCTTTGTCCGTGTCATAGTGCAGCATCGACCAGGGAATGGGATAATGATCATGCCCCATGCCCAGGAAGCCGCCGAAGGACAGCAGCGCGTAACGGACCTGGCCGCTCCGCTTGTCCACCATGAAGTTCGAGATATGGCCCAGTCGCTCGCCCGCGAGATTGTAGACGACCGTGCCTTCCACCCGGTCCGAAGCGATCAGGTTGTCGCCCTGATTTTCTGGGCCCTGATTTTCTGGGCCCTGATTATTTGGCGCCGTGTCAGCCATTGTCACTCTCCTGCGAAAAAATCGCGCTATGCTACAGAAACCAAGGGGGGCTGGCGGAGTTCCCCTTCTTTCAGGCAGGAGAATGACATGAAGATCAACCGCAGCGGATCGGCCGTATGGAGCGGCGGCCTGAAGGACGGCAAGGGCGCCATTTCCACGCAGAGCGGGGCTTTGGATGCGCATCCCTATGGTTTCGCCATGCGCTTTGAAGGCGTACCGGGCACCAACCCGGAGGAGTTGATCGCCGCCTCGCATGCGTCCTGTTTCACGATGGCGCTGTCGCTCATCCTGGGCGAAGCCGGGCTGACGGCGGATAAGATGGAGACCAACGCCGTCGTCACGCTGGAACAGCAGGAAGGCGGCTTTACGATCACCGCCAGCAAGCTGACGCTCAAAGCGACGATTCCGGGGACGGATGACGCCCAGTTCCAGGAGTTGGCGGCCAAGGCGAAGGCGAATTGTCCGGTGTCGAAGCTGTTGAAGGCCGAGATCAGCCTGGACGCTGAACTGCTAGGCTGATCGCAGCCGCCTCGCGCGGAGATGCTCGCGCGAGGCGATATACAGGCCGCTGGCGATGATGAGGGCGGCCCCGATCCACGTCGTCGCGAGCGGCCAGTCGCCCCAGAGCAACCAGCCGAGCAGCGTCGTCCACAGGATTGTGCTGTAGTCCATGGGCAATACGAGCGAGACCGGCCCCCAGCGCAGCGCGGCCGTGAGGCAGAGTTGCGCCACGCCGCCGACAACCCCGATGAGCAGCAGCAGGCCCCATGTGGCCAGGTCATGCGCCTGGCCGAAGAAGAGCATGCCCACCGCCAGCGGGGGCACGGAAAGCAGGGTGAACCAGAATACGACGACGCCGACGCTTTCCGTCCGGCCAAGCTCTCGCAGGACCAGGCTGACGCTGGCGGTGACGAGCGCCGCCGCGATCGCGACCGCAAGGCCGACAGGCGGGAAATGGCTGGCGTCGGGCCGGATCATCACGAGCACGCCCAGAAAGCCGATCACGACCGCGCTCCAGCGGTGCGCGCCGGTGGCCTCCCGCAGGATCAGCGCGGACAGGATCGTGCCGAAGATCGGCATGGTGAAGCCGATGGTCGCCGCCTCCGCGGGCGGGAGAAGGATATAGGACAGGAAGTTGAGGATCATGCCCGTCAGCCCCAATGCCGTTCGGCTGAAATGCACGCCGATCCTGCGCGTCCGGACCGACTGCATGCCGCCGCTCATCATGAGCCAGGCGAAGACCACCGGCAGCGCCAGCAACTGCCGGTAGAAGAGGGATTCGACCACATGGACGCCGCGCGCGTCGGCGAGGCGCACGGCGATGAACATGACCGACAGGCAGACGACCGCGACCAGCCGCAATCCGATCGCCAGGAAAGGGCGGTGCAGGTGAGCTTGGGGAGCGGTGGAATTTGTCGGCACGATTGCGCCTTAGACCGGCTGCGGGAAGGCGCAACCGGTCCAGGTCAAGAAGGCGTCATTTTATCGGCTTGCGGAATTTCAGCGTCATCCGGTCACTCTCGCCAATGGCCAGATAGCGGGCCTTGTCGACTTCCCCGTTCCTCAGTGTGGGCGGCAGGGTCCAGACGCCTTTTTCCCAGTCGGCGCTGTCCTTTGGATTGGCGTTCACCTCCGACGCGCCGACATATTCGAAGCCGGCGGCCTGGGCGATGTGGCGGACGGTCGACACCTTGAGATAGCCGCTCGTTTTCTCCAGCGCGCTGTCACGGTCCTCGGGCAGGCGATGGTCGACTATTCCCAATGTGCCGCCGGGCTTCAGCAGATCGTAGAAGGCGCGGAAGGTCGCCGCTTCCGCGCCGCTCATGACCATATTGTGGACGTTGCGGAAGGTCAGCAGCGTGTCGACGCCGCCCGCCGGGATCACGCCTGTCTGTTCGGGGAAGGCGGCAAGCTTCACCTTGCCGTAGACGGCGGGCTTTGTGGCGAGGAAGGCTTTATAGGCGTCCAGATAGCGGCCGCTGGGCTGGAGCGCGTAGAATGCGCCTTTCTCAACCAACAGGGGGGCGAGTATTTCGGTGTACCAGCCGCCGCTGGGCGCATATTCCACCACCGTCTGCGTCGGCTTCACGCCGAAGAAGGCGAGCGTTTCGGCCGGGTGGCGATATTTGTCGCGGGCGGTGTTGGCCGGGGTGCGGCTCGACGCGGCGATGGCGGCGGCGATCGGATCGGCGGGGCGATGCGCGGCGTGATCGCCATGCGCCGCATGCTGGGCGATCAGCGGGACGATGGGGAGCAGAAGGCCGGTCAGCAGCAGACCGGCGCGGGCGAGACGGTTCATCGGGGGAGATCCTCTCTGTGGGGGAACTCCCGATGTGCCGCCGGCGGGCCGGCGATGCAAGCTGGATGCGCCGCGTGCTTTAGAGGCAGGCTTCCAGGAAAGGCTGGTCGAAGCCGAACTGCCGGGCCTTGTCGAGCGAGTAGGGGCGCAGGCCCATGGAGCGATATTCGCCCACGATCTTCCCGCTGTCGTCCTCGTCATGATATTCGAACTTGAACAGTTCCTGGGTGATGATGACCTCACCCTCCATGCCGATCACCTCGGTGATGTTGGTGACGCGGCGCGAACCATCGCGCAGGCGCTTCACCTGCACGATCAGGTCGACCGAGTCGGCGATCTGCTTGGAAATCGCTTCCTTCGGGATCTTGATGTCGCCCATCAGGATCATATTCTCCATACGGCCCAGGCATTCGCGCGGAGAGTTGGAGTGCAGCGTGCACATGGAGCCATCATGGCCCGTGTTCATGGCGGCGAGCAGGTCGAAACATTCCGCGCCACGGATTTCGCCCAGGATGATGCGGTCAGGACGCATGCGCAGGGCGTTCTTGACGAGATCGCCGATGGTGATCGCGCCTTGTCCTTCCAGGTTCGGCGGGCGGGTTTCCAGCGGCAGCCAGTGCGGCTGTTGAAGGCGCAATTCCGCCGCGTCCTCGATGGTCAGCACGCGCTCGCCCGGATCGATCATCTTGGACAGGGCGTTGAGCATGGTGGTCTTGCCCGAGCCCGTGCCGCCTGAAATGACGATGTTGAAGCGGCAGGCGCCTGCGATCTTGAGCGCGGTCGCCATTTTCGGGCTCATCGCGCCCCATTGAGCGAGCATGTCGATGGTGATCGGCTTGGCGGAAAATTTACGGATGGAGATTGCGGTGCCGCGCAGGGAGAGCGGAGGCACGATGACGTTGACGCGGCTGCCGTCGGGCAGGCGGGCGTCGGCCAGCGGCGTGGTCTGGTCGACGCGGCGGCCAACCTTGTTCACGATGCGCTGGGCGATCTGGAACAGATGCTCCTCATCGCGGAACTTGATCGGCGCGATCAGGAGCTTGCCCTTCTTTTCGATATAGGTCTGGTCCGGGCCGTTGACCATGATGTCGGTGACGTCGGGGTCGGCCAGCAGCTCTTCCAAGGGGCCAAGGCCCAGCAGTTCGTCGACGAGCACCTTTTCCAGCGCGAACTGTTCACGACGGTTGAGGTTCAGCTTCAGTTCGGCCAGCACTTCCATGATGATCGGCCGGAATTCTTCGGCCAGTTCATCCTTGCTGAGCGTGGCGGCGGCTTCCGGATCGACCCGTTCGAGAAGGCGGGGAAGCACCTGTTCCTTGATCTTGTGGACGGACGCTTCAAAGCCCTGCGGCCCGGCGTCGGCCTGATGTTCCGCATTGGCGCGGTCCGACAGGCGTTGCAGGGCGTCGGCGTTGCGCTGCATCTGGCTGGTGGGCGCGGAAAGCGGATCGAGGGGCGCGTCAGCGGGCAGGGCCGCCGCGTCGATCGGCGGAAACTGTTCGCCGCCCCGCATGTCTTCGCGCGGCGCGCCGCCCTGCATCGGGCGGGCTACACCAAAACCCGGCTTGATGCCGGCAGGTCCATTTTTCCGTCCAAAGGCGCTCATAAAACTCCGCCGCAAATGTCTAGATCAACCCAGCCAAGCATAGAGGGCCGATCAAATATGGCTGAAAAAGGTGAATAGGCTGGAAACTTTGACAAATGGCTAATGGGCTGGCGGCGGGGAGGGGCGCGCCGTGACGAAACGCGGGTCGGCTCCGAACCAGCGGCCGATGGTCCGGCCGCCTGCGAGCAGGCGGCGGCCCTGGGCGGTGATGTGGATGCGGTTCTGCTCCATGCGGACATTGCCTGACAGAAGCTGCTCCGCGACCCGCCGGTCTATCTGGCGCATGTCGCCGAGATATTCCCGAACATAGACCTGCTCCAGCATGGGTGCATCGAGCTTGCCGTCATTCTGTTCGATGCGGGCCAGCAGGAACATGGTGATGGATCGATCGAAGGTGACAGGGAAGGTGATGAGAAAGCAAAGGTTGAAGGCCAGGGAGAGGGCGATGGCCCCGACCAGCGTCGGCAGCGCAATCCGAACCCACCGCAGGGCGACCAGACCGGCTATGCCCATCAACACCGCCGTCAGGGCGGCGATCGCTATCCCCCGGTAAAAGAGGATGTCCAGCCCGTTCAACAGCGGACTGCGGATCAGGAGGAGGTAGAGCAGGAAGCCGCCGACCAGAGCGGCCAGATAGCTGAAAGCCAGCTCAACGAGGGTGCGGAGCATTTTCATGGGCGATAATCCCCTACACGGGCGATGCACAGACTTGGAGAGCGATAGAGGCAGATCAGGCCCACAGGCGGAGCGCCCCTGGCGCGCCATATCGGATCGCGTGCGGTAAAGAGCAGATAGTCGATGCCGGCATGGCGCGCGCGCTCCACCAGATCGCGGGGCGGCGAGGCTTGTTCGAAAATCGGCCGCAATGCCGCCATGCGAGCGGACACCGCCTGCCTGCTGGCGCCGAACAGATAGGCTTCGTGGTCGGCGACGGCAGGCCAATGATGGTCATAAAGGCCGAAGGCGAGCCAGCGTTTACGGATGCCGGGATTATGCTGGAGTATCGCTCCATCCGGCACATTGCGCGCGGACCAGCTATAGGCCGCGCGCAGTTCATAATTCATGTCCGGCGCGCTGGTCATTTCGAGCGGACTTGTCGGGAAATAGGGAGGCCGGATGATCCGCAGACCGGCCAGGTCCCAGATCGTTCCCGCCACGCCCAGGATGAGAAGCGCCAGCGCCAGGGGCTTCAACCGCCGCAAGGATGGGATGCTCTGCGCCGGCCATAGCGTCCAGACCGCCGCTGAGACGATGGCGAACAAGACCGATCGCCAGCCCAGATCATTGTTGATGATGACGGAACGCAGGAAGCCGCCCACCAGCAGAGACGTAATCGCGGTCCACAGGATCAGGGCCCGCGTCACTGCCGCGGGGCCGGACGCTGAACGGCGCATGCGCAGGTATAGGCAGACGCCGATCGCGAACAGGCCGAATTCCAGCGCGTAGCTTATGGGCAGCAGCAGCAGCGCCCAGAATTGCGCGGCGGGCGTGTCGGCGGGGAAGAAAAGCGTGAAGGCGCGGACGTTGAACGCGATCGGAAACGCCTCCGGCGCGCGCCCGACCATGAGGTCATGCAATTGAGGCAATGAAAGCAGCAGCGCGACGCCGCCCGCGACGAGCAGGCCGGTATCACGCGCTTTCAGGCGGAGGAGCGTCCAGACAAGGAGCAGCGGCGCGATGGTCAGCGTGACCCAGACGGACATGCCGAACATGGTGGCGAACGCGACGCCCGCCCCAACTGAAATGAACAGCGCCTGCCTTCCCGCAAGCGCCTGCGCCCTCGCGCACAGCAGCAGCCCGGCCCAGGCGGCCATCACCGCCGCCACATGATGGGGAACCCACAGAACGGAGGTGCCCAGCATGCGGACTTCGGTATTCCAGGTGTCGATTTGCGGCTCGACCCGGCCGACCATCAGATAGCGCAGCAGCATGTACAGCAGATCGGCGCCAGCGATGAAGCAGAAAGCGGTCGCGAGGCCGAGGACGCGGGCTCCCCGGCCCGGACGGATCAGCGCTGCGTCGGCGGCGATGCGCCAAAGCAGCGCAACGACAGCCAGGCCGGTCCAGAAACTGGTGGCGCCGAACGCCATGGGCGCGCTGATGGCGTCTCCCCCGAGCCAGCGGATCGCGGCGCCCCATACGTAGAAATAATGATAATAGCCGGCGACGCCATCACGCGCGAAAAAAGGGTCCGTGAACGGAATGCCCTGACGCGCGATCTGTTCGATCACGGCTCCATGTTTCACCATGTCGATGGCGATCAGGCTCTGGTGAAGCCTTCCCGCCACGTCGAAATCGACATAACTCCAGGCGCAGATGATCCACCATGCGAGCGCCAGCAGCAGGAGCCCCCGCGAAAAATGGGGCCGTTCGCCGCGGAGCCAGGGCGCTCCATAAAGGCCGAGCGCAGCGTTGAGCAGGAGCATTCCGGGCATGTGGAAAGCGCGGATCGCCAGGACGTCGAGCACTGGCAGCAGAGCGAGGCCCAGCATCATGGCCCAGCCGACACGCTCCCAATAATTCCCGATATTTAGTCCGGCGCGGGACGCCAGGCGAGCCAGACCAAGTCCTGGAAGATACAGGATGATCGGAGCCAGCGCGGTCGCGAGCGTGAGGCCCGCAAGATCTTGAAACAGGTAGGACATGGATGCTCCCGATTGAGCATCGATTAAATGAGCCAGGGTTAAGGCTTCGCTAACCATGAAAAAGGCCGCGATCCATCAGGAGCGCGGCCTCATAATTTGAGTGCGGGAAGGATGCGCTTGTCAGCCGGCATGCTCCGCAAGGACGGTCAGGCCCTTTTCATTTACTTCCGCAAAGCCGCCCTGCACCGGAATGACTTCCGGCGCAGCGCCCGCGCTGGCGAAGATCTGGATCGCGCCGTCGCGGACGGTCGACATGAAGGGCGCATGGCCCTCCAGCACGCCGAAGTCGCCATCAGTACCGGGGACGACTACCTGATAGACCTCTTCCGAGCGGACGAGCTTTTCCGGGGTCACGAGTTCGAAATGCAGTGCCATCTGTAACTCTCCCCCCTCCCGCAAGCGGGAGGGGCAGGGGGTGGGTGCGATTGCGTAAGCAATCGCCTGCAACCAGTCGGGATAGGCCGACGCTCGCTTCGCGCGCGGCCCACCCCTAGCCCCTCCCGCTTGCGGGAGGGGAACAGGTAGTGCTTACGCCGCCTCAGCAGCCAGCTTCTTCGCCTTTTCGACGGCTTCGTCGATGCCGCCGACCATGTAGAAGGCGTTTTCAGGCAGGTGGTCATATTCGCCTTCGACCACGGCCTTGAACGACTTCACCGTGTCTTCGATCTGGACGAACTTGCCCGAGATGCCGGTGAAGACTTCGGCGACGTGGAAGGGCTGCGACAGGAACTTCTGGATCTTGCGCGCGCGGGCGACGGTCAGCTTGTCCTCTTCCGACAGCTCGTCCATGCCCAGGATCGCGATGATGTCCTGCAGCGACTTGTACTTCTGCAGGATCGACTGGACGGCGCGGGCCGTGTCGTAATGCTCCTGGCCCACGGTGCGCGGCTCAAGGACGCGGCTGGTGGAGTCGAGCGGGTCGACCGCCGGGTAGATGCCCAGCTCCGAAATCGCGCGGTTGAGAACGGTCGTCGCGTCCAAGTGCGCGAACGAGGTCGCCGGCGCCGGGTCGGTAAGATCGTCCGCGGGAACGTAGACGGCCTGAACCGAAGTGATCGAACCCTTGTTGGTCGAGGTGATGCGCTCCTGCAGCGCGCCCATGTCGGTCGCGAGCGTCGGCTGGTAACCCACGGCCGAAGGAATACGGCCGAGCAGAGCCGACACTTCCGCGCCCGCCTGGGTGAAGCGGAAGATGTTATCGACGAAGAACAGAACGTCCTGGCCTTCCTGATCGCGGAAATATTCCGCGATGGTGAGGCCCGACAGGGCGACGCGCGCGCGGGCGCCCGGCGGCTCGTTCATCTGGCCGTAGACCAGCGCCACCTTGGAGCCTTCGGAAATCGCATTGCCGTCGGCGTCCTTGGCGATAACGCCGGCGTCGAGGAATTCGTGATAGAGATCGTTGCCTTCACGGGTCCGCTCGCCGACGCCCGCGAACACGGAGGTGCCGCCATGGCCCTTCGCGATGTTGTTGATCAGTTCCTGGATGAGCACGGTCTTGCCGACGCCCGCGCCGCCGAACAGGCCGATCTTGCCGCCCTTGGCGTAAGGGGCGAGAAGGTCGATGACCTTGATGCCGGTGACCAGGATCGAGCTTTCGGTCGACTGGTCGACGAACTCGGGAGCCTTGGCGTGGATCGGGGCGGAGAGGGTGGTTTCCACCGGGCCGCGCTCGTCGATCGGCTCGCCGACGACGTTCAGGATGCGGCCGAGCGTGGCCGGGCCGACGGGAACGCGGATCTGCGCGCCGGTGTCGGTCACTTCCTGACCACGGGTCAGGCCGTCGGTCGAATCCATCGCGATGGTGCGGACGGTGTTTTCACCCAGATGCTGGGCGACTTCCAGCACCAGGCGCTGGCCGTTGTTGCTGGTTTCCAGCGCCGAGAGAATGAACGGCACCGCATCGGGGAAGGTCACGTCGACGACAGCGCCGATGACCTGCGAAATGCGGCCTACATTGTTGGTGGTTGCCATGACTGCTTCCTTGCGTACGTGATCTTAGAGGGCTTCGGCGCCCGAGATGATTTCGACCAGTTCGGTGGTGATCGCGGCCTGACGGCTGCGGTTATACTGGATGGTCAGCTTGTTGATGAGGTCGCCGGCGTTGCGGGTCGCATTGTCCATCGCGGTCATCGACGCGCCCTGTTCAGATGCGTTGTTTTCCAGCAGCGCCTTGAAGAGCTGCACCGTCACGTTGCGCGGCAGCAGGTCGTCGAGGATCGCTTCCTCGCTCGGTTCATATTCCACCGTCGCGGCGATCGCGTTGCGGTCGGCGTCCTCGGGGATCTTGACCGGGATGATCTGCTGTTCGGTCGGGATCTGGGCGAGCGCGGAGCGGAAGCGCGAGAAGAAGAGATGCGCGACGTCGAACTTGCCGTTCAGATACATGTCGGTCAGCTCATGCGCGATTTCTTCGGCCTGAGAATAGCGCGGTTCCTTGGCGCCCGTGGTGTCGAACTGCGCGACGATCATGCCGGGGAAGGTGCGGTTGATCACCGGGCGGCCCTTGCGACCGATGAGGTAGAAGCGGACGGTCTTGCCCTGCTCGATCAGCTCTTCCGCCTTGGCGCGGGCGGCCTTGACGATGTTCGCGTTGAACGCGCCGGCGAGGCCACGATCGGAGTTGGCGACGACCAGAAGATGCACGTCATCCTTGCCGGTGCCGGCGAGCAGCGGGGACGCGCCTTCGCCAGAACCGCCCGCGATCTTCGACGCGAGGCTGGCGACGACTGCTTCCAGACGGCTGGAATAGGGGCGAGCGGCCTCGGCGGCGGCCTGCGCCTTGCGCAGCTTCGCGGCGGCGACCATCTGCTTCGCCTTGGTGATCTTCTGGGTCGATTTCACCGACCCGATGCGGATCTTCAGTTCCTTGAGGCTGGCCATGCTACCTGTTTCAACCCTTTATCGTCATCCCCGCGGAGGCGGGGATCCATCTCCCTTGCGGTGCGTCTGGACGCTCGGTCGGGAGATGGGCCCCCGCCTGCGCGGGGGTGACGGTTATTGTTTACGCAAACGTCTTGCCGAACGAGTCCAGCGCGGCCTTCAGCTTGCCCTTGGCGTCATCGCCCAGATCCTTGCTGTCGCGGATCGCGGCCAGCACGTCGGCATGGTCGTGGCGCAGATAGGCGAGCATCAGCTCTTCGTAGCGCGTCACGTCCTTGACAGGCACGCTGTCGAGATAGCCGTTGGTGCCGGCGAAGATCGAAGCGGTCTGTTCTTCGAACGGCAGCGGCGAGAACTGGCCCTGCTTGAGCAGCTCGGTCAGGCGCGCGCCACGGTTCAGCAGCTTCTGGGTCGAGGCGTCGAGGTCCGAACCGAACTGGGCGAAGGCCGCCATTTCGCGATATTGGGCCAGCTCCAGCTTGATCGAGCCGGAAACCTTCTTCATCGCCTTGGTCTGCGCGGCGGAGCCGACGCGCGACACCGAGAGGCCGACGTTGATGGCCGGACGGATGCCCTGGTAGAAGAGGTTGGTTTCAAGGAAGATCTGGCCGTCGGTGATCGAGATCACGTTGGTCGGGATGTAGGCCGACACGTCGCCCGCCTGCGTTTCGATGATCGGCAGCGCGGTCAGCGAGCCGGCGCCGTTGGCGTCGTTCATCTTCGCCGCGCGCTCCAGCAGGCGGCTGTGCAGGTAGAAAACGTCGCCGGGATAGGCTTCGCGGCCCGGAGGACGACGCAGCAGCAGCGACATCTGGCGATAGGAGACGGCCTGCTTGGAAAGGTCGTCATACACGATCACGGCATGCATGCCGTTGTCGCGGAAATATTCGCCCATGGTGACGCCGGTATAGGGCGCCAGATACTGGAGCGGAGCGGGCTCCGAAGCGGTCGCGGCGACGACGATGGAATATTCCATCGCGCCATTTTCCTCGAGCTGCTTGACGATCTGCGCGACGGTCGAGCGCTTCTGGCCGATGGCGACGTAGATGCAGTAGAGCTTCTTGCTCTCGTCATCGCCCGCGTTGATGCCCTTCTGGTTGATGAAGGTGTCGATCGCGACGGCGGTCTTGCCGGTCTGGCGGTCGCCGATGATCAGCTCGCGCTGGCCACGACCGACGGGGACGAGGGCGTCGATGGCCTTCAGGCCGGTCTGCACGGGTTCGTGCACCGACTTGCGGGGGATGATGCCCGGGGCCTTGGTTTCGACGCGCTTGCGCTCGGTATACTGGATCGGGCCCTTGCCGTCGATCGGGTTGCCCAGACCATCGACCACGCGGCCGAGCAGGCCCTTGCCAACGGGAACGTCCACGATGGTGCCGGTGCGCTTGACGACGTCGCCTTCCTTGATTTCGGCGTCCGAGCCGAAGATCACGACGCCGACATTGTCGGCTTCCAGGTTGAGCGCCATGCCCTGAACGCCATTGGCGAACTCGACCATTTCGCCTGCCTGGACATTGTCGAGGCCATGGACGCGGGCGATGCCGTCACCCACGGTCAGAACGGAACCGACTTCGCTCACCTGCGCTTCGGTGCCGAAATTGGCGATCTGGTCCTTGATGACCTTCGAAATTTCTGCGGCGTTGATATCCATGTTCAGCCTTTCATCGCCAAAGCGAGACTATTCAAACGGGTGCGGATGGAGGAATCGATCATCTGGCTGCCGATCTTGACGACCAGCCCGCCGAGGATCGCGGGATCGACCTTTGCATCGAGCGCGACTTCGCGGCCGACACGGGCCCGCAGGCTCTGCTGCAGGGAGGTGACCTGACTGACGTCGAGGGGGTGCGCGCTCGTCACTTCGGCGCGAACCTCGCCCTTGTGATTCGACAGCAGCGTTTCATAGGCGCGAATAACCGCGGGCAATTGCGACAGCCGACGGTTCTGGGCGAGGACGCCGAGAAAATTCGTCGTCAGCGGATCAATCCCCATGGAGGATGCGACGGCCGCAATCGTCTTGCCAGCTGCGTCGCGGCTGAGCACGGGATTGTTGATAAGGCCCTTGAAATCCGTCGATTCCGCGATGGCGGACTTGATCGCCGCCAGGCTGCCAGCCACGGTGTCGAGCGCATTGCCGTCACGAGCCAGATCGAACAGCGCAACCGCGTAGCGGCCGCTGAGGCTAGCCTGAATGCCGCCGGTAGTCTCCACGCGCTTACCGTCCTCCACTTGATTCACCGGCACTTGATTTGCCGATCATGCAAAAAGAGGGGAGCAGTAGCTGCCCGTTCCCCTGTCGCCCGGCCGGTTAGCAGCGGGATTATGACTATGCAAGCCATGGAACGAGATTCCGTCGTCAGGATGAAATCGAAGCGCTTTGTGAGAGTTTCCTCGCCGCTGGATTCGTTCAATTTCCGGCGTCGGCGGGGGCCATGCGGCCCTTCTGGCAATGATAAACCAGTCGTTCGTTCGGCGGAGACGGCAGCAAGCCGGCGATGTCGCCCCGCAGCGCGGCGATTTTCGAAAGCAAGGCGGGATCGGCGCCGCAGCCGCGGATCGGGCCGTCCTTCAGCAGGGCGTGCGCCTTGTCCATCGTGTCGCTGTCGGGCATCCAGCGCTGGATGCGCAGGATGCCGGTGGCCGGATCAAAGCGGCTGATCGTGATGTAATTGCCCGCGTCGGGCACGCCGACGCTCTCCCATTCCCGGCCGACGCCGACATATTGGGCGCCCCCATTGGCGCAGCCGTTTTCGGTCCAGTTGAAGGGGATGTCGTTCGCCTGAGAGACGGTGAGCCGGCTGCGATTGAGGTCCACGCGACAGATATTGTCGCCGGCCCACGCATAGGCGTTGTTGCCCACCACCCTGTCATCCTGGGGCAGCTTGATGCGTTCGTCGACGCTGGAGAAGCTGGGTTTCAGGAAGAAGAGGGCGAGCGCGCCCAGCAGCAGCGCGCCACCGCCGGCCAGGAACCAGGTCGCGCGTTTTTCCAGCCGCTGCGTGTAGAACAGGCCGCCCGCGCCGATGCCGAGAACCGCGAGCGCCAGCAGCACCGCCGCGCCGGCCATGGCGTTTTCGCGGGCGGAGATCACGTCGCGTTCGGCGGTGTCCCGCGCCTTTTCAACGGCCGCCTCCCGCGCATCGGCTTTGGCGCGTTCGGATTGTTCGCTCTGCTGCGCCTCCCGCTGGGTCAGCGCGGATTCGGCCGCGTCCGCTTCGGCCATGGACCGGCAGGGCACGATCGTATGCAGCGAGGATGCGGCGGCCTGCCGCAGGAAGGATGCGACTTCGCGCCAGGATACGGCGAATCCGAATTCGGCGTCATTGCCGTCGGAGACCGAACCGAAGCTGTTGACGCCCAGCACCCGCCCGCAATCGTCGACCAGCGGTCCGCCGCTGTTGCCGGCGGCGAGGGGGGCGGTGTGCAATATCGTGTCGAAACTCTGGCTGGAGCGGCCGGAGGACACATTGCCGCTCGTCTTCACCGTGCTGAGCGGCTCGACCATCTGCCGAAGCCCCAGACCCTGTGCGCGGTCGACCGTGCCGGGATAGCCGATCGCGGTGACATGCTGCCCGTCGGTGACGGCTCCGGCGTAGAAGGTGCTGACGGGAAGATGCCCTTCCTCCAGCTGGATCAGCGCCAGGTCGTTGCCCGGAGAATAAGCGATGACGCGCCCGCCGTAGCTTTTGCGCCCTTCCGACGGGATCACGCCGATGACGAGATTCTTCTCCTCACGGGTCAGTTCGACGACATGGGCGTTGGTGATCACCTTGTCGGGCGCGATGGCGAAGCCGCTACCATGGCCGACGAAATAGGCTTCCTTTCCATCCGTTGCGACGATCGCGATGCGCACGACCCCACGGGCGGCGGCGGCGATGTCCTGCTGTTCCGCGCGGGCCATAGCGGGCGCGGCAAGCACAAGGAGGAGGCAGAGGCGACGGATAAGAGCGACCATGGTTGCGCGCATTCATATGCGAAGCCGGGGCGGAGGCAATGCGGAAAAGCGAAGGCGCGGGTTTAAGCGCAAGCCGTGGGAGGCGTGGCGGCCGCGCCTCTGCTATAGCATAGGCATGAATGAGATGGCGAAGAGATCGGATTTTGCGAGCGGCCTGCCGGACGGGGAGGCGTGTTGGGACGCCTTTGCGCGGCGGGACCGGAACTGGGACGGGCGGTTCGTCGGCGCGGTGCTGACGACGCGCATTTACTGCAAGCCCAGTTGCCCGGCGCGGCGGCCCCGGCGCGAGAATATGCTATTCATGCCCGATCCGGCGGCGGCGCGGGCGGCGGGTTTCCGCGCCTGCCTGCGTTGCCGTCCGGACGAGGTGGGGCGTGACCGGGTCGCGGTGGAGGCGGCGCGCGCCTTCATCGCAGCGGCGCAGACGCCCCCTTCGCTCGATGAACTGGCGGGCCATGTCGGCTATGCGCCGCATCATTTCCACCGGCTGTTCAAGCGCGAGACGGGCGTGACACCCGCCGCCTATGCGCGGTCGCTGCGCGCCGAGCGGTTGAAAGCCGCGCTGGAGGAGGGCGCGAGCGTCACCAGCGCGATCTACGAGGCGGGCTATAACGCGCCGAGTCGCGCCTATGCCGACGCGGAGCGGCATCTGGGGATGACGCCCAGCGCGTGGAAGGACGGCGGGCGGGGCGTGCGCATTCGCCATGTGGTGGTGGAGACCGGCCTGGGCCCGCTGCTGATCGCGGCGACCGACCGGGGGCTTTGCCGCATCAGCTTCGAGGAGGGCGAAGCGGATTTGCAGGCGCGCTTTCCCCGAGCGGAGATACTGCCGGGCGACGAGAGGCTGGAGGAGATGGCGGCGCGGGTCATGCGGCTGATCGACGAACCGGGGCAGGCGAGCGACCTGCCCGTGGATGTCGGCGGCACCGCGTTCCAGCAGGCGGTATGGGCCGCGCTGCGGGCGATACCGCCGGGGGAAACGCGCAGCTATGGAGAGATAGCGGCAGCCATCGGCAAGCCCGGCGCGGTCCGGGCGGCGGGGACGGCCTGCGGCGACAATGGGCTGGCGGTGCTGATCCCGTGCCACAGGGTGCTGCGAAGTGACGGGAGCCTCGGCGGCTATGCCTATGGCGTGGAACGCAAAAGGGCGCTGCTGGAGCGGGAAAGGGGAGGTCGAAGGTAACAGCTTTCCGCTTTTCTTTCAGCCGGTCGTCGGCCATCCACCCCTAAACGTCAAAGGCTGCCGAATCCCGGGGCTTCCCCGCGCGCATGGCGGTCGATGCGGCGGGGGCGCTTCCAGCCGATGCTGGGGCGCTTGCGCAGGCGGAGCGTGGGCCAGTCGCCCCGGTCCGCGCGTTCGGCAAGGCGCATGCCCTGGGCGCGATAGGCGGCGAGGACCGCGTCACCCTGTTCCCTGAGCAGGCCGGCGAGCAGGATGGTGCCGCCATCCTCAACCAGCGCGCAGAGCGAAGGGGCGAGTTCGATCAGCGGCCCGGCGAGGATGTTGGCGATCAGCAGATCATAAGGCGCGCGGGTGGCGATGGCGGGGTGGTCCACGCCCGCCGCCGTGTAGAGGTCGACCTGGCCCAGTCCTTTGCCGAGCGGGACAGCGTTGGCGATTGCGTTCCGGGCGCTGATCTCGACCGCGACGGGGTCAATGTCCGACGCGGTGGCGTAGGCGCGCGGCCACAGATGCTGCGCGGCGAAGGCGAGCAGGCCGGTGCCGGTGCCGATATCCGCGATATTGCCGAAGCGCATGCCGATGCTGCGCATCCGGTCGAGCATGACGAGGCAACCCGCCGTCGTTTCATGCTGCCCGGTGCCGAAGGCGCGGCTCGCTTCGATCAGGAAATTGACGTGGCCGGGCTTGTCCGGATCGGCGGCGAGGTTGCGGACATGGAAGCGGCCGGCCGTGACCGGTTCGAGGCCCTGCTGGCTGAGCGTCACCCAATCTTCGTCAGGCAATTGTTCGATGTTCGGCTTCGTGTTCGCGGCGCTCGGGACGAGCGCGCGGAGCAGCTTGATCGCGGCGGGGCTGGGCCGCCCTTCGAAATAGGCGTCGAGCCGCCAGGCGTTTTCGTCGTCGGGCGCGGCTTCGCTGGTCATCAGGACCGGGGGCCGGTCCATCAGCGTGAAGGCCGCAATGTCGCCGTCCAGCGCCTCCGCCTCGGCGCGGGTGCAGGGCAGGGTGACTTTCCAGCTTTGCGCGGGGGAGGCGGCGACATCGTTCATGCCGCCGCCCTTACTCCACAGGACGGCCAAGTAAAAGCGTCAGGCGACCTGTCGACCAAAGTCGGACGAGGCGTCGCGCAGGGTGGCGAGCTTTCCTTCGACGCTCATGAATCCGCGTTCGAGCTGGTCGATCTCCGACGCCACCACTTCCGTGTCCTGCCGGATCGCGGAGATGGTGGAGGACATGGAGTCGGCGGCGAGCGCGGTTTCGTCCACGGCGGCGGTGATCATCGTCACGGTTTGCGCCTGTGAATCCATGGCGTGGCGAATGCGGTCGGCGCTCGCTTGCACCTCGCCCACCGTGTCGCGGATGCGTTCATTGGTTTCGACCGACTGGCGGGTGGACGCCTGGATGTCGGCGATCCTGCCGGCGATCTCGTCGGTGGCGCGGGCGGTCTGGTTGGCGAGGCTCTTTACCTCCTGCGCGACGACCGCGAAGCCGCGACCGGCGTCACCGGCGCGAGCGGCCTCGATCGTGGCGTTGAGCGCGAGCAGGTTGGTCTGCCCCGCAATGTCGCGGATGAGGCCCAGGATCGATTCGATCGACTTGGCATGGCCGGTCAGGGTGGCGGACATGGCGACCGCATCGCCCGACTGGAGCGCGGCGCGCTGAGCGACCTCGGCGGCGCCTTCGACTTCGGTGCGGGCGTCCTCGATCGCGCGGATCAGGCCGGCGGAGGTGCGGGCGGCTTCACGCATCGCCAGCGCGGATTGCTCGGCGGCGGCGGCGACTTCCGACGCCTTGCCCAGCATGCCGCGCGTGGCGGCGGAGGCGTCCTTGGCCTGTTCGCGCAGCGATTCGCCCAGATGGGACGCGCCGTCGATCTCGCTCATGATGCGCTGTTCGAACAGCGTGCCGAAACGCAGGCGCTCATTGCGCTGCTCTTCGGCTTCGTCCTGCGAGAGCACATGCGCCATCAGTCCCGAATCAACCATGCCGACCCGCGCCATGACCTTGACCAGGCGGTGTCGCGTCGCATCGTCAGGAGAGCGTTCCCAAAAAAGGTCGATCAGCTTTTCATTGGCCATCGTCACCGGATAAAGGACGGCCTCCAGCGATGCGCCATGCTTGCGCGCGTGGCGCACGCAGGAGGTGGAGGAAGACGCCCATTCGCCGGCTTCATAATGGTTGAGCTTCTGCCGAAGATATTCATGCGCTTCGGTCTCGATCTTGGCCAGGGTTGGAGCGTTGAGCATCGAGCGCAGGCCCGTGCGATCCATATAGGCTTCGTAGAAAAGGCGCGCCGCAATGGTGACGCCATCGCCGATGATGTCGCGAATCTCCCGCATGCTCTTCGCCACGTCGCCATGGGGGTCGGCGGCGCGCATCAAGTCGGTCAGGTCGGTCCTGGATGAGGCTACGGAGGTCATGTGCGGCAAAATCCCAAATCATCTGTCGTTCGCACCCCATGAATAGCGCGATCTGGTTAATCACTTCTTAGCCCCGATCGATCCGACGCGCCGTCGGGGCGGCTTGCCCTCTTGTCCGTTCGCACTTAAGGGGACGGGAATCAGGGACAAGCTTCAGGGACGGAGTAAAAATGGCGCGCACCAACAGCCGGCCGCTCTCGCCGCATTTGACGATCTGGAAATGGGGACCCGCCATGGCGATCTCCATCCTGCACCGCGTTACCGGCAACGGTCTCGCCACCGTCGGCATATTGGGCGTCGTATGGTGGCTGATGGCCATCGCCATGGGGCCGGATGCCTATGCGACCTTCCTTAACTGCGCGACGTCGCCGATCGGCTATCTGGTGATGATCGGCATCAGCTGGTTCTTCTTCCAGCATATGATGTCGGGCCTGCGCCACTTCGTGCTCGACATGGGCGCGGGCTATGAACTCAACACCAACAAGACCTGGTCGCTGGTGATCCCGGTCCTGTCGACGCTGGCCACCGTGGCGTTGTGGGCCACCATCTTCTCGGGGAAAATCTGATGGGAACCGGAACCGGAATCGGCCGCGTCCGCGGTCTTGGATCGGCCAGGCACGGCGCGCATCACTGGCTGGCGCAGCGCTACACCGCCGTCGGCAACCTGCTGCTGGTTCTGTGGCTGATCTTCAGCCTCGTGAGCCTGCCCGGCCTCGATTATGAGAGCGCGCGCAACTGGATCGCCAATCCGCTGGTCGCGGTGCCGCTGATGCTGATGCTGGTCAGCATCTTCTGGCACCTGCGCCTTGGCATGCAGGTGATGCTGGAGGATTATGTCCACGACAAGGGGCTGAACTTCTTCGCGATCCTGCTCCTGAACTTCTATTCCATCGCCGGCGCGGCCGCCGGCATCTTCGCCATCGCGAAGATCGCATTCACGGGGGCTGCTTCCTGATGACCGAAGCCTATAAGATCATCGATCACACCTATGACACGGTCGTCGTGGGCGCGGGCGGTTCGGGCCTGCGCGCGACCATGGGTAGCGCCGAAGCGGGCCTGAAGACCGCCTGCATCACCAAGCTGTTCCCGACCCGCTCGCACACGGTGGCGGCGCAGGGCGGCATCGCCGCCTCGCTGGGCAACAATTCGCCCGACCACTGGACCTGGCACATGTACGACACCGTCAAGGGGTCCGACTGGCTGGGCGACCAGGACGCGATCGAATGTATGGTGCGTGAAGCGCCTGCGGCTGTGATCGAGCTGGAACATGCCGGCGTGCCGTTCAGCCGTAACGAGAATGGGACGATCTATCAGCGTCCCTTCGGCGGCCACATGCAGAATATGGGTGCCGGCCCGCCGGTGCAGCGCACCTGCGCCGCCGCCGACCGCACCGGCCACGCCATGCTTCATGCGCTCTATCAGCAGAGCCTGAAATATGACGCGGACTTCTACATCGAATATTTCGCCATCGACCTGATCATGGAAGATGGCCCGAACGGCAAGGAATGTCGGGGCGTCATCGCCATCTGCATGGAAGACGGTTCGATCCACCGCTTCCGCAGCAAGGCGGTCGTGCTGGCGACGGGCGGTTATGGCCGCGCCTATTTCTCCGCCACTTCGGCGCACAGCTGCACCGGCGACGGCGGCGGCATGGTGCTGCGCGCGGGCCTGCCGCTCCAGGATCTGGAGTTCGTGCAGTTCCACCCGACCGGCATTTACGGCGCGGGCGTTCTGATCACCGAGGGCGCGCGCGGCGAGGGCGGTTACCTCACCAACTCCGAGGGCGAGCGTTTCATGGAGCGCTATGCCCCGTCGGCGAAGGATCTGGCGTCGCGCGACGTCGTGTCGCGCTCGATGGCGATGGAAATGCGCGAAGGGCGCGGCGTGGGTCCGAACAAGGATCACATCTTCCTGCACCTCGACCATATCGATCCCAAGGTGCTGGCCGAGCGTCTGCCGGGCATTACCGAAAGCGGCAAGATTTTCGCGGGCGTCGACCTGACGCGCCAGCCTTTGCCCGTCACGCCGACGGTCCATTATAATATGGGCGGCATCCCCTGTAACTATCATGGGCAGGTGGTGACCAAGGTCGGCGACGATCCGGAAGTCGTGGTGCCGGGCCTCTATGCGGTCGGCGAAGCGGCCTGCGTGTCGGTCCATGGCGCGAACCGCCTCGGCTCCAACTCGTTGATCGACCTTGTCGTGTTCGGCCGCGCGACCGGCCTGCACCTTAAGGAAAATATCAAGCCCAACGGCTCGCATCGTCCGCTCCCGGCCGACGCGGCGGATCTGGCGCTGGGTCGCCTGGACCATTATCGCAACGCCAAGGGTGGTTCGCCGACGGCGAAGATCCGCCTCGAAATGCAGCACACCATGCAGAAGCATGCCGCCGTGTTCCGCGATAGCGCGCTGCTGGGCGAGGGCGTCACCAAGATGGCGCAGGTCAATGCCAGCTTGGCTGATGTCGGCGTGTCCGACCGCTCGCTGATCTGGAACACCGACCTTATCGAGACGCTGGAGCTGGACAATTTGATGTCTCAGGCGGTCTGCACCATGGTCAGCGCGGAAAACCGCAAGGAAAGCCGTGGCGCCCACGCGCATGAGGATTTCCCGAACCGCGACGACGAAACGTGGATGAAGCACACCATCAGCTGGTTCGAAGGCTGGGGTGGCAAGGGCGGCAAGGTCAGCCTGGATTACCGTCCGGTGCACGATTACACGCTCACCGACGAGGCGGAATATATCAAGCCGAAGGCGCGCGTTTATTGAGGCTTGGCGTCAGCTGAGACATTGAAGAGGGCGGGCCGGGAGGCTCGCCCTTTTTGTTGAAAGAGACCTCCAGCAGGACCCAAACCCTACACGGCGTCCCGCATCGCGGCTTCCAGCGCCGTCAGCATAAGCGGGGGTCGGTCCCGCAAGTCGGCCGCCCGCGATCCATAGAGAAATCCGACGGTTCGCCGCTCATGGAAATCCTTGAGCGTCGCGCGCGCCATGCCCGGCCAGCGATAGCTCATGGGCATGACGGTCACGCCCAACCCGGCGGCGACGAGTTGCATGACCCGCTCGTCATTGGTCGCGCGGAAGGCGAAATGCGGTCGAACGCCCCGGTCGACGAAATGCCGGCTGGTCGCGGACAGCGCCTCGCAATGCCGCCGGACGATCATGGTTTCGGTTGCAAGCTGTTCGGCCGCAATTTCCTTCCGCCCCGCCAGCCGGTGGCTGTCGGGCAGGGCGACGCCATAGCCTTCCTCTATGATCGGATGCGACCCGTAACGTGCGGAGGCGCCCCGGAGCAGGCTGAGCGCGACATCGATCCGCCCGCTGTCCAGGCGCCCCAGCAACTCGCGCTCGCTGCCGGGGATGAACTCCACCACCGTGCGGTCGGATGACTGCGCAAAGGCGCGCGCGACGATATCGCCCGCTATGCTGTGGAGGATGCCGATGCGCAGCAGTGCAGTGGCGGGTTTGGCCGAGGCGGCCTGTTCGGCCAGGTTGAACTCGCGCTCGATCCTGCGCGCATGCTGGAGCAGCCGCGCGCCCGCCTCGGTCAGTTCCACCCGCTGATTGCTGCGCAGGAACAGCGGAGCGCCGACAATCTGTTCCAGCTTGGAGATGCCTACGGACAGCGTCGGTTGCGACACATGGCACGCGCCTGCCGCGCGCGAGAAATTGCCCTGGTCCACCACCGCCAGGAAATAGCGCAGAAGATAGCGTTCGATCATAGAAGGAAACTATACACTAAGCTTGGCCATTTCAATTTTTCTTGGACGGCTCGGCGCGATAGTATCGGTCCATAAGAGAGGAAGCCGATGACCGAGTTTGATTTTGCGCTGGGCGACAATGCGGAGATGATCCGGGAGAGCACGGCGCGCTTCGCCCGGGAGCGGATAGCGCCCCTTGCCGCAGAGATCGACGCGAAGGACTGGTTCCCGCGCGACCTATGGCCGGAAATGGGCGCACTTGGCCTTCATGGCCTGACCGTGGAAGAGGCTGATGGAGGCCTTGGCCTCGGCTATCTGGAGCATGTGGTGGCGCAGGAGGAAGTGGCGCGCGCGTCCGCCTCCATAGGTCTGAGCTATGGCGCGCATTCCAATCTCTGCGTCAACCAGATCCGCCGCTGGGCCTCGCCCGAACAGAAGGCGCGCTATTTGCCCAAGCTGATTTCCGGCGAGCATGTGGGATCGCTCGCCATGTCGGAGGCGGGAGCAGGGTCCGACGTCGTCTCGATGAAGCTGCGCGCCGAAAAGAAGGGCGATCGCTATGTCCTCAACGGCACGAAATTCTGGATCACCAACGCGACATACGCCGACACTCTGGTGGTCTACGCCAAGACGGGCGAGGGATCGCGCGGCATCACCGCCTTCCTGATCGAAAAAGGGTTCAAAGGCTTCTCCATCGGTCAGAAGATCGACAAGGTCGGCATGCGCGGATCGCCGACGGCGGAACTTGTCTTCGACGATTGCGAAGTGCCCGAAGAGAATATCATGGGACCGCTGAACGGCGGTGTCGGCGTCCTGATGTCGGGTCTGGACTATGAACGGACGGTCCTGTCGGGAATCCAGCTGGGCATCATGCAGGCCTGCCTCGACGTGGTGCTGCCCTATGTGCGGGAGCGCAAGCAGTTCGGCCAGCCTATCGGTTCCTTCCAGCTGATGCAGGCCAAGATCGCGGACATGTATGTCGCGCTCAACAGCGCGCGGGCCTATGTCTATGCCGTGGCGCGCGCCTGTGACAACGGCAGGACGACCCGCTTCGATGCGGCGGGTGCGATCCTGATCGCCAGCGAGAATGCGATGCGGGTAGCGCTGGAAGCGGTGCAGGCGCTGGGCGGCGCTGGTTATACGAAGGACTGGCCGGTCGAACGCTATATGCGCGACGCCAAGCTGCTCGACATCGGCGCCGGGACCAATGAAATCCGCCGGATGCTGATCGGCCGGGAACTGATCGGGGCGTGACCTATGTCCGCCCCACGAACAGGAAGCCGACCGCGGCCATGATGCAGAGGAAGGCGGCGAGATGGCGCCAGTGCAGCGGCTCTCCCAGCACCGTCACCATGAATCCGCCAAAGACGATCAGCGCGATCGCCTCTTGCGCGACCTTGAGCTGGCCTGCGCTCCAGCCGCTGGCGAAGCCGAAGCGGTTGGCGGGCACGGCGAAACAATATTCGACAAACGCGATGCCCCAGCTGATCAGGATGACGATCAGCAGCGGTTTGTGCATCCCGCCCTTAAGGTGCCAGTACCAGGCGACGGTCATGAACAGGTTGGAAATGGCGAGCAGCAGGATGGTGGGCATGGACGGTCTCGATTGGGCGGGAGCGATGTACTCTCGCATTGCAGGACGGGGATGCGCAAGAGCATGAGTGCGCCAATTCTCGATACCAAGCTGGCCGTAAGCGGCGAGAGCTTTCGCGCCAACGCCGCGCATAATCGCGCCCTGGCGGAGGACCTGCGGGGGCGGGTGGCGAAGGCGGCGCTGGGCGGTTCGCATGTCGCGCGCGACCGGCATGTGGCGCGCGGCAAGCTGCTGCCCCGCGATCGGGTCGAGCGGCTGCTCGATCCGGGGAGCCCCTTTCTGGAGATCGGCCAGCTGACGGCCAACGGCCTCTATCATGACGAGGTGCCGGGCGCGGGCATGATCGCCGGTATCGGCCGTGTGTCGGGGCGACAGGTCATGATCGTCTGTAACGACGCGACGGTGAAGGGCGGCACCTATTATCCCGTGACCGTCAAGAAGCACCTGCGCGCGCAGGAGATTGCGCTCGAGAACCGATTGCCCTGCGTCTATCTGGTCGACAGCGGCGGCGCGAACCTGCCCAATCAGGCGGAAGTCTTCCCGGACCGCGACCATTTCGGCCGCATCTTCTACAATCAGGCGCAAATGTCGTCGCGCGGCATAGCGCAGATCGCCTGCGTCATGGGCAGCTGTACGGCGGGCGGCGCCTATGTGCCGGCTATGTCCGATGAAACGGTGATCGTGCGCAATCAGGGCACGATCTTCCTCGCCGGGCCGCCACTGGTGCAGGCCGCGACCGGCGAGGTCATCAGCGCCGAGGAACTGGGCGGCGCAGAGGTGCATGGCCGCCGGTCCGGCGTGGTCGATCATGTCGCGGAGAGTGACGGGCATGCGCTGACGATCGTGCGCGACATCGTTTCGACGCTCCAGCCCGCGCCCGCGATCGACATCAACATGCGCGCCCCGGTTCCGCCGAAATATGATGCCGAGGAATTATATGGCGTCGTGCCGCAGGATGTCCGCGCGCCCTATGACGTGCGGGAAGTGATCGCCCGGATCGTCGACGGTTCCGAATTTCACGAATTCAAGGCGCTCTACGGCGCTACGCTGGTCTGCGGTTTCGCCCATATCTGGGGAATGCCGGTCGCGATCCTCGCCAATAATGGCGTGCTGTTTTCCGAAAGCGCCCAGAAAGGCGCGCATTTCATCCAACTGGCTTGCCAGCGGCGCGTGCCCTTGCTGTTCCTTCAGAATATCTCCGGCTTCATGGTCGGCGGCAAATATGAGGCGGAAGGGATCGCGAAGCACGGCGCGAAACTGGTGACGGCGGTCGCCACTGCGAGCGTGCCGAAGATTACCGTCCTGATCGGCGGCAGCTTCGGCGCGGGCAATTACGGCATGTGCGGCCGGGCTTATGGACCGCGCTTCCTCTTCACCTGGCCGAACAGCCGCATTTCGGTGATGGGTGGTGAGCAGGCCGCTTCGGTGCTCGCAACCGTTCATCGTGACGCGTCCAAATGGACGCCGGAGGAGGCCGAAGCGTTCAAGGCGCCGATCCGGCAGAAATATGAGGATGAGGGCAATCCCTATCATGCGACCGCCCGCCTGTGGGACGATGGCGTCATAGATCCGGCCCAGACCCGCGACGTGCTGGGGCTCGCCTTCGCCGCCACGCTCAACGCTCCGATAGAGGAGGCGCCCCATTTCGGGGTGTTCCGGATGTGATCCAGTCGCTGCTCATCGCCAATCGCGGCGAAATCGCCTGCCGCGTCATTCGCACCGCCCGCCGCCTGGGCATCAGGACCGTGGCCGTCTATTCTGATGCGGACGCTGGCGCGCTGCATGTCCGCGCCGCTGACGAGGCTGTGCATATCGGCCCTGCGCCGGCGCGGGAGTCCTATCTGGTCGGGGAGCGGATCATCGCTGCCGCCCAGTCCTCCGGCGCGCAGGCAATTCATCCCGGCTATGGCTTCCTGTCGGAAAATGCCGCCTTCGCGCAGGCGGTCATCGACGCGGGCCTGATCTGGGTGGGGCCACAGCCCGCCAGCATCACCGCCATGGGCCTGAAGGACGCCGCCAAGAAGCTGATGGCCGACGCCGGCGTGCCGGTGACGCCCGGTTATCTGGGCGAGGATCAGGGCCCCGAACGTTTGAAGGCCGAAGCGGACGCAATCGGCTACCCCGTCCTGATCAAGGCTGTCGCGGGTGGCGGCGGAAAGGGCATGCGGCGGGTGGACGCGGCGAACGACTTCGCCGACGCGCTGCTCTCCTGCCAGCGGGAGGCTGCATCCTCCTTTGGCGACGATCGGGTGCTGATCGAGAAATATATCCTCTCGCCGCGCCATATCGAAGTGCAGGTGTTCGGCGATACGCACGGGAACATCGTCCATCTTTTCGAACGCGATTGTTCGCTCCAGCGCCGCCATCAGAAGGTGATTGAGGAAGCGCCCGCGCCGGGCATGGACGAAGCCACGCGCGACGCCATCTGCGGCGCGGCTGTGCGAGCGGCCAAGGCGGTCGACTATGTCGGCGCGGGCACGATCGAGTTCATCGCCGACGCCAGCGAGGGCCTGCATGCCGATCGCATCTGGTTCATGGAGATGAACACCCGGCTCCAGGTCGAGCATCCCGTGACCGAAGAGATTACCGGCGTCGACCTGGTCGAATGGCAGTTGCGGGTAGCGAGCGGAGAGCCGCTGCCCAGGAAGCAGCACGAGCTGTCGATCAACGGCCACGCCATCGAAGCGCGGCTTTATGCGGAAGATCCAGCCAAAGGTTTCCTTCCCAGCACGGGCAAGCTGGACCTGTTTTCGATTGGCCATGATCGCGACGGCCGCATCGAACTGGCCGTCGGGCAGGGCGATGAGGTGTCGCCCTTCTACGATCCGATGATCGGGAAGCTGATCTATCATGCTGCCGATCGCGGGCAGGCCATTCAGGGATTGAAGGCGATATGTTCGTCGGTGGATATATGGCCGGTCAGGACCAATGCGGGGTTCCTGGCGCGATTGCTGGGGGAGGAGGCGTTTCTTCTTGGCGGGGTGGATACGGGCTTTATCGCGGCGCATCTGGACCGCCTGGCTGCCAAACCGCCGCTCGCCCACCTGAATGAGGCCGCATCGCAGGTGGCCGCGCCGTGGCTTGCCTGCGTTGCGCCCGAATTGCGCGGTCTGCGCCTCAATCTGCCCCGCCGCACGGAGGTGCGACTGACCGTCGACGGCGTTGCCGGGGTCGCCCATATCGACCTTGATCGGACCGACCAGAATGCGGGCCATTATCGCTGTCAGCCTCTACCTGACGGGCGCGTCCTGTTGCTGGAAAATGGCGAGGCTTATGTCGTGGCGCTGGGCGAGGAGCGGGGGGCCGCGAGCGGCGTTGCATCCGACGGGGCCATCGTCTCGCCCATGCCCGGCCGCGTGATCGCCGTGGCGGTTGCGGAGGGCGATGCCGTCGCCAAGGGCCAGAAACTGGTCATGCTGGAGGCGATGAAGATGGAGCATGGCCTGGTCGCGCCATTTGATGGCGTCGTGGCCGAGTTGAACGTCGTGGAGGGCGCGCAAGTGAGCGAAGGCGCCTTGCTCGTCCGGATCGATCAGGGGGAAGATTGATGGCCGGTAAATATTTCGACCAATGGTCCATAGGCGAAAGGCTGACCCATGAAATCCGCAGAACCGTGACCGAAACGGACAATCTGCTTTTTTCGACCATGACCCATAACCCGCAGCCGCTGCACCTGGATGTCGAGGCGGCGAAGGCGTCCGAGTTCGGGCAGATTCTGGTCAACGGGACCTTCACCTTCGCCCTGATGGTGGGGTTGTCCGTCGGCGATACGACGATGGGCACGCTGGTGGCCAATCTGGGCTATGACAAGATCGTCATGCCCAAGCCGGTGTTCATCGGCGACACCTTGCGGGCCGAGAGCGAGATCACGGATCTCAAGGAAAGCCGTTCGCGTCCGGCCGCGGGGATCGTCACCTTCACCCACCGTCTCTATAACCAGCGTGATGAGATCGTGTGCCAATGCATGCGGACCGCGTTGTTGAAGAAGAGCGGCGGCTGATTTTCAAAGAAAGAGGGCCCGATGTGCCCGTCGAGCCCTCTGCAAGGTCAACCTGCCGTCGGGCGATCACTCTCGGCCCGCCAGGCGGCATGCGCTTCTTCGGCCGTTTTTTCGAGCGTCACCTTCTGCTCGTCCACCGACCTGATCCAGGATGACGGGATGGAGTGGTGCACCCCGCCCGCATCAGGGTCCGTCTTCGTCAGGATGATCCGATCACCGCTCAGTCTGTCGACGGCGCCGACATGCTCTCCATCGCTGCCAACCACGTCCATATGCTCGCGCACCAGCTGGATGGCCTGGCGCTGTTCGCCACGGCGCGTGCGCCAGCTGCCGAACTCGTTATTGAAGCGGTCGCGGTTCTCGCGCCGATATTCCGCATAGTCGCGATCGAGTTCGTCCATGCGTTGCTGGCGCCAGGCATAATAGCTGGCGTCGTGATGCTGGCCATAATCGTGCACCGGACCATAGGAACGGATGCTGTAGCCATGGTCTTCACTGCCATATCCGCTTCTTTCCCCCGTATAGGGCGCATAGCCCCGATTGGGGAGATAGCGGTTGCTGCTGGAAGCCGACGCGAAGCCGATGCGGCTGCTTTCATCGCGCGGATCGCCATAGGGGCGGTTGTAATAGTCGTCATATTCGCGGCGCCGTTCGGCTTCCTCATCGCCGAACCAGCTGCGGATCTCATCGCCCGCCCTGTCGAAAAAGCCGCGATGCTCCGGGTCATAGTCTCCGGACTGCCGGTCATAGTCCGTTCCGCCGAACTGGCCGCGCGTGCCATAACGATAGCCCCGGTCGTCGCGCCAGTCGCGCTGGGCGCGAAAACGACCCCACCCGCGATCCCTGTCGCTTTGGTTCCGGTCATTGTCACCATAGCGACGTCCACCTTGGTCGCCCATGATCCTTCTCCTCATATGCTCATCCTACGGCCTGACCGGCCGTTGCATCACCAATGAGCAGGAACGCCCATCGTTCCGGATGTTTCGGGGCTGAAATGTCCTCTCTTCAAACCGGTTCGACGAAGACCGCGGCGGCGGCGCAAAACCCCGCGATGGGGGGCTGTTTTTGCACAAAAAGACCGTTGCAAGGGCCGCATCGCTCGCTTATAGGCACCCTCCTTACGGGGCCGTAGCTCAGCTGGGAGAGCGCGTCGTTCGCAATGACGAGGTCAGGGGTTCGATCCCCCTCGGCTCCACCATTTTCCAGAAAAGTCCTAGATTTCCGCCAATCGGCGGAAATCTGCGGCTTTTCTTGGCTCCCACCAGCGCCGGGTCTTACCCCTCGCGAGCCAGAAGCGGCGGCGAGGGATGCGATGGGTCAACGGCCTGAGCCGCTCGCTTTCTTGCAGGTCCCCTCAAGCGACGATATCCAATGGTGATCCCGCTCAGCGAGATGACCGCGCCGCTCGTCAACCAGAGCAACATCCAGATGTCCCAAAGCGGCCGCTGGCGGATGAGCATGTCGAAATCCCAGCGGTGCAGCCCGTCGAACAGCCAGCGGTAAAGGCGACGGCGCGCGTCCATATCGCTCAGCACCGCTCCCGTTCGGGGGCTGATATGAACCCAGCTTTGCGCCGGGTCGGCGAAGCGAATGCGCAATATGGGCAGTTCCACGTCGCCCTTGGCTTCATACCAGTAGGAATCGGATCGGGTGAGCCAGTCCACCGCCTCGATCCGAGCGCCGGGAACCAGCCGCCGGGCGGCGTGGATCAGGCGGCGCGGTTCAAACGTCACTGGTTTCAGGGTCCGGGCGTCAAGGACCGCATCCTGAAGGCCCGGCCGCGACAGGAGTAGCAGCGGCGCGCCGTCGGTCCAGAACATCCGCATCTGGCGCGCGCCTGTAGCCTCTGGCGTGCGGCCCAATAGCGTCCAGTCGATCATGGGCGGCATCCCGGCTCGCGCATAGGCGACGCGGCCCGCGTCGCTCAGGCCCTTGCTGGCGAACCAGCGATTGGGATCGACGGACAGCCAGCCGCTGACGATCCACGCGACCAGCAGCGTGCCGCCGAACAGCCCCATGACATGGTGCCACCATTGCCAGCCGCGATAGGGCGAAACCCGCCCGCCCTTGTAGCGGCGGCGCAGCCTCATGCGCAGGACGCCGACCCACATGCCGCTGACCGCGCCGACAATGCCCGCGCCCGATGTCCACAGGATCACCTGCCGCCACAGCGGTTGATCCTGACGCAGCACGGTGGGGTAAATCCAGTGGGGGACCGATCCCAGCCAGTTCCAGAACCGCTCTGTCCGGCTGGTGTCCAGCACCACCGTCCCGGTGGTCGATGCGACATAGAGGATCAGGCCATCGGGCCGATCGAGCGTCACTTTCCACAATGGTCGATAGCGGTCGAAGCCGTTTCCGACCGTCCATTGATCCCGCTCGACCTGTTCAACGCCGGAAAGCGGCGCCTTGCCGAACGCGGCGGCGATGTCGCCCGCCCGGCGGGCGTCGACCGGACCAGCGGCCCGCCCGGTCGATGCCGAAACCGCGCTGTCGCCTATCCATGCCGGACCATCCACCCCCTGTTGCAGCAAGGCATCGGGCTGGACGGTCCCATGTACCTGCGTCCAGTCGATGAGCGCCAATCCCGCCAGCCGCTCCTTCTGGGTTAGCGACGGGAAAGGCGCATACATCATGACGACGCCCGACAGGAACCACATCGCCAGCAACAGGCAGGTGACTATCCCGACCCAGCGATGGGTCAGGTACAGCCACCGCTTGCCGCGATGTCCCCATCGGGCGCGCGCCTTAGAAATGGGCGGTTACCGACACGTCGATGGAACGGGGACGGCCCAAAATCCACTGCTGGTCATTATAGGCGTTGGTCGCATAATCCTTGTCGAACAGATTATAGACCCGCACGTTCGCGGCCAGATTGTCCGTGAAGGCATAGGATATGCCCGCATCGACCACAGTGTAGCCCGGCACGCGGAAGGCGTTTGCATTGTCCGAGAAGGTCCGCCCGACATAGCGCAGGCCCGCCCGGGTGCGCAGACGCGGCAGCGGGTCGTAGCGGAGCCACAGGTTGGCGGTCGTTTCCGGGACGTTGGGCGGCGTGTTGCCGTTGTAGGAGATGAGCCGCGGAGTAATCCCGTCGGCGGCAGTGCCAACGATGTGGAACTCGTCGAACTGGGCTTCCAGGATCGATCCGTTGGCCTCGATCCCGAAGCCCTGCGGCAGGTCGAGCGTCAGCGACGCCTCCAGCCCCTTGGCCGACCGCTGCCCTACCTGCAACGGGGTCGTGTCAGTTAAATCGGCCGGATTGCGGACCAGCAGGTTCTTCTTGACGATCCGATAGGCCGCGAAGGTGAAGTTGCCGCGTCCCTCGAGGAAAGTCGCCTTGATCCCGGCTTCCACCTGGTCGCCGGTCGTGTTCTTGAATTGCGTCTCTTTCGGCGAGAAAGTGACCAGCGATCCCAGCGGATCGACCGCCGTCGCATATTGGGCGTAGAGCGAGAGCGTGGGCGTCGGCTGGTAGACCGCGCCTACCCGCCAGGTGGTGTTGCTGAGCGTCTTGCCGTCGGCAGTGAACCCGGTTGGAAGCAATTCCGTGCCATCGGCTGCGATGTTGTAACGCTTTACATTGGCATGTTCATAGTTGATGCCCGCCACCAGCGACAGCTCGTCGGTCAGCGACAGTCGATCCTCCGCGAAGATCGAATATTGCCGCGTGCGTGTGCGGTATGCCGCCGCGACGGGCACGCTGTCGTCGAACAGGCCGGGATCGAAGACGAAGGGATCGACGCTATTGTCGCTGACCAGGCTGAAATTGTTGAAATGCTTGAACTTGATCCGGTTGATGTCGAAGCCGACGACGAGATCGTTCTTCAGCCCCGCGATCGGGCGGCTGACGGCAAGCGTGGTCTGATTGCCGACCTGGGTCTGCTTGTGGTCGATGCCCAGATAGTCGGTGCGGTAGATTTCACCCGCCGGGAAGGGATCAACATTATATTCGTTCGGGCAGAAGCCGTTGGCCGCGACCCAGCAATAGCTTTCCAGATTGCGCCAGCGCCGGTCGGTGGTGAGGCGATAGGCGGTGCTGGTCAGCGCTACTCCGTCAGCCAGATCCCATTCCGCCTTCAATGTCGTCCGGTTGTCCTTATAGTGGATGACCGCATCGGTGGCATTGTAGTTGAGCCGCTTGTTCCGGTCGTCCAGCTTGCCGTCGATCAGCGGCGTGCCGAAATAGCGCGACGGCTTCTGGTTGCTGTAATCGTTCGAAAGCGTGAGCGAGAAGTCTTCGCTCGGCGCGAAGCGGAGCGCGCCGGAGATGGCGACGCCCTTCGATCCGCCGCGCTCCACCCAGCCATCGGATTGGGTGCGGCTGGCGTCGATGCGATAGGACAGGACATCGTTCACCGGCCCGCCGACGCCCGCGCCCACGCGCCAGCTATCCTGCGAACCATAGCCGGCTTCGGCATCGAAATGCGTGGCGTCGGTGCTGGGCTTGCGCGAAATGACGTTCACCGCGCCGCCGATGGCGCCCTGGCCATAGAGCACCGATGCCGGACCGCGCAGCACTTCGATCCGATCCACCGTCCAGGGGTCGGTCGGGAAGGTCACGGTTCCAGCGCCGGGATAGAGACGGACGCCGTCGTAGAGGATCATGACCGATCCCTGACCGTTGAACCCGCGCGCGGCGAGACCCGTGCCGCCATTGCCGGGATTGGCGGACGTGCTGATGCCCGTGGCGCGGGTCACGGCGTCGACGATCGAAAGATCGCCGCGCCCCCGGATGACGTCGCCGGTCAGGACTTCGATGCTCGCAGGCGTATCGAGGATGGTGAGGCCAAGGCGGCTGCCCGTTCCGGTCGATATGTCGAGCCCTTCCGAAGGGTGACCCAGAACGATGATCGTGCTGGTATCGGCAGCTTCGCTATCGTCGGCGCGGGCGGCGCCGGGCAGGATCAAGGCTGCAAGAGCGACGGTGGAAAGAAAGCAATTTTTCATAGGTAACGAACCCCTGGCGTCAGCGACAAGGCGGGGGCTTCCGCACACGCGGCCGGACATGCGCCATGGACGGACGCAGGACGCCCGTGGTGCATATCCGATGCGGCCCCAACCGCTCGGTCGTCGCTCAGACGGAGTTCACCGTGCCATGACCATCCCCTGGGCCGGGCAAGAGCGACCAGACGCTGGCAGGTCTCCTGGCTCACGGGTCACAGCTTGATGCACGGCCTTCCCAGGCCTCGCAGGATTTAGCGTCCGGCCCAGTGGCTGCTTCCTCCGACTTGGAGGAAGCGATGTGCATCGCGCTCACCGCTTACAGTTGCAGGGACAGCCGCGGATTTGGACGGCCTTCGCCATCCGCACCGCGTTCCCTTTTAAGCCTTTTTCAAGGCACCGGCGCGATCATGCTCGGGCCTTTGATAAGCTACCCGAACGGCGCTTCCGATAGCGGGCATGTCATTGCTCGGCAAGAGGCTATTGCTTCAGGTTAGATTCGCCCCGACCGTGCCTCATGGCTTGTCGGAAAATCTTTACCGCCGGCGTTTCCCGCGCCTATGGCGGTGCCATGACCGACAACATCCAGGGTGGCCGCCCGGCCGCGACGGCGGTGATAATCCGCGACATGCCGGACGGGCCTCCCCATATCCTGATGATGGAACGGGCGAAGAGCATGGCCTTCGCAGCGGGCGCGCTGGTCTTTCCGGGCGGGGCGGTCGATGAGGCGGATCGCGATCTCGCCCGGGCGATCGGCGGCGCGATGGAGCTGGATGAAACCGCCGCCCGGCTGGCGGCGATCCGCGAGACGCTGGAGGAAAGCGGGCTCGGCATCGGCTTCGCTGCGCCTCCCGATCCCCGCAGGTTGGCCGCCATGCGCGTGGCGCTCACCCAGGGGACAAGCCTGGCGGAATTGCTCGACACATATGGGATCGAATTGGCGCTGGATCAGTTGGCGCCTTTCAGCCGCTGGCACCCGTCACGGGGGGAGAATGCGGCGCGGGTCTATGACACGCGTTTCTATGTCGTCCGGGCGCCGGCGGGGCAGGACGCGACCGTCGATTCCACGGAAAATGTCCAGCTGTTCTGGAACGGCGCGCAAGCCACGATTGCAAGATGCGACGCGGGGGAGGGACGCATCATCTTCCCCACGCGGCGTAATCTGGAACGTCTGGCGCAGTTTGAGAGCTTCGATGATATCGCATCCCACGCGGCGTCGATCCCGGTCGAAAAGGTCAGCCCCTGGATAGAGGAGCGGCACGGGCAACCCCATCTGTGCATCCCGACGCATCTGGGCTACCCCGTGACGTCGGAACCGATGGCGAGCGTCCAGCGTGGTTAGCGCATGGGTCGTGCCGCTAGAGCATCATGCGTTATATAGGAACCACCTCCCCTCCCGAACGGAGGTGGGGTGATTCCGGTTTAAGGCATCTCGCCCTAGCCGCCAGTGGACTCAGCGAACGGGGAGGCATAGATTCGCAGCTTCAGCCACGGAGGTGGATATGCCCCAATTCGTGATAGAAAGGGAGATGCCCGGCGCGGGCAGGCTGCGGGTTGATGAACTGAAAAGCGCATCGCAGGTTTCGTGCAATGTCCTGCAGGAACTGGGTCCCGAGATTCAATGGGTCCATAGCTATGTGACCGATGACAAGGTTTACTGCCTTTATCGGGCTCCCAGCGAAGAGCTGATCCGGCAGCATGCGGAACTGGCGGGCCTCCCCGCCAACAGCATCGCCAGGGTGCGCACGATCATCGATCCGACGACGGCGGAGTAGATTACTGACCGAAGCCGGAACCGCGGGACAATGCGACGGCTTCGCGCGCCGCGGCCAGAAGCGCGCCGCTCTTCGCCTCGCATTCGCGCTGTTCATATTCCGGCGTGGAGTCGGCGACGATTCCCGCGCCTGCCTGAACATGCATGACGCCGTCCTTCAGCACCGCGGTGCGCAGCACGATGCAACTGTCCATATTTCCATCGGGGCTGAAATAGCCGACTCCGCCGGCATAGGCGCCGCGCGTTTCCGGTTCCAGTTCGGCGATGATCTCGCAGGCGCGGACCTTGGGCGCGCCGGATACGGTGCCCGCGGGGAAACCGGCGAACAGCGCGTCCAGCGCATCCTTGTCCGGAGACAGCCGCCCAACCACGTTGGATACGATGTGCATGACGTGGCTGTAGAATTCGACCTTATAGCTGTCCGTCACCGTCACGGTTCCGGCGCTCGCCACGCGCCCGACATCGTTGCGGCCGAGGTCGAGCAGCATCAGATGTTCGGCGCGCTCCTTCGGATCGGCGAGCAGGCTTTCGCGGTTGGTCGCGTCCTCGACCGCCGTCTTGCCGCGCGGGCGGGTGCCGGCGATCGGCCGGATGGTGACTTCGCCGTCGCGCGCCCGGACCAGTATTTCCGGGCTCGAACCGATCAGGGCGAAGCCGGGCAGGTCGAGATAATAAAGGAAAGGCGAGGGGTTGATCCGGCGGAGCGCGCGATAGAGCGAGATCGGCGGCAGGGTGAAGGGGCTGGTGAAGCGCTGCGCCAGCACGACCTGGAAGATGTCGCCCGCGACGATATAGTCCTTGGCGCGCTCGACCATCGCCTTGTAGCGACCGGGCTCCAGCGCTGGCGTCACGTCGATATCGGCGATTTCTGACGGTTGGGGGAGAAGGGGCAGGGGCGCGGCCAAGCGCGCGGCGGTCGCGTCAATGCGGTCGAACGCTTCGCTGATGGCGGCGTCGGCGTCGCTGAAACCGCCTTTCCACACGGGCGCGACCAGATAGAGCGCATCGGCCAACCGATCGAACACGAGGATGACCGTGGGCCGCACGAACAGCATGTCCGGCAGATCGAGCGGGTTGGGGGAGGGGCGCGGCAGCTTTTCGACCAGCCCGACCGTCTCATAGCCGAAATAGCCGACGAGGCAGGCGAGCGCGGGCGGCAGCGCGGTATCCAGGTCGGCGCGGCATTCGGCGACCAGCGCGCGCAGCGCGTCCAGCGCGCCGCTCGTCTCGGGAATGAAGGCGTCACGATCGGTCGCCCATTGGCGGTTGATTTCCGCCGCCTGTCCCTGCGCGCGGAAGACCAGGTCGGGCGCAAGGCCGATCAGGCTGTAACGGCCGCGCACCGCGCCGCCCTCCACCGATTCCAGCAGGAAGTCGCCGCGATCGGCCTCGAACAGTTTGAGCGCGGCGGAAATCGGCGTGTCGACGTCGGCGATCTGTCGCCGCCATACGAGCGCGGACTTTCCGTCCGCGAGCGCTTCGCGCGCTTTTGCTATGCCGTCGCCTATCGGGGCGCCCTGCCCAGCGACCATTTTATTGCGCACCGCTATTCGTGTTGGCGAGCGCGCGCTGAACATCGGCCACGGCGGAGGGGCTGCGCTTGACGCCCAGCTGCTTTTCCACCGCGCGTTCGAATTGCTGGCCATATTCCTGGCCGACAACGTCTCCCAACTGGCTGCGCACCTGGTTGAGCAGCGCCGTCTGCCCGCCCGCGTCGCCGCGCTTGATGCCGTTCAGTTGCACGATGAAATAGCCACGATCCTGACCGATCGGCAGCGTCTTCACGCTGTTGGCGGCCATGGAGAAGAGGATGGCGACTTCGGCAGGGGGACGCTGGCCTTCACGCATGATGTCGGCGCGCCGACCGCCCACCACCTGCGGCGCGGGCAACGGAACCCCGGTGGAGGCGACCGCGTCCGACAATTTCATGCCCTTCGCCACCTTCGCGCGGATCTGCTCGGCGGTCGCCTTGGCCTTCTCATTGCCCTGGGCGAGCTTGTAGCGGGCGAGCACGAGCGGCTTGACCTTGGCCAGCGGCGGCGGCGCGGCGGCCTGAATCTCGGCCGGGGCGGCGAGGGCGTAGCGCTTGTCCGGCGTGATCGGGATCAACTGCGCGTCATCGTCCTGGCTCATCCGGAACACCGGCGCGAGCAGCGGCAGGGCGTCGGGCGAGGGCTGGTAAGCCTGATCCTCAACCTGCTTGCCGGACGCCAGCAGGAAGGGCGTGGTCTCCAGCTTCAGGCCGTTATCCTTGACCACTTCCTCAAAACTGCCCCCATCGGCGATCTGATCCTCCACCTTGCCGGTGAATTCGGTCAGCAGGCGCTTTTCCTTCTGGCCGCGCAACGTGGCGACAATCTCGTCCCGGACCGCCGAAAGCGGGCGGGCGGGCGTCGTCTTGAGCGCCGTCACGCGCAGCAGCACCCAACCCAGCGAGCCGCGCATCGGACCGACCAACTCACCCTGCCCGGCGGCGAAAGCCGCAGCAGCCACGGCGGCGGAGGAGGAGGATGTCAGCGCCTCCCGACTTTGGTCGGTGAGCGTCGACGCGGCGAGGCCCGCGCCCTTCGCCGCCAGCCCGAGCGATTCGCCGCCCTTGACCTTGTTGGCGATGGCCTTGGCGGCGGCTTCGGTCGGCAGGATCAGTTGTTCGAAGCTGCGGCTTTCCTTCGCGGCGTAGGCGGCCTTGTTCTGGTTGTAGAAGGCGGCGATTTCCGCATCGGTCGGCTGCGCGGCCTGGGCGAAGCGCTCACCGTCGACGATCGCGTAGCGAATCCTGCGCTGTTCCGGGATGGTGAAGCTCGCCGCGTTCTTGCGGTAATATTCGGCGAGCTGCGCGTCGCTCGGGTCCGCAATGTCCCTGAACGCCGCCGCCGGCACCGCCGCGATCGTTCCCTGACGCGCCTCAAGCAGCAGCGAGGCGTAGGGCAGGATCAGGCTGTCGGACAGCTTTACGCCCAGGCCCAGGGGGCCAAGCATCTGCCGCTCCAATATCTCGCGGCTGATATCATCGCGCAGGGCCTGTTCGGTGATGCGTTCGCGCAGGAGCAATTGGCGGAAGTTTTCCTGGCTGAAATTGCCGGCTGCGTCCTGAAAAGCGGGGATCTGTGCGATCTGCGCGTCGACGAGGCGCTTGGAGATATGGACGCCCTGATCGTCCGCATATTCCTTCAGCGTCATGGCCGCCACCAACTGATCATAGATCTGGCCAGCGCCGCCCTGGGCGAAGAAATCGGTGATCTGCAATCCCGGATTGGCGCGGCGGGCGTTTTCGAACACGCGCTGCACCCGGTCCTGGAACTGCGTCATGGTGAGGCGGGAGCCGCCCGCCTTGGCCACGGTGTCGCCGCCGCCCACCGACGGGCCGAACTTGCCGCTGCTGATATCCCCCAGAATGAACGCCGCCGCGATGACGCCGAGCAACAGCAGCGCGAACAGCGCGCCGAATTTGGAATGGATGAAGCGGCGAAAAACTGAGAGCATGAAGGAAAGTCCAGAAATGAACGGCTTTTATGGCGGCCCGCTTTAAGGGCGGATCGTCGCGGCGGCAAGTGCGGCATCGGCGGGCAGGCTGGACAAATGCGGGACCGCCGTCCATCCGCCCTGACAGCCGGTCCTTTCCGGGCCGGCGACGTGCAGCAATAACCAAAAGGGTATGGATCGATGGGCAGGTGCAGACTGGTTGTCGGTAATTGGAAGATGAACGGGCTTCGCGCCCAGTTGAGCGAGGTGGAGGCGATAGGCGCGCTCGCCGCGGAACATGCGAGCGTCGAGGTAGGGCTTTGCCTGCCCGCGACGTTGATCGCGGCGGCCAGCGCAGTGCGGGGCGCGGCTTTCATCGGCGCGCAGGATTGCCACATGGCGGATAGCGGCGCGCATACGGGATGCCTTTCGGCCGCGATGCTGGCGGAGGCGGGCGCGAGCTGGACGATCGTCGGCCATAGCGAGCGGCGGCAGGACCAGGGGGAGAGCGACGCCGACGTGGCGGCCAAGGCGCTGGCGGCCAGGGCGGCGGGATTGAAGGTCATCCTGTGCGTGGGCGAGAGCCTGGAGGTGCGGGACGCGGGCGATGCGGAGGCGGTGGTTTCCGTCCAGTTGCTCGCGTCGCTGCCGGAGGGCGCGGCGGCGGACTGGCTGGCGATCTCCTATGAACCAATCTGGGCGATCGGCACCGGGCGAATCCCGACGATGGAGGCGGTCGCGTCGATGCATGCGATGCTGCGGAGCGCGCTGGCGAGCAGGGTCGGCGAAGGTGAGGCGAGCGCCATGCGAATCCTCTATGGCGGGTCGATGAATGGCGACAATGCGGCCCAGCTGATGGGAATCGCGGATGTCGACGGCGGGCTGGTGGGCGGCGCTAGCCTGACGGCGGCGAAGTTTGCGCCGGTGATCGCGGCGGCGGGGTGAGGCGGCTCCGTTCGAACTGAACGGAGGAGCGGCTCCCTGGTTGCCCCGGCGCGGCTTCGTCGCTATGGGCTCGGCAACGCACCCTATTCGGACACATCGCGCACCATGTTCACCTTCATCCTCGTTGTGCAGGCCATCGTCGCCGCCCTGCTCGTCACCGTCATCCTGATGCAGAAGTCGGAAGGCGGCGGCCTGGGCGTGGGCGGCAGCCCGGCGGGGCTGATGTCGGCGCGCGGCGCGGCGGATTTCCTGACGCGTTCGACGACGGTGCTGGCGACGATCTTCGTTTCCTTGTCGGTCGTGCTGGCGGTGATCGCTTCGATCCAGCACCGGCCCAGCGACATCGACACATCGCTGGTCAAGCAGGCGCCCGCGTCGCCCACGGGTCCGGCCCCGGCGACTGGTAATGCCGATCCGCTGGCCGGAGCGGCGGGCGCGGCCAGCAATGGCGCGGCGGCGAACGGCGCGGTTCCGCTCGCCAACTGATCTTTTCGACCCGATTTTCGATCTTTTTTGCTCGCGCGTGGATTCGCGCGCTTGCTCAACTCGTTTGTATAAGGCTAAGCCTCCTCTCCCATGGCGCGGTATATTTTCATCACCGGCGGCGTGGTCTCCTCGCTTGGCAAGGGCCTGATGGCCGCTTCGCTTGCAGCACTGTTGCAGGCGCGAGGTTTCCGTGTGCGTATCCGGAAGTTCGATCCCTATCTCAATGTCGATCCGGGGACGATGAGCCCCTATCAGCATGGCGAAGTCTATGTGACCGACGACGGGGCGGAAACCGACCTGGATCTTGGCCATTATGAGCGCTTCACGGGCGTTTCCGCGCGCCAGTCCGACAATGTGACGCAGGGCCGCGTCTACCAGACGATCATCACGCGCGAACGGCGCGGCGATTATCTGGGCGCGACGGTGCAGGTGATTCCGCACGTCACTGATGAGATCAAAGCCTTCGCCACGGCGGACACGGATGATCTGGATTTCGTGCTGTGCGAGATTGGCGGCACGGTGGGCGACATCGAATCGCTGCCTTTCATGGAAGCGATCCGCCAGCTGCATAACGACCTCGATCGCGGCCAGTCGATCTTCGTCCATGTGACGCTGGTGCCTTACATCGCAGCGGCGGGCGAATTGAAGACCAAGCCGACTCAGCATAGCGTACGGGAACTGACGTCGCTCGGCATCCAGCCCGACATATTGCTGTGCCGTTGCGAGCATCCGCTGCCCGACAGTGAACGGGCGAAGATCGCGCTCTTCTGCAACGTCCGCAAGGAAGCCGTAATCCCGGCGCTCGACGCCAGCAGCATCTATGGCGTGCCCGCGCAATATCATGCCGAAGGGCTGGATGACGAAGTGCTGCGCGCCTTCGGCGTCAAAGGGGCGCCCAAGCCGGAGATGGGCCGCTGGCTGGACATCATGGACCGGCAGCAGAATCCGGAAGGCGAGGTCACGATCGGCGTCGTCGGCAAATATGTCGGCCTGCCCGACGCCTATAAATCGCTGCACGAGGCGCTGACCCATGGCGGCTTCGCGAACCGGGTCAAGGTCAACATCAAGTGGATCGACGCCGAACTGTTCGAGAAGGGCGACGATATCGTCACCAGCCTGGAGCCGATGCACGGCATCCTGGTCCCCGGCGGCTTTGGCGTGCGCGGGTCGGAAGGCAAGATCGCGAGCGTGAAATTCGCTCGGGAACGCAATGTGCCTTTCTTCGGCATTTGTCTGGGCATGCAGATGGCGTGCATCGAAGGCGCGCGAAACACCGCCGGGATCGCCAACGCATCGACCACCGAATTTGGCGAAACGAGCGAGCCCGTGGTCGGCCTCATCACCGAATGGATGAGCGAGGAAGGGTTGCAGAAGCGGACCGCCGACACCGATCTGGGCGGCACGATGCGGCTGGGGGCCTATCCCGCCAAGCTTGACGGCAACAGCGTGGTGGCCGGCATCTACGGCGGCGACGAGATCAGCGAGCGGCATCGCCATCGCTATGAGGTGAACGCCGGCTATCGCGAGCCGCTGGAGAAGGGCGGGCTCATATTCTCGGGCATGTCGCCCGACGGCACCCTGCCGGAAATCGTCGAGCGGCCCGATCACCCGTGGTTCGTGGGCGTGCAGTTCCATCCGGAACTGAAGTCCAAGCCGTTCGACCCGCATCCGCTGTTTGCGAGCTTCATCGAGGCGGCGGTGAAGCAGAGCCGGTTGGTTTGAGATAATGTCCGTCACCCCAGCGCAAGCTGGGGTCTCGGGCGATAGGGTGCGGTCTGGCCTCACGAGATCCCAGCTTGCGCTGGGATGACGTTAATTGGCAGGCGCCAGCTTCAGTGGCCGCCCCTGCGATCCTCGCCCGCCATCCTCCAGCGACCAGAGGGCTCCATCGGGGCCTGGCCTGTGCTGTCGACCTTTGGGATTCCCGCAACGGGAATTTTCGCGCCGTTCTTAGGACCATACAGGATCATCTTGCCGAACGGCTCGATCGGACGATCCATATCGTTCAAATCCACGCGCACGAATGTTGTTGCAGCGTCCCCGCTTCCTGCCTATATCGCGCTTGCTTCCTTACATCGTCAAACATGTCGGGGTCGCGGGCGGAATGCTCGCGGCAGGGAAGCTGCATATATTTACGTTTGGAGCAACCATGGCGGACATCGCCGAACTGACCGCGCTGATCGAACCGGAGGTGAAAGCCCTCGGTTTCGCGCTCGTGCGCATCAAGCTGTTCGGATCGGGCGATGAACATACGCTCCAGATCATGGCCGAGCGGCCGGAGACCAGGCAGCTCGTCATCGAAGATTGCGCCGCCATTTCGCGCCGCCTGTCCGATGTGCTGGATGAGGCTGATCCGATCGAGGAAGCCTATCGGCTGGAGGTCAGCTCGCCGGGCATCGACCGGCCGCTGACCCGCCTGCACGACTTCATGGAATGGGCGGGGCATGAGGCGAAGATCGCCGCAACCGAGACCGTTGAGGGGCGCAAGAGCTTTCGCGGCCTGCTTCAGGGCGTCGAGGGCGACGATATCAAGTTCAGGGACAATAAGGCCGGGGATGTCGTCATCCCCTTCGCGCTGGTCGGCGATGCCAAGCTGATACTGACCGACGCGCTGATTTCTGCTAGCATGCCGCTCTCTTCCGAGGGTGCGGACGAATTCGACACCGAAGAATAAGGGTTCAACTGCCATGGCCAACGCCATTTCCGCCAACCGGGCTGAACTGATAGCGATCGCCAACAGCGTCGCTGCTGAGAAGATGATCGACAAGGCGATCGTCATCGAGGCGATGGAAGATGCGATCCAGCGCGCCGCCCGCGCACGCTATGGCGCGGAAAACGACATCCGCGCCAAGCTGGACCCGGAAAGCGGCGACCTGCGCCTGTGGCGTGTTGTCGAGGTGGTCGAGGCGGTTGACGATTATTTCAAGCAGGTTGACCTCAAGCAGGGGCAGAAGCTGAAGAAGGATGCCGTTATCGGCGACTTCATCGTCGATCCGCTGCCTCCGATCGACCTGGGCCGCATCGACGCCCAGTCGGCCAAGCAGGTGATCTTCCAGAAGGTCCGCGACGCCGAACGCGAGCGTCAGCATGAGGAATTCAAGGACCGCGTGGGTGAGATCATCACCGGCGTCGTCAAGTCGGTCGAGTTCGGCCATGTCGTGGTGAACCTGGGCCGCGCCGAGGGCGTGATCCGCCGCGACCAGCAAATCCCGCGCGAAGTCGTCCGCGTCGGCGACCGCATCCGTTCGGTGATCCTGAACGTGCGTCGCGAAAATCGCGGGCCGCAGATTTTCCTGTCCCGCGCGCATCCCGAATTCATGAAGAAGCTGTTCGCGCAGGAAGTGCCCGAAATCTATGACGGCGTGATCACCATCATGGCCGCCGCCCGCGATCCGGGCTCGCGCGCCAAGATCGGCGTCATCAGCCGTGATTCGAGCATCGACCCCGTCGGCGCCTGCGTCGGCATGAAGGGCAGCCGCGTGCAGGCCGTCGTGCAGGAAATGCAGGGCGAAAAGATCGACATCATCCCCTGGAGCGAGGACACCGCGACCTTCGTCGTCAACGCGCTCCAGCCCGCGCAGGTCGCCCGCGTCGTCATCGACGAGGAAGAAGAGCGCATCGAAGTCGTCGTTCCCGACGATCAGCTGTCGCTCGCCATCGGCCGTCGCGGTCAGAATGTCCGCCTCGCCAGCCAGCTGACCGGCAAGGCGATCGACATCATGACTGAGGCCGACGCGTCGGAGAAGCGCCAGAAGGAATTCGTCAGCCGCTCCGAACTGTTCCAGAACGAACTGGACGTGGATGAAACCCTGTCGCAGCTGCTGGTCGCCGAAGGCTTTGGCGAGCTGGAAGAAGTCGCCTATGTCGGCATCGACGAACTGGCGTCTATCGAAGGTTTCGACGACGATCTGGCCGCCGAATTGCAGAACCGCGCGCTCGAAGCGCTGGAGCGTCGTGAAGCCGCCGCCCGTGAAGAGCGTCGCGGTCTGGGCGTCGAGGATGCGCTGGCCGAGATGCCGCACCTCACCGAAGCCATGTTGGTGACGCTGGGCAAGGCGGGCATCAAGACGCTCGACGACCTTGCCGATCTCGCGACCGACGAACTGGTCGCGAAGAAGCGCGTCGACCAGCGCCGCCGCCGCAGCGAAACGGCGGAAGACAAGGGCGGCGTGCTGGCCGAATATGGCCTCAACGAAGAGCAGGGCAATGAGATCATCATGGCCGCCCGCGCACACTGGTTCGAAGGCGAGGAAGCTTAAAGCCCCCATGCCCTTTGTCGACATCCGTCTGGCCGGAAACGCCACCCGTGAGCAGAAGGCGGCGATCGTCGCCGACGTCACCCAGTCGCTTGTCGAGCGGCTGGGGAAGGCGCCGTCTGCCGTGCAGGTGGTGATTTCCGAAGTTTCGACGGAAAATTATGGATCGGGCGGTCAGTTGATCGCCGATCGCGCGGCGTCGCCGCATATTGGGGAGGACGCCCATGTTGCGGTCACTTCCCAATGAGAGGCTGAAAGCCGACATCGCTGTTCGGGTAATGTGCTCCTGCGCAGGCAGGAGCCCAGGTCCCGCGTCGCCTTTCCATGAAAGCGTGGAACTGGGTTCCTGCATGCGCAGGAACACAGATTACTGCGTGGAGGGGCTGATCGGATGACCGAACGCAAATGCATCCTGTCGGGCGACCGCGCCGACCCGGACATGCTCGTGCGGCTCGCCTGTGGACCCGATGGCGAAATCCTGCCCGATATTCGCGCCAAGGCTCCCGGTCGCGGCGCCTGGATCGGCGTGTCGCGCGCCGAACTGGAACAGGCGCTTAGCCGTGGCAAGCTCAAGGGCGCGCTCGCGCCGGCGTTCAAGACCGGCGAGTTGCAGATACCGGACAATTTGCCGGACCTGATCGAGACGGGGCTGCGCAAGGCGTTGCTCGACCGGCTGGGGCTGGAGGCGAAAGCCTCCATGGTTCTGACCGGCTCCGAAAAGATCGAGGTCGCCTGCCGTAAGGGCGTGGTCGACCTACTGCTCCACGCGGCTGATGCAGCGGCGGACGGCAACCGCAAACTGGATCAGGCGCTGCGCGTCGGACAGGAAGCGGAGGGCACGGATTTGGCGGGCGTCGTCTTGCCTGTGGACCGACAGGCCCTATCTATGGCAATGGGGCGCGATAATGTCGTCCATATCGCAGTGACCGACTCGCGTGCGGCGTCGCGTCTGCGTGCGGCCATAGGCCGCTTGGAAAGCTATCTGGGTTGCGCTACCGAGGCGCCCGTGCATGGGGAGCAGGACTCCGCCGATGCGCAGGGCGTCTAGGCTGCATGGAATGAAGGCGCCGACGGGTCTTGCCGGTCGGGATGGAAGCGAAGGGTATAGTTCAGTCGTATGAGTGACAGCAAGGAAGACAAGCCGGTTCTGGGCCGCAAGCCGTTGGGCATCAAGCGGACCGTCGAATCCGGTCAGGTGCAGCAGCAGTTCAGCCATGGCCGCAAGAATACGGTGGTGGTTGAAGTGAAGCGGCGCCGCATCCTGGGCAAGCCGGGCGAAACGGCCGGCGGCGCGCCCTCTGCGCCGCAGGCTGATCCGACCCCGGCTCCGACCGCGCCCGCGCCGCAACAGCCCCAGGCTCGCGCGCCGCAGCCGGCCGCGCCCGTTCGCCCGGCCCCGCAGCAGAGCCTGATGTCGCGTCAGGAACTACAGGCCAAGCTGCTGCGCGAGGCGGAAGAAGCCCGCATGACCGCGCAGGAAGACGCCCGCCGTCGCGAAGACGCGCAGCGTCATGCCGCGACCGAGGAGGAAAAGCGCCGGGCCGAGGAAAACCGCCTGGCCGCCGAAGCGGCGCAAGCCGAAGGCGCTCGCCCCGAGGAAGAGGCGCAGCCCGCGCAACAGCCGGCCGCTGAAGCGCCCGCCGCTCCGGCGGAGGAGCCTGTTGCCGCCGCCGCACAAGCGCCGGAACAGCGTTCCGCCCCGGCCGCCCCGGCTTCGACCACGCCGCCGCCGCGCCGCTTTACGCCCGTGACGCCGATCAAGCGTCCGGAACCGGCCAAGCCCGATCGCGCGAAGCGCGCTGGCGAAGATAATCGCCGCCAGTCCGGCAAGCTGACCGTCACGCGCGCTTTGGCGGATGACGACAGCGCCCGCGCCCGCTCGCTCGCCGCGCTGAAGCGCGCCCGTGAAAAGGAGCGCCGCGCCCATTATCAGGGCGGCGCCCAGCAGCGTGAAAAGCAGTCGCGCGATGTCGTCGTGCCCGAAAGCATCACGGTGCAGGAACTCGCCAACCGCATGGCCGAAAAGGGCGCGGATCTGGTGAAGTCCCTGTTCAAGATGGGCACCGCCGTCACGCTGAACCAGCCGATCGATCAGGATACGGCGGAACTGCTGGTCGAAGAATTCGGCCATCGCATCCAGCGCGTGTCCGAAGCCGACGTTGAAATCGGCATCGAAGGCGAGGCCGATGCGCCCGAAACGCTGAAGGCGCGCGCGCCGGTCGTGACCATCATGGGCCATGTCGATCACGGCAAGACATCGCTGCTCGACGCCCTGCGCGGCACCGATGTGGTGGCGGGCGAAAGCGGCGGCATCACCCAGCATATCGGCGCCTATCAGGTGACGACCAAGGGTGGCCAGGTCATCACCTTCCTCGATACGCCGGGCCATGAGGCTTTTTCGGAGATGCGCGCCCGCGGCGCCAACGTCACCGACATCGTCATCCTGGTGGTGGCGGCTGATGACGGGCTGATGCCGCAGACCATCGAAGCCATCAACCACACGAAGGCGGCCGGCGTTCCGATGATCGTCGCGATCAACAAGTGCGACAAGCCGGAAGCCAATCCGCAGAAGGTGCGCGAGCGCCTGCTGGAGCATGAGATCGTCGTCGAGGATATGGGCGGCGAAGTGCAGGACGTGCAGGTTTCGGCGCTCAAGAAGACGGGTCTCGACGAACTGATCGACAAGATCCTGCTTCAGGCCGAAGTCATGGAACTGACCGCCAACCCTGATCGCCAGGCCGAAGGCAATGTGATCGAGGCGCAGCTCGACAAGGGCCGTGGCGCGGTCGCGACCGTGCTGGTCCGCAAGGGCACGCTGAAGGTCGGCGACACCTTCGTCATCGGCGCGGAAAGCGGCAAGGTGCGCGCGCTGGTCAATGACAAGGGTCAGAATGTGAAGTCCGCCGGTCCTTCGACCCCGGTCGAGGTGCTGGGCCTGACGGGCGTTCCGCTCGCCGGCGATCAGCTGGCCGTCGTCGAGAACGAAGCCCGCGCCCGCGAGGTCGCCGCTTACCGTCAGGAACAGGCGACCAGGAAGCGCACCACCTCCGCCCCGACCAGCTTCGAACATATGTTCTCGGCGCTGAACACGACCGTCATCGAATATCCGGTGGTGGTGAAGGGCGATGTGCAGGGTTCGGTCGAAGCGATCGTCACCTCGCTCAATCGCATCTCGACCGACGAGATCAAGGTCCGCATCCTGCATTCGGGCGTTGGCGCGATCACGGAAAGCGACGTCACGCTGGCGGCCGCCAGCCGTGCGCCGCTGATCGGCTTCAACGTGCGTCCCAACGCCAAGGCGCGTCAGCTGGCGGAGCGCGAGAAAATCTCGCTGCGCTATTATGACGTGATCTACGACCTGCTCGAAGAAGTGCGCGGCGAAATGGCGGGCCAGCTGGCTCCCGAACGCATCGAAACGATCGTGGGCCGGGCCGAGGTGTTGCAGGTCTTCCCGGCGGGCAAGAAGGACAAGGCGGCTGGTCTGCTCGTCCTCGACGGCATCATTCGCAAGGGGCTCAATGCGCGCCTCACCCGCGACGATGTCATCGTGTCGCGCACACACATCGCCTCGCTGCGTCGCTTCAAGGACGATGTGTCCGAAGTTCGCGCCGGCATGGAGTGCGGCGCGGTCCTTCAGGACACGAACGACATCAAGCCCGGCGATACGCTGGAGCTGTTCGAGGTCGAAGAGCGCGCTCGCTCGTTGTGATCCATGTTCCCCCTCCCGCTTGCGGGAGGGGGCCAGGGGGTGGGCTCGCCCTGTCCTGAATTATAAGGCCGGTTGGAAGAGCCCACCCCCGGCCCCTCCCGCAAGCGGGAGGGGAGGAAAAATGTCCAATCAGCCTGAAGGTCCTTCCGTCCGTCTGCTCCGCGTTGGGGAGCAGGTGCGCCATATCCTGTCCGACATTCTTCAGCGCGGCGACGTGCATGACGATGTGCTGACGAAGCATGTCGTCAGCGTCACCGAAGTGCGCATGTCGCCCGACCTGCGGCACGCGACCGTCTTCGTAAAGTCGCTGCTGGGCCAGGATGAGGAAGCGGTGCTGAAGGCGCTGCGGACGAACACCGCTTATTTGCAGCGGGAGGTCGCGTCTCGCGTGCGCCTCAAATATGCCTCGAAACTGAAGTTTCTCGCCGATGAGAGCTTCGATGAAGGAACGCATATCGACAAGCTGCTGCGCGACCCGAAGGTGGCGCAGGATCTGGAGCAGCCCGGCGAAGAGGGCTGACATCACGCCGCGCGCTCGTTAAGGCCGCCGCGATGCACGGCTGGATCATCCTCGACAAACCCCTTGGCCTTGGCTCCACACAGGCGGTGAGCGCGGTCAAGCGCGCGCTGCGGCAAAGTGGCGCGGGCAAATGGAAGGTCGGCCATGGCGGCACGCTCGACCCGCTGGCCACCGGCGTGCTGCCCATCGCGATCGGTGAGGCGACCAAGCTCGCCGGTCGGATGCTCGATAGCGACAAGATCTACGATTTCACGGTGACCTTCGGGGCGCAGACCGACACGCTGGACCTGGAAGGGCAGGTGATCGCGACGAGCGATGTGCTGCCGACTCTGGCGGAGGTGGAAGCGGTGCTCACACGCTTTACGGGGCCGATCGAGCAGGCGCCGCCGGCCTATTCCGCGATCCTGATCGACGGCCAGCGGGCCTATGATCTGGCGCGCGCGGGGCAGGATGTGGAGATGAAGACGCGGTCGGTTACCATATCCTCTCTCCGGTTACGGGGAGAGGATAGCGCAGCTTGCTCGCGCAGCGGGCTAGCGGAGCTTGGAGAGGGGGAGGGCGCGCGCCCCTCTCCAACTGCGGCTAGGCAGCAAGCTGCCAAGCCTCCATATCCTCTCCCCGTAGCCGGAGAGAGGATTTCGCAAATCACCCTGACCGCCCATGTCTCCAAGGGCACCTATATCCGCTCCCTCGCGCGCGACATCGCGCTGGCGCTCGGCACGGTCGGTCATGTCACCATGCTCCGCCGGGTTAAGGCTGGGCCCTTCACCCTGGAATCCGCGATTTCGCTGGACAAATTGGATGAGGCTGCTAGGGGCGGCGGCATCGCGCAGTGCATGCTGCCGTTGACGGCGGGGCTGGACGACATCCCGGCTCTCCCCGTCTCTCCCGATGAAGCGCTGGCTCTCCGACAGGGGAAGGTGCTCGTGGGGAAACCGCATACCGGCTTGTTACTGGCGATGGAGGGCGAAACGCCCGTCGCGCTGGTGGAGGCCAGTGGCCCGGAGATCCGGGTGGTGCGCGGCTTTAATCTCTAAAATGAAAGGAAGCCGATGTCGATTACTGCTGAGCGCAAGGAAGCGCTGATCAAGGAACATGCCCGCGCCGAAGGCGACACCGGTTCGCCGGAAGTTCAGGTTGCGATCCTCTCGGAGCGCATTTCGAACCTGACCGAGCATTTCAAGGGTCACCACAAGGATAACCACAGCCGTCGCGGCCTGCTGATGCTGGTCAACAAGCGTCGTTCGCTGCTGGACTATCTGAAGAAGAAGGATGGGGGCCGGTACACCGACCTCATCGCCAAGCTGGGCCTGCGTAAGTAAGCCTGCTAAAGAAGGGACGGCCCCCGCGTGGGGCCGTTTCCGATTCCGGGGTTTGGAGCTGCCGTGCTCCTGCGAAGGCAGGAGCCCAGTTGCCAGGTCCGAACTGGGCTCCTGCCTCCGTAGGAGCACGAAGAAGGGAAGGTTTGCGCAATTCGGCGTCGATTTTCCAAGGGGCCAGACGATGCCCCGAAACCGCCGCGCGCCGGATAGCGCGCAACACAGGCCCCGCCCGGCAATAGGGCCGCGCGGGCGAAGGAAAAAAAGCATGTTCGATGTAAAGAAGGTATCAATCGAGCTGGCAGGCAAGACCCTGACTCTCGAAACCGGCCGTATTGCGCGTCAGGCCGACGCCGCCGTGCTGGCGACCTATGGCGAAACCGTGGTGCTGTGCGCCGTGACCGCCGCCAAGTCGGTGAAGGAAGGACAGGACTTCTTCCCGCTGACCGTCCATTATCAGGAAAAATATTCGGCCGCCGGGCGCATCCCGGGCGGCTTCTTCAAGCGTGAGCGTGGCGCGACGGAAAAGGAAACGCTGGTTTCCCGCCTGATCGACCGCCCGATCCGCCCGCTGTTCCCCGAAGGTTTCTATAACGAAATCAACGTGATCGCGCAGGTCCTGTCGTTCGACGGCGAGAGCGAGCCCGACATTGTGGCGATGATCGCCGCGTCGGCCGCGCTGACCCTGTCGGGCGTTCCCTTCCTGGGTCCGATCGGCGCCGCGCGCGTCGGTTACAAGGATGGCGAATATCAGCTGAACCCGTCGCTCGACGAAGTGAAGACCGGCGAACTCGACCTGGTCGTCGCCGCCACCGGCAACGCCGTGATGATGGTCGAATCCGAAGCCAAGGAGCTTTCGGAAGACATCATGCTCGGCGCCGTCCTGTTCGCCCATGAAGCGAGCAAGAAGATCGCCAACGCGATCATCGACCTGGCGGAAAAGGCCGCGAAGGACCCGTGGGACGTCGCCAAGGGCGATGACCTGGGCGACCTGAAGAAGAAGCTGACGAAGCTGATCGGCAAGGACATCGCCGCCGCCTACAAGCTGACCGACAAGTCGGCCCGCTCGAACGCGCTGAACGAAGCCCGCGCCAAGGCGAAGGCCCAGTTCGCGGCTGACGGCCTCGACGCCCAGACCGTGATGGCCGGCATCAAGCTGACCAAGAAGCTGGAAGCCGAAATCGTCCGCACCGCCATCCTGAAGGAAGGCAAGCGCATCGACGGCCGCACCACCACGCAGATCCGTCCGATCGAGGCGATGGTCGGCTTCCTGCCGCGCACCCATGGTTCGGCGCTGTTCACCCGTGGCGAGACGCAGTCGATCTGCACCACCACGCTGGGCACCAAGGACGCCGAGCAGATGATCGACGGCCTGAACGGCGTCTATTATGAAAACTTCATGCTGCACTATAACTTCCCGCCCTATTCGGTCGGTGAAGTCGGTCGCTTCGGCGCGCCGGGCCGTCGTGAAGTCGGTCATGGCAAGCTGGCGTGGCGCGCGCTGCACCCGGTGCTGCCGACGAAGGACGAGTTCCCCTACACGATCCGCGTCCTGTCCGACATCACCGAGTCCAACGGCTC
>DASVOF010000059.1:0-5218 GCA_036383495.1 Sphingobium sp. | reverse complement strand
TGGGCGCGGTTGGCGTGGGCTATACCTTCTGATCTTGTGCGGACAGGGTGACGCCCCACATAAAGCGCTGTATGGAGCGGCGCCCAACCGCAGACGAGCAGGAGACGAAGACCGTGGCGACCCTAGGAATGAGCGACACCGATAAGGCTGCGGTGGAGGCGTTCCGCCGCGACGTGGTGGAGCCGTCGCGCACCAGCCTGATCGTCCTGGACTTCTGGGCCGAATGGTGCGGCCCGTGCAAGCAGCTGACGCCGATCATCGAAAAGGTGTGCGCCGACTATGCGGCCAAGGGCGTGAAGCTCGTCAAGATCAACGTCGATGAGAATAAGTTCATCGCCGCGCAATTCCGGGTCCAGTCGATCCCGACCGTCTATGCCGTGTTTCAGGGCCAGCCGGTCGCCGATCTCACCCAGGCGCGCACCGAAGGGCAGATCAAGCAATATCTCGACCAGCTTCTGGCCCAGCTGCCCATCCAGTCGGACGAAAAGTCGCAGTTGGAGGAGATCGCTCCCCTGATCGCGATGGGCGAGGAGCTTCTGGCCGGCGGCGAGCATGATCGCGCTTTGTCGGTATTCGAGCAGATCGCGCAGATCGTTCCCGACAATGCGGAGGTCGCCTCCGGCATCGCCCGCGTGCTGGTCGCCCTCTCGCGGCTGGATGAGGCCGAGGCGGTGCTTGACGCGCTGCCCGCTGACGTCGCCAAGGATCAGATGGTCGATCGCGCGCGCGCCGCGATCGCTCTCGCCCGCGACGCCAGACCGGTCGCCGACCTGTCCGGCGTCGAGGCGAAGGTCGCCGCCAATCCCGACGATCATGAGGCGCGCTTCGAACTGGCGGGCGGCTTCATGGCGAACGGCGACCGCGACCGGGCGGCGGAGGAGCTGCTGGAGATCGTCCGCCGCGACCGCGCATGGAATGACGGCGCGGCGCGCGCCCAGCTTGTGACGCTGTTCGAGGCGACGGGCCTGGAAGATCCCTGGGTCGCGGCGCAGCGCCGGAAGCTGTCGCAGATCCTCTTTTCCTGACGCTCTGGTAAGCCCGTGAACCGCGCCCGCGTCTCGATCTTTCCCTTGGCCGGTGCGCTGTTGCTGCCGGGAATGGACCTGCCGCTCCATATCTTTGAGCCGCGCTACCGGGCGCTGATCCAGGATGCGGCGGCGCGCGACCGGCGCATCGGCATGATCCAGCCGCGCGGGGGAGGGCCCAAGCCGCCGCTGTTCGATATGGGGTGCCTGGGCCACATCACCCAGATCGAAGCGCTGGATGACGGGCGCTTCAATATCGTGCTGAAGGGGCTGGCCCGCTTTCGCCTGATCCGGGAGCTGGATGTCGCCACCGCCTTCCGCCAGATCGAGGCCGATGTGGAGCAGGCGCCGCAGGATGAAGCGCTCGCCGCCGTCGAGCGCGCGGCGCTGGAACAGGAATCGCGGCGCTTCGCTGATGCGTTGGGCTATGTCGTCGACTGGACGGCGGTGTCGCGGCTCGACGACATGGCGCTGGTCAACGGCATCGCCCAGATCGCGCCCTTCGACCCCGCCGCCAAGCAGACGCTGCTGGAGGCCGACACGCTGAGCGAACGGTCAGAGCGGGTGATCCAGCTGATGCAGATCATCGGCCGTGTGGAGCGCGATGGCGGAGCGACGATGCAGTGAGCGGCGCGCCCGACCCTGCGCTGCTGGCGAAACTCGTCTGCCCACTGACGCGCGCGCCGCTGCGCTGGGACGTGGAACGGTCCGAACTGGTGTCGGAGGCGGCGGGGCTCGCCTATCCGGTGCGTGATGGCGTGCCCGTGCTGGTGGTGCGGGAAGCGCGGCCGATTTAGCCAGTCGTCACCCCAGCGGATGCTGGGGTCTCAAGCCACGGTGCGCGCCATCTCCTGAGATTCCAGCATTCGTTGGAATGACGGGACAGGCTGCGCCCTCAACTCCCCAGCGCCGCCTCGATCAATTCCCGACCTTCCTTGCTGTTCCAGTCCATCGCGCCCACGACCCGCACCATTTCCTTGCCCTGCGCGTCGTAAAGCACGGAGGTGGGCAGCATGCCGGTCGCATAGTGGAAGCCGAACTGGTTTTCCGGGTCGATCCAGCCCTTGAGGTTGGGCAGCTTATGCTTTTCGAAAAAGGGTTTCACCACGCTTGCGCCCTGGCTGTCCTGCGAGATGGTGAGGATCGTCAGCCCCTTTTTCCCGTAAGCCGCAGCGACCGCGTCCAGCGTCGGCATCTCCGCGACGCAGGGCGCGCACCAGGTCGCCCACAGGTTGACGAGCACCGGCTTGCCCGCGAAATCCTGCAAGGTGGCGTCCTGCCCGTCCGGACCGGCGAAGGTGAAGGCGGGCGCCGCCGTTCCCGCCTTGGACCGGTCGAGCGTGTAGCTGAACGCGCCCTTCGCGCTTTCCGCCGGTCCCTTGGCCTCTTCGCTGGCGGCCGGGGCCTCCCCGCTGCTATTTGCTTGACCTTGCCCCGAAGGCGGTGATTGCCTATCGCACGCGCCGAGGCCAGTGAGCAGGAGCAGAGTCATTACGCAGGGAAAGGAAGTTCGCACGGGGGACGGCTCCAACAGCATGTGGGGCGGACGCTTCGCGGCGGGCCCGGCTTCGATCATGCGCGAGATAAATGCCTCCATCCCGTTCGACAAGCGTTTGTGGAAACAGGATATCGCCGGATCTAAGGCGCATGTCGCCATGCTCGCGCAACAGGGCATCGTCGCGCAAGAGGACGCGCAGGCGATCAGCGCCGGGCTGGACGCCGTCGCCGCCGAATATGAAGCCAATGGCGTGCCGGTGAACCTGGACCTGGAAGATATCCACATGGTCACGGAGTCGCGCCTTGCCGAATTGATCGGTCCGGTGGCGGGGCGGCTGCATACCGCACGGTCGCGCAACGATCAGGTCGCGACCGATTTCCGCCTGTGGGTCCGCGACGCGATTGACGAGGTGGAGGCGGGCCTCGTCCAGCTGCAAGCCGCGCTGCTCGCCCGCGCGGAGGAGCAGGTGGACGCCGTCATGCCCGGCTTCACCCATCTCCAGTCCGCGCAGCCGGTGACGCTCGGCCATCACCTGATGGCCTATCATGAGATGATCCGCCGCGACCGCAGCCGCTTCGCCGATGCGCGCGCGCGGCTTAATGAATGTCCGCTGGGCGCAGCGGCGCTCGCCGGGACAGGCTTCCCGATCGACCGGCACGCGACGGCGGCGGCGCTGGGCTTCGCGAGGCCGACCGACAACAGCCTCGACAGCGTGTCCGACCGCGACTTCGCGCTCGATTATCTGATGGCCGCGACCCAGTTGGCGCTGCACCTGTCGCGCCTGGCCGAAGAGTTCATCATCTGGGCGAGCCAGCCCTTCGGCTTCGTCAAGCTGCCCGACGCCTATTCGACCGGCAGCTCGATCATGCCGCAGAAGCGCAATCCCGACGCCGCCGAACTGGTGCGCGGCCATGCCGGGCGGGTCATGGGCTGCATGACCGCGCTCTGCGTCACTATGAAGGGCCTGCCGCTCGCTTATTCGAAGGATATGCAGGACGACAAGCCCCCGGTGTTCGAGGCGCATGACCTGATCGGCCTGTCCATCGCGGCGATGACCGGGATGGTCGAAACGGTGACGTTCCGCACCGATCGGATGCGCGCGCTGGCGGAAAGCGGCTTCGCCACCGCCACCGACTTGGCCGACTGGCTGGTGCGGGAGGCGAACGTGCCCTTCCGCGAGGCGCATCATATCACCGGCCGCGCCGTCGCGGCGGCGGAAGGCGCGGGGACGCCGCTCGCCGACCTGCCGATCGAGACGCTGAAGGCCATTGACCCGCGCATCGACGAGCGCATCTATGCCGTGCTGACGGTCGACGCCTCGGTCGCCAGCCGGAAAAGCCATGGCGGCACCGCGCCCGATCAGGTGCGCGCCCGCATCGCGCAGGCGAAGGAGCACAAGGCATGAGGACAAGCATCGTCCGCGGACTGACGCTGGCCGCGCTGGCGCTGGGCCTCGCCTCTTGCGGAGGACGCCAGCCGCTGAACCCCGTCGAGGGTCAGAAGCTGCCCGCCGTGCCGGTCGGCGCCGCCGCCGCGCCCACCGCGCAGCAGTTCATGACCCCGTCGATCCAGGCGCGGCCCGAACGCAACGTCGAACTGCTGATTCAATCGAAGCAGCGGGAGGACGACGCGTTCGACCTGCCGCCCGAAAGCCAGCCCCAATAATTCCCGCTAGGACCAGAGAAACTTGGACCATTTCGACTATGTGAACGGCGCCATGCATGTGGAGCAGGTGCCCATGGCGGAGATCGCCGATGCGGTCGGCACGCCCGTCTACGTCTATTCCACGGCCACGCTGACCCGCCATGTCGGCGTGTTTCGCGACGCGCTGTCCCGGCTGGACGATCCGCTGGTCGCCTTCGCGGTCAAGGCCAATCCCAATGGCGCGGTGCTGGCGACGCTGGCGAAGCTTGGCCTGGGCGCGGACGTGGTGTCGGGCGGCGAGCTGCTGCGCGCTATCGCCGCGGGCATACCGGCCAACCGCATCGTCTTTTCCGGCGTCGGCAAGACGGCGGAGGAGATGCGCCTCGCCCTCGAACAGGGCATCTACCAGTTCAATCTGGAGAGCGAACCGGAAGCGGAGATGCTGTCGCAAGTCGCCCTGTCGTTGGGGAAGAAGGCGCCCGTCGCCTATCGCATCAACCCCGATGTCGATGCGGGCACCCATGCCAAGATTTCGACCGGCAAGTCCGAAAACAAGTTCGGCATCCCCTATGCCAATGCGCTGGAAAGCTATGCCGCCGCGCGCGATCTGCCCGGCCTCGACGTGCAGGGCGTCGCCGTCCATATCGGCAGCCAGCTGACTGACCTCGCCCCGCTGGAGGCCGCCTTCATCAAGGTCGGCGCGCTGATCGAGAAGCTGCGCGCCGCAGGGCATGCCATCCGCACCGCCGACCTGGGCGGCGGCCTTGGCGTGCCCTATGATCCCGCGCAGCCGGTCCCGCCGCTCCCCGCCGCCTATGGCGACATGGTGACGCGCGTGACGAAAGGGTGGAACGTCCGCCTGATGTTCGAACCCGGCCGCGTCATCGTCGGCAATGCGGGCGCTTTGCTGTCCCGCGTGGTGCGGGTGAAGCAGGGCGCGCAGGCGCCGTTCGTGATCGTCGACGCCGCGATGAACGACCTGCTGCGGCCCAGCCTCTACGACGCCTGGCATCATATCAGCGCCGTGCAGCCGAGCGGCGAGCGCGCCGCC
>DASVOF010000058.1:0-7336 GCA_036383495.1 Sphingobium sp. | reverse complement strand
CGCTCCTGCGCGGCCAGTTCAGGCGAGAAGCCGACCAGCGTCCGCCCCACCGCGCGCACGTCGTCGACCGTCTCCACGCCCGACTGCGCGATATTTTCGCTTGTCGAGGCGATCAGGTCATTGGCCATGACGCCGATCTGTTCGCGCACCAGTTCGCGCAGCAGCCTGTCCTGCGGCACGTCGGGATAGCGCGCGCGCACGCGATCCCAGCAGGTCTTCACCAGCGGCACGCTGAGCAGCTCGTCCAACGTCAGCATGTCCGCGCGCAGGCCGTCGTCTATGTCGTGATTGTCATAGGCGATATCGTCCGCAATGGCCGCAAGCTGCGCCTCCAGCGAGGCATGGGTGGCGAGGTCCATCGGAAACAGCGCGTCGACTTCCCGCATCGCCCAGCCGGGATGGTCAATCGGGCCGTTATGCTTGGCCAGTCCCTCCAGCATTTCCCAGCCGAGGTTAAGGCCGGAAAATCGGGGATAGGGCGATTCCAGCAGCATCAACGTGCGCAGGGTATGCGCATTGTGGTCGAACCCGCCATGGTCGTCGAGCGCCGCCTCCAGCGCATCCTCCCCCGCATGACCGAAGGGCGGATGGCCGATGTCGTGGGCGAGGCAGAGCGCCTCGGTAAGATCCTCGTTGAGGCCGAGCGTGCGGGCGGTGGTGCGGCCGATCTGCGCGACTTCCAGGCTGTGGGTCAGGCGGACGCGGAAATGATCGCCGTCGGGCGACACGAACACCTGCGTCTTGTGGCGCAGACGGCGGAAAGCGATCGAATGGATGATGCGATCGCGGTCGCGCTGAAAGATATCGCGCGGCCCGCGAACCTCGCCACCCGGCTCGGCGTGGAGACGGCCACGGCTCCGGTCGGGATGGCAGGCATAGGGGGCAAGCGTCGTCATGGACGGCCCTTTACTTGTCCCCGAGCCGCTCGACCAGCTCTCCGGCGCCGCTCTTCCACGCGAAGACGTCCGCGCCCGCCGCCTTGAGCTTCGATTCCACCGTCCTGGCGCGGGTGAAGCTGGCGAAGGGGCCGATCAGCAGGCGGTTGGTGCGGCCCCAGCTTGCGAGCCAGCCATCCTGCGGCGCGATATCGTCATATTTGCGGCGCAGGCCCTTGAGCGTGAATTCCAGGGCGGATCGACTGCCGCCGGTGCCCACCTGCACCCAATTGCGCGAAGGATTGGCGGCGAGCCGGGCCTTTTCCTCGGCCAGCTTTTTCGCCTTGGCGTCGGCTTCGGCCTTCGCCTTGGCCGCCGCCGTCTTCTTCGCCTTGTCGGCTGCCGCCTGCCGCTCGGCCCGGCGATTGTTCTGGATCGCCTCTATCTCGGTCAGGTCGACGGCGGCGATTTTCGACTGACGTTCGCTGTCGGGCACGTCAATGGCGCGGATGATGTCGGCGAGGGTGCGGGTCGCTTCGGGATTGGGCTGTTGCCGTGCGGGCGGATTGGCTGGAGGCGGCGCGGCGGCGGGTTCGGCTGGCGCGGCCTGCGATTGTGGCGCCGGTGCGGAAGCCTGCGCCAGGCTGATGGCGTTAAGCTGGCTGGCCGGCGTGGAGGAAGCCGCTGGCGAGGCCGGACGCTGATTGGGGACCGAGTCAAAGCCGGGAGCCGGTGGTCCCTGCACATTGGGGGATGGCGGCGCGGCGGGGACCGGGGCTTGCTGAGGCTGCGGTTGGGGCTGAGGGGGGACGGCGCGCGCGACGTCCGGCTGGCGCGCGGATGCCGGACGCTCGGCTTGCGCCAGCGTAGTCGCTCCCGATGACGGACGTGCGGGCAGCGAGGGCGATGGCGCGGGAGCAACCGGACGTGCGGCTGGCGGTGTCGGGGTTGCGGCGGCGAGGGCTGTGCCGACATTCGCGGGGAAATGGCCGAAATGCACGGCGGCCGCCTTCTGCGCGGGCGTCAGATTGGGCATTTTTTGCAGATAGGGGGTAATCGCCGCAGCCAGCTGGCCCGGCATGATCTGGCTGGCGATCTTGCGCGCGTCGGCCTGCCGGTTGTTCATCGCCAGGATGAAGACCCGATAGCGCCAGGCCGCCCGATCGCCCTTGTAGAGCAGCGGTTGCAGCAGCTTTTCGGCGGCCTCCCCCTGTCCCGATATGCCCAGCGACGCGGCATAGCGATAAATCAGTTCCGCATCGTCGGGCGCGCGGCGGAGAGCGGCCTGATAGTCGCGCTGGGCCCCGGCCTGATCGCCGGTCATATCGCGCGCCAGCCCTCGATCAGCCAGCAGGGTCGCCTCTCCAAAACCCAGCCGGGTGGCCTGGTCGAACAGGCGCAGCGCCTCCGCCGGGTTCTGCGTTTTCAGCATCACCCGGCCCAGGCCCGCCTTCACCCGGGCGTTGTTGGGCTGGGCCGCGTCGGCGCGAGCGAAGAAGCCCGCCGCCGCGCGCATGTCGTCCATGTCGGCCGCCGCTTCCCCCGCGCCGATCAGGGCGTCGATGTCATGGGGATTGGACGCCAGACGGGACAGATAACGGCTGAGATTTTCCGCGCCGGATGGCCGGATCGCCTGGACCTGCCCGGCCCCGGCCTGACCCGATTGTGCGTGTGCGGGGGCCGTAAGAAGCAGTCCGCCAAGGAGCCATAAAGCAGCGCGTTTCACATAAGCCCTTTAGCGGATCGATGCGTGAATGGGAAATTCACCAAAAGGAAAAGCGCGCCCGATTGCCTCAAGCAACCGATGGCGCGCTTTAAACCCGTATTGGCGGGGATATTATTGATTGCTCTGCCGGTTCAGGAAGCGCGGGATTTCCGGAGCCGACGTATCGTCCTTCGCCGCCGCATTCTTGTCCGCGCCACGGGTGAGGCCCGCCATGCGTTCGAACAGCGTTCCGCCGGTGGCCACGCGCGGGGCGGATTGGGGCGCGGGAGCAGGTGCGGGCTGTGCCTCCGCCTCCGCCGCACCGAGCAGCAGTTCGTCCTGCGAGGCATCTTCATCCGAGAAGACAGCAGCGGGACGGGACGGCGTCGGCGAAGCCGCGCGGGGCGCGGCAGCCGCCTTTTCCTCGACCGGCGCGGTCAGCGGCGCAGGCTCGGGTGCGGCGGGAACGTCCAGTTCCAGCGTCTCGGGCTCCGGCTCAGGCGCTGCGGTCGGAGCAGGCGTGGGGGCAGGCTCGAAGACCGGCTTGGGCGCGGCGGCGGCGGGCACAGCGACCGCCGGGCGGCTCGCGAAGCTGAACGGCTGGGTCAGCGGCGCGGCCCCTGCCGTGGCTTCGCTGTCGATGCCGGTGGCGACCACGGACACGCGGATCTTGCCGTTGAGATGGTCGTTGAAGGCCGATCCCCAGATGATGTTCGCGTCCGGATCGACCAGTTCGCGGATATGGTTGGCGGCTTCGTCGACTTCCATCAGGCGCATGTCCTCACCGCCGACGATCGAGACGATGACGCCCTTCGCGCCGCGCATCGACACGCCGTCGAGCAGCGGGTTGGCGATCGCCTTTTCCGCCGCCTGGAGCGCGCGGCCGTCGCCTTCGGCTTCGCCGGTGCCCATCATCGCCTTGCCCATCTCGCCCATGACCGAACGGACGTCGGCGAAGTCGAGGTTGATGAGGCCCGGCATGACCATGAGGTCGGTGATGCCGCGAACGCCCTGTTGCAGCACCTCGTCAGCCATCTGGAAGGCTTCCTTGAAGGTGGTGTTGGGGTTGGCGATCAGGAACAGATTCTGGTTCGGGATAACGATCAGCGTATCGACATGCTTTTGCAGCTCTTCGATACCGCTTTCCGCCGACTTCATGCGACGATTGCCCTCAAAGGTGAAGGGCTTGGTCACGACGCCGACGGTCAGGATGCCCTTGTCGCGCGCCGCCTTGGCGATGACGGGAGCAGCGCCCGTGCCGGTGCCGCCGCCCATGCCGGCGGCGATGAAGCACATATGCGCGCCGTCGAGCGCCTGTTCGACCGAAACGATCGTCTCTTCCGCCGCCGCCTTGCCGATTTCGGGACGCGAACCGGCGCCCAGCCCTTCGGTGATCTGCGGCCCGAGTTGAATGCGACGCTCCGCCGGCGAGGCGTTCAGCGCCTGCGCGTCGGTGTTGGCGACGATGAAATCCACACCCTCGACCGACGCGGCGATCATGTTCGCGATGGCGTTGCCGCCCGCGCCGCCGACGCCGATCACCGCGATGCGGGGCTTCAACTCATCCACATGCGGCGGGCTGATCTCAATGCTCATAAATTCTAGCTCCCAACATGAGCGAAACTGTCATCAAAGGTTAATGCAACAGAAAATGGTGTAATTCACCAGCAAATTTCGCCTGACTTCAATTAATTCAGTAGTTCGTCTTCACGGCTCGCACCATCCGCTGCCACCATAGGGGCGCGCCGATGCGATGAACGGTCTGAGGCGCGGGCGCTATCCTTCTAAGATCAACCGGGTTTGAAGCACCATAAAGCGCAAGTCCGGCCAAGGTTGCGAAGGCGGGCCCGCTATGCGCTTCGGGCATGGCGGCAAGGCCGCGAGGACGCCCGATGCGCACCGCCCGACCGAGCGCGCCCTGCGCATAGTCGGCGATGCCCTTCATTTCCGCGCCGCCGCCGGTCAGCACCACCTGGCGGCCCGTGGGCGTATTGAAGCCCATGCCCGCCAGCGCCGCGTTGATTTCCGTCATCAGCTGGTTCAACCGCTCGCAGATCACCGCCACCAGCGCCGCGCGCGTGATCTTGCCGCCATCGGCATTGGGACCGGCGCTTTGGCCGGGCACGGCCACATCGCCATGGGGCGGCGCGATCTCGATCATCTCGCGGAAATCGCGGCGGTTCTGCATCGCCGAACCGTAGAAGCATTTGATCCGCTCCGCCTGGCTGCGGCGGATGCCGAAGGCGGAGGCGATATCGTCGGTGATGTCCGACGCCCCGATGGGAATGCTGTGCAGGCCGACCAGCATGCCGCCCGCATATAAGGACACATTGGTAACGCCCGCCCCCAGTTCGATCAGCGCGACGCCCAGATCCCGCTCCTCTTCCGACAGGCAGGCAAGGCCCGTTGCGATGGGAGAGGCCACGATCGAATTGACGTTGAGATAGGCGCCGCGCACGCACAGGTCGAGATTGGCGAGCGGCGCTCCATCGGCCAGCACGACATGGATGTCCACGCCCAAAAGGTCGGCATGCATGCCGAGCGGCTTCTTCACCGGCACGCGGCCATTGATGGTGAAACAGGTAGGCTGCGCATGGAGCACGACGCGACCGTCAGGGTCGATGCCCTGCTGTCCGGTGGTCAGAAGGTCATCGATATCGGGCTGCTCGATGCGATAGCCGCCCATGTCGCGCTCGACGGTGACGACATCGCTGACCAGACTGCCGCCCGAAAAGCTGACCCACACATCCTCTATATTGGTACCTGCGACCCGTTCCGCCTGCTCGACCGTTTCACGCACCGCCAGTTCGGTGCGCTCCATGTCGGCGATGAAGCCGCGGCGCACGCCCCGGCTTTCGCGTTGGCCCGTGCCCAGGATCGCCAGTTCGCCCGTCTCGGTCCGGCCCGCGATTAGGGCGGAGACTTTCCACGATCCGATGTCTATCGCGGTGACGAGCTTTTCGACCTTGGGTTGCGCCATGATGGTCAGCCTTCCTCGCCGTCCGCCGCCGTCGCCGCGCTCTTGCTCTGCGCGGCGACGGGCTTGGCGTCGGCCTGTCCTTGCGGCAGGCGCAGGATGAAGCGGTCGGGATCGCGCATGTCGAACTTCACGATGCCGCGTCCCAGCAGGCGGTTGACGCCGTCCATGCGCGCGAAATTGACCAGCGCAGTGGCGGAGGCCCGTTCCCCTTCAGGCAGGGAAAGCGTTTCGCCCGACTGAAAGCGCAGGTCCCACCGCCGGTTCCCGACCCAGGTCGCGCCCGCCAGCATGGGTTTGAGCGCAGGCGCATTTTCCATCAGCTTGTTGAGCCCGGCCGTCTGCCGGTTCGCGCTCGGCCCGACGACCAGCGGCAGGTCCGGGATCGCATTGGCGGACACCGACTGCAACACCACGCCCTGCACGTCGATCAGGTGCAATTGCCCATCATGCTGCCATACCGCCACCGGATCGCGCTCGACAATGTCCACCACCAGCGTGTCGGGCAGGCGTCGGGAAACGCGCGCGTCCTTGACCCAGCCGAGCTTGAGCATCTCCGCTCGCACCTTCGGCAGGTCGAGAGAGAGCATCGAGCGGTCCACCTGCCCCAGCGCGATATTATAGACGGGCAGTTCGTCCATCCGTTCGACGCCTCGCACCTCGACCTTCTGAACTTCAAATCCTGCCTTCGCCGCCACGTCGGCCGCTTTCTGCTCCGCCATGGCAGGGACACCGAAAAAGGCGGCGATCCCGATCACGAGGGAAAGCGCGATGGCGACGATCGCCCAGCTCGCCATGCGTTGCAGCGTGTCTTCGCTGATCGGGAGCGCGTGGATCAGGCGACCGATCCAGGAACGGCGCTTGGTCGGTCGCCCTCGCCCCGGCCCGTTGCGGCCGCGCGCGTCGGTCGTGCGCGCCAACCGCGCCGTTCCGCCACGTCGGATACGTGCGTCAGCCATGATCCGCCCCCTTTGCGCCCTGTTTTTGTCGAAGCGCGTCCTCGACGATACGCTCCACCAGCTCGGCATAGTCAATGCCCAGTTTCGCCGCCTGTTCGGGGACGAGGCTGAGCGGCGTCATGCCCGGCTGGGTGTTTACCTCCAGCAGGAACAGTCCTTCGATACCCTGGCTGTCGTCCCAGCGGAAATCCGACCGTGACGCGCCCTGGCACCCTAGCAGTTGATGCGCGCGCAGCGCGAGCGCCTTGCACGCCTCGCTGATCTCATTGGGAATTTCGGCCGGGCAGACATGTTCGGTCATGCCGTCGGTATATTTGGCGTCGAAATCGTAGAAGCCGCTTTTCGGGCGCAGTTCCGTCACCAGCAGCGCCTCATCCCCCAGCACGGCGGTGGTGAGTTCCCGCCCACGAATATAGGGTTCGGCGAGCAGTTCGGCGAAGTCCTGCCATGGGCCGACGGCATCTCGCGCAATCGGGTTGCCGTAATTACCCTCCGCCGTGACTATGGCGACGCCGACCGAGCTGCCTTCATTGACCGGTTTCAACACATAATGGCGCGGCAGCGGATCGACTTCGAACAGGCTTTAGCTCGTCACGATATGGCCGCCGGGCATGGGGATGCCATGGGGCACGAGAGCCTGCTTGGTGAGTTGCTTGTCGATGGCGATGACGGAGGTCGCGAGACCCGAATGGGTGTAGGTGATGCCCATCAGGTCCATCATGCCCTGCACCGTACCATCCTCACCCGGCACGCCGTGGAGGGCGTTGAACACGACATCAGCCTTGGCTTCGGAAAGGCGCAGGGCTACGTTGTGATCCAT